>NZ_JBHSOA010000016.1:0-13649 GCF_042655885.1 Streptomyces chlorus
ACTGTCCAGATCACCCGCGGCGTCCAACTCCACCTCCTCGATCTCCTCGGCACCGACATCGGACAAACCCGCTGGCCACAGACCTGAAACGGTGACCCGCGAAGTCCGAGCCTAGACGTGATCGCCGCTCCGGCCCCCGCCGACGGCGCCGCCTGGAGGATCGACCTCCCGGCCTCGAAGTTCACCAGCCTGAGCCAGTACCGCGTCGGCATATGGGCAGATGACGACTACTGCCGGGTCGACTCCGCTACCCGTGGTCTCCTCGACCAGGTCGCCCGGCTCGTCCGCAGCGCCGGAGCCACCGTCGACGACCGCTCCCGGCCCGTAGAGCTCGTCATCAGCGACCGGCTGTTCCAGTCCTTGATGTACGCCACCGGGTCCGCGTCCGCGAGCGACGAGGCATTCGCCGCCGACTGTAAGGCCGCCGACGCGCTCACCGACGACGACCCCAGCGCCCTCTACCTCAAGTCACGCACCATGCGGCATCGCGACTGGGCGCGCGCCGACGAGGACCGCCAGAAGCTGCGCGGCCGGTGGGCCGATTACTTCGCCGAGCACGACATCCTCATCACGCCGGCGGCGCCGACCGCGGCCGTCGACGACCAGACCTCCGTCCCGTCGCCCCAGCGGTACATCACCGTCGACGGCGAGCGGCGTTCGTTCTTCGATCAGACGAGCTGGATCAACCTTGCCGGGCCTGTGGGCCTGCCGTCGATCGTGCTTCCGGCGGGCACCACGAGCGCCGGCCTGCCGCTCGCCATCCAGATCATCGGACCGTACCTGTCCGACCGGACCCTGATCGCCGCGGCCCAACAGCTCGCCCGCATCCTCCCGACCCCTGCGGCCCCGCCCGCCTTCACCGCCTGATCAAAATAATTTTTGCCCAATTGGGCAACACCCCCGGCGCGGGGGCGTATTGATCCGAAACGCTTTGGGTTCAGGCTCGTTGGCCGTGCGTGAGTGATCTGGTGGGGGATGCGCGGACCTGGTCGCCGGACGCGCAGGAGGCCGTGCGTCTGCCGGCCGTGTCCGCGCTGGTGGAGGGCCGGGACCGGGTAGAGGTCGCGGCCCTGTTCCAGGTGTCGGTCAGGGCCGTGGACCACTGGTGGGCAAGGCGGCAGGCGGGTGGACGGGACGCGCTGCTGTACCGTCCGCGGGGCCGCCGCGCGGGGGAACATCAGGTGCTGTCCGAGGCCGAGCAGGCCGCCGTCCGTCAGGCCGCCCGCGCCCACACCCCCTCCGGCCTGGGGCTTTCCGGTCAGCTGTGGACGCGGGGGCTGATCGGCGAGCTGATCTTCCAGCTGTACCGGGTCCGCTTCACCGAGCCGGGGGTGGGCACGTACCTCAAGCGGTGGGGGCTGACGTTCCAGCGGCCGGACAAGTGGGCGGTCGAGCAGGATCCGGAGGCGGTCCGGATCCGGCGCGAGGAGACGTGGCCGGCGATCCGGGCCAGAGCGAAGGCGGAGAACGGGGAGGTGCTGTTCGCCGACCAGGTCGGCATCCGATCGGACCAGGTCACCGGCCGCACCTGGGGAGCCAAAGGCACGACACCGGTCGTGCACCGCACCGGGAACCGGTTCTCGGCGAACGCGATGTCCGCGATCAGCACCAAGGGGCGGATGCATTTCATGGTCTTCACCGAGTCGTTCGACGCGAAGGTCATGTGCCGGTTCCTCGCCCGGCTCGTCGGGCACTTCGACCGCAAGGTCCACCTGGTCGTCGACCGGCACTCGGCCCACCGCTCGAAGACGGTTCGGGCCTGGCTCGCCGACCACAAGGACCAGGTCGAACTGCACTTCCTGCCCTCGTACTCACCCGAGCTGAATCCGGACGAGCTGGTCAACGCCAACCCCAAACACAGCCTGCCCCACACCCACCGGGCCAGGAACCAGACCGAACCCGCCGCCGAAACCCGCAGGTTCTTCTACCGCCGACAACGCCAACCTCGCATCGTGCGCGGATACCTCGGCGGCCGGCACGTCCGCTACGCCACCGACGAGTGAACCCCATGAGTTTCTGATCAATAAGTCGGTCCGCTCTGTTCCTCGACAAGCCCAGGTTCAGCCCGTAGTGGTGCTGGAGGATTCCGCAGATCTGAACTCCGGACTGAAGGAGAAGGCTAAATCGGTCGGCGTTCTCGTCGAGAAGATCAGGGATGTCCCTTGTTGAGACGCGGACCGGATCGGCCAGCATCAGCGGCTCGTCCTCTCCGCGCGAGCGGAGGTGAGCCATAGCCGATCTGTGTGAGGGTGGCGCCGATGTCGTCTTCTCTGCACGAGCAGAGGTGATCCGAAGGCTAGGTCAACCAGGCCAGAGCCGTCCTCGTCCTCCCCACCAAGGTGGAGTGACCTGGTCTGGAATGTCGGAATCAAGATCGCCCGTCAGTCCTTCCCGCCGACGCGGGGGTGTTCCGCCCTCACCCGCTATCTCGACAAGGGGCGCCGTCAAGTTGGTTGACCGGGTGGGATGATCTTCGGGTTGATCAGGCTGGGAGAAGTCCTCTGTGGACAGCGCGCCGTCGTACAGGGGGCATCGGTACCTGGTAGAGGTGATCTCCCCCTGTGTGTGGCTGTACTTCCGCTTCCCGCTCAGCTTCCGCGAGGTGGAGAAGCTGCTGCTCGCCCGCGGGATCATCGTCTCTCACGAGACGATCCGGCAGTGGTGCGACCGGTTCGGCCCCCGCTACGCCGCGGCCCTGCGCCGCCGCCGTCCCCAGGCCGGCGACACGTGGCACCTCGACGAGGTGTTCGTGAAGATCAACGGGGTGCGGCACTACTTGTGGCGGGCCGTGGACCAGGACGGCACCGTGCTGGACATCCTGGTGCGGTCCCGGCGCAACGCGACGGCCGCGAAGCGGCTCCTGGCCAAGCCGATGAAGAAGCAATGCCGGGTGCTCCGGGTGCTGGTCACCAACAGGCTCCGCTCCTACGGCCTCGCCCACCGGGAGCTGATGTCCTTGGTCGGACACCGGCAGTCGAAGTACCTCAACAACCGGGCGGAGAACTCCCGCCAGCCCACCCGGCAGCGCGAACGCCCGATGAAGGGCTTTCTGCTCCGCCACCGGGACACGGCGGTTCCTGTCCGTGTTCGGCGCGATCTCACCGCACTTCAGGCCCCGACGCCACCGCCTCACCGCCCCTCAGTACCGCGCCGAGATGCACCGCCGCTTCGAGACCTGGAACCAGATCACCGGTAGCACCAGCCTGCCCACCGAGGCCTGACCCGGCCCACCACACCCTGACATCCCATCAGCCAGACACGTCATGGACAACTTGACAACGCCGCTCAGCTGTCTGGGCCTACTGCCGCGCGGGCTGCCTGCTGCGGCTCCACCGCCCTCCTCGGCACCAAGACGGCAAGGGTGCTGCGTGCTTCACGCCGCAGCGTGCGGCGCCGAGCAAAGGTCGCAGTCAGAGCGAGGATCGAGACCGTGCCCCCGTAGAACACAGCAGCAATCGTGGAGAGGAGCCCGACCGTCATCGGGCACGCACCTTTCTTCCCCCGTTCGGCCCGCCCGGCTCACAGCCCGGGGTGGGCGTTGATGCGTTTCCTCCCCACCATACGTGCGCCGTCAACTCTCCCTGCGTCCAAACTCATCACTGTCCGGGAGCCGTCTATGGCTACGGCCGCGTGCCGATTCCCGCCGAGGGGCGCGTCGGGCGGACGCCTCTCGGCGGCGCTGGCGGCGAATCGTCAGAGCTGGCCGGACTCGGCGATAGTGATCTTCGCGGAGGTACGGCCGCTGGAGGAGCCAAGGGCCTCGATCTTCTTGACGAGGTCCATGCTCTCGGTGTCGGCGACCTCGCCGAACACCACGTGCTTGCCGTCCAGCCAGCCCGTCACGATGGTCGTGATGAAGAACTGCGAGCCGTTGCTGTTCGGGCCCGCGTTGGCCATGGACAGCAGGCCCGGCCGGTCGTGCTTGAGGGTGAGGTTCTCGTCGGCGAACTTCTCGCCGTAGATGCTCCTGCCTCCGGTGCCGTTGCCCCGGGTAAAGTCGCCGCCCTGGAGCATGAAATCGGGGATGACACGGTGGAACGACGAGCCCGCGTAGCCGAAGCCCTTCTCGCCGGTCGCGAGGGCGCGGAAGTTCTCCGCCGTCTTGGGAACCACGTCGTCGAACAGGTTGAAGACGATCCGCCCGGCGGGCTCGTCGTTGATGGTGATATCGAAGTAAGCCTTGGTCGTCATGCCCCCATCCTGACATTCCGCCGGGTACCGCTCGCCTACTACCCTGCCGTCGCCCGGGCCCGGCGGTAAGACCGCTGTGCAGACCTGTGCAGTGGCCCTGACCCGGTGTACAGCATGAGCGCATCAGTCACCGAACGAGCGCGGACACGCCCGCTGGCCCGTCGCCGACCCGCGCTGCCCGGTCTGCTCCCAGGCCGTCCTGCCCGGCAGGGCGTGCGGGAACAGGCTGTGCACCGTGCCGGTCGAGCAAAGGGGCTTCTCCCGCGTCGACACCGTAGCCGTGTACTCCGGAGCCCTCCGCGACAAGATCCACCGACTCAAGTACGCCGGGGCATACGGCTGGGCGATCATCTTCGGCCGGCTCCTCGTCGGCTGGATGGAGACCCCCCGAGCAGATGGAGGGTGTCGACCACGTCGTCGGCAACCCGACCCAAGCCGGCCGCCAACCCTTCCAGCACACCGAGGTGATCATGGACGCGGCCTACACCAAGAACGTCCCCCGAGCATTTCCGCTCAGCCCGCCGGGCGCGCATCGCCTGGTCAAGCAGACCGAGACGCTGCCCCTGCCGAAAACCTCATCCACCCTGGTGGGAGGCGGTGCGCGGGGTCTCGCGCGCGGGCGCTCGAGGGGGTGCTCTCGCGTACCTGGTGATTGTCCCGACATGATGGTCGGTCGTGCTGCTGCGACTGGCTTACCCGACCGGACCCAAGCGTTCGCCATGGTCCGCCTGTTACCGATGAGCGACCGGGACAAGGACGCGGAGATCCTCGCCCTGCGCCATCAGATCACGGTGCTTCAGCGTCAACTCGGCAAAGACAGGGTGCGGTTCGCCCCGGGCGACCGGGCGTTCCTGGCGGCGTTGCTGCACCGGCTGCCGCCGGAGGTGCTGCGCCGGATACGGCTGGTGGTGCGGCCGGATACGGTGTTGTGCCGGCACCGCGATCTGGGCGCACGCCGCCACGCTGCCGCTTCCCGGCCGAAGCGCTCGGGAAGGCCGCGGACCGTGCGCTCCATCCGGCTCTTGGTGTTGCGGCTTGCGCGGGAGAATCCTGGTTGGGGGTATCGCCGCATCCACGGCGAACTCCTCGTTCTCGGGATCAAGGTGGCTGCCTCCACCGTCTGGGAGATCCTCCAGGAGGCTGGGATCGACCCGGCACCAAAACGTGCTTCCCGCACGTGGGCGGACTTCCTGCGCTCCCAGGCCGACGCCCTGCCGGCGTGCGACTTCCTGGAGACGGTCACGCTGTCCGGGGCGCGCCTGTACGTGTTCGCGGTGATCGAGCATGCCGGCCGGCGGATCCGGATCCTCGGCGCCACCGCGCCACCGCGCACCCGAGCGCCTCCTGGGTGACGCAGACAGCGAAGAATCTCGTCATGGACCTTGAAGACGCCGGCTGCCGGGCGCGGTTTTGATCCGGGACCGCGACGTAAAGTTCCCCTCGCTGTTCGACGCGGTCCTCGCTGAGGGGGGGGATTGAGGTGGTGCCCAGCGGGGTGCGGATGCCGCGCATGAACTTGATCATGGAACGGAGGGATGCAGACCTGTCGGCGCGAGCTGCTGGACCGCATGTTGAGCTGGAACCAGCGGCATCTGCTGCACGCCTTACGCGAGTTCGAGGACTTCTCCAACTCCCATCGGCTCCATCAGGGCATCGACAACGCCCGCCCTCTGCACCCGTTGCCGGTCCCGGACAGCGATTTGGAGCAGATCGCTCGCCTCGGCATACGGAGACGTGAACGGCTCGGCGGCATCCTCCACGCGTACCAATATGCCGCATGACCTGCGCGGATGAGGTTTTCGGCAGGCGCACGGCCGGCTCGTAGCGGATCGGGCCGGTCGGCTGCCGGCGCAGCACGGCGTGCTCGTGCCGCAGCACGAGCGGCTCGGCGTCCTTGGTGGTGTCCCGGTGCGGCAGCACCGACGGGACAAAGAGCAGCTTCCGGACCATCGTGTCCGTCGGTGAGACGATCACGCGGACATGCTCCCAGCGGCCGACCCACACCACTCCCACCTGGGGCAATGACTTTTCGAGCGGCACAGGCTGGATGTGGCAAGGGGCCCGGCTGACGCCGGGCCCCTCGTTCTCGTAGCGGGGACAGGATTTGAACCTGCGACCTCTGGGTTATGAGCCCAGCGAGCTACCGAGCTGCTCCACCCCGCGTCGGTGATGCCACTCTACACAGTCACTCTCGCGGGGCGGTGCGCAGTTGCCTTCGTCAGCCGCGCACGATGTTCTCGGCCTGGGGACCCTTCTGGCCCTGGGCCACGTCGAAGGTGACCGGCTCGCCCTCGACCAGCTCCCGGTAGCCGTTGCCGGTGATGTTGGAGTAGTGGGCGAAGACGTCCGGGCCGCCGCCGTCCTGGGCGATGAACCCGAAGCCCTTTTCAGCGTTGAACCACTTCACGGTGCCGCTGGCCATGCTGCTTGTCCTTCGATATCGCCGAGAGGTCCCGGCTGGTCTGTGGGCAGGGCCGTCCGTAGCCGAAAGGCACCCGGCGTCCGTTCTACCCCGTCGGCGCGCGGTTATCCGACCTCTCCGCCGGTCACAGCGTGCCGGGTGCTGAAGCCCGGGACGGTGCAGCGCGCCACGACGGGCGGCACGACCCTCACCAGGCCTGCGCCGACACCTTCTCGGTCTCCTCGGCGCCGGCCGTCTCGGTCCTCGGGGACGCTTCTGCGGCTGCGTCGTCCGCGGCGGGCGCGGACTCGGTCACGGCGGTGTACAGCACGGTGTTCTTCTGCTTGGTCCGCTCGATGCGGCTCTTGGCGACCAGCCGCTCCAGGGTGCTGCGCACGGTGTTGATGTCCCGGGCCCGCTCGGGGTACTCCCGCTCCAGGTCGCCAACGACCTCGCTCGCAGTACGCGGCTGCCCGGCGTGCTTGCCGAGGACGCTCAACAGCAGCTCACCCAGGGCCGGTTCACCGGCCTTGGCCACCGTCGTCTTCTTCGCTGCGGGCGCCTTCTTCGCCGTGCTCCTCTTCGCGGCCGTCTTCTTGGCCGTGGTCTCCTTCACGGCCGTCTTCTTGGCCGTGGTCTTCTTCGCGGGTGCCCCGGCCGGCTTGTCCTGCCGCTGCTTCGGCACAGCCGCGGAAGCCCCAACATCGGTCGCTTCGGACGACTCGGCCGGCTCGGTGGGCCCGGACGTGTTGTCCTGCGGCTGTGCCGGCTCGTTCTCGGGCGCCTGGGCGCTGGCGCCGGCCTCGGCCGGGGCGGACACCGTCTCCAGTGCCTTCACCAGCCAGGCTTCGTCCGCCTCGAGCTGCTCAAGACGCTTACGCAGACGGGCCTGTTCCTCCCGGTTGCCCGCGAGGTGGTCGGCGAACTGGGCCGCGTACTGGCTCTGAAGACTCTGGCTGGTGGGCTCTTCCGGCTCGGTGACCACGCGGCACGCTCCTTCATACGGGGGTTGTTGCTGCCGGATGCTACTCACCCAAACGGGACCGTCGCCGCTGTCCTGGGCAAACACCACCCTCACGAACAGCCGCCCACGGCCTGCCACACCTCCCGGCACCGGCCCGCCGGAAAGGACACCGGACGCGAAACCACCTCACCGTCTCCCGCCCCACGGTCCGCCCAGATCCGACCCGCACGGACACCCTGCCCGCGCAGGCGACACTGCCGTGACCACCGGCACGCGCCGTTTCGTGTCGCCGCGCCGCACAGGCTGAGGTGGGAAAGAGCTTGAGACCGGAGTGGTCGTGATGCGTGAGGCGTACGACGGGTACCCGGCAGCGAGCCGGCTGAAGGTGCCGGCTGCGGCCTGGCGGTGGTGGCGGCCTCGAACCTGGTCCCGGCCGCCCATGCCGAAGTGGGTCTATGGGCGCGCGGTCGTCGAGGCCACAGATGCGGAGGCGCTGCGGAGACCGGCCGTTAGCCTGTAGGTATGTCAGAGCGTGTCATCCCGGGCCGCACGGGCGGCCTGATCACTCTGGGCGCCGCGGACGCTCTGTGGGCCGACTTGACGGCCCACAGCGCTGTACCAACGGCTTCTGCGGCGTTCACCCGCCCTCCCGCCGATGCCCAGGCGGGCTACGTCCTGCTCGGCGGCCGTGTGGTGGCGACGGTGAAGGCAGGCGGCGGCCAGTGGAGCGTTCCGGAGACCGAGGTACGCCGGGCGGCAGCGGAACTGAACGCGGTGGAGATGGACCGCCAGGACCTGGTCCGCATCGGTCCGTTCCGTGACGCGCCGAAGCAGGAGCACAACGAGAACACACCGCTGCGATGGCGCCGGCGCATCACCCAAGAACTGCAGGAACCGGACGAGCCCGAGCGGGCAGCACCATGTGATGGCGGCCGGCCGTACCACCTGGCGGGGATCGACTGGCGGCGGATACTCGTGGAGAAAACCCGCGACCGGACGGCGCGGACATGGTGGCTGCCGCGCGCCGTGGTCAGGCTGCTGGACGTGGCCGAGCACACCGAAACGCGGTGGCTGCAAGCCGCGCGGACCTGCCAGAAAAGCGCAACCGTCACCGAGCCGCCCTCCCACCACCGGCAGGCCCGAGCCGCCGACGGCCGGCAGACGACGAGCCCCGACTGCCCAACCGCCCCACTACGCCCGTACAACGAGGAACTGAAAGGCCACCTGTACTCGGTACTCAGCAGGAAACCCGGCACTTCCCGCAAGGTGGCCGGGTGGGCTTGCGCCATCTGCCGCACCGCACCCGCCGCCGTACTCGACCACTGCCACGAACACGGCTACGTCCGCGCCCCCGTCTGCCACTCCTGCAACACACAAGAACGCCCCGACCACCTCTACAGCAACGACATCCGCGTGGCCCACCACTACGCACGCCTCTTCCACACCCACGCCGCCGCCTGGCTCCGCCACTGGCACCGCTGCCCCGGCTGCCGCACCCGCACCACCCTGCCACTGCCCCACCTCGCCGCATGGACCGCCCACATAGCCTGCCGATCACTGCGCCCGACCCACCACGACCCCCGCGGCTCCCGCGGGCGCACACCCTGCGGTGCGCTGCGCGTGTCCTGGACCGGCAGCCACCATGCGCCCGGTTCCTGCCTGCTCACTGTCGCCGTCGACCTGTGCCCCTCGGGCGAGCACCGGGTCCTGGCGCAAGTCCCCTACCGCGAAGCCGCCGAGCGGTTTCGCACCTGGCTGGCCGAGACCGCCCCTGCCGTGGCCGCCGCGGCCGGACCCGACCGCCTGGACGGCCTCCCCGCCCGGTCCCGGCCGGTCATCGCGGACACCAGCGGTGAGGGCCTGGCGCTGTTCTGAGCGAACAGCGAGAAACCCGACACCAAAGTCAACCGGATGATGACGAGATAACGAGGACCATGATGACAAAGCCGAAGGTCAGGGCTGTCAGGCGCCGACGCAGAGCGGCGTAACGGCGGCCGTATTCGGCTCGGAGGTGGTGTGCGCCGGTGGTGGTGCGACGGAGCATCTGCCCCTGGTGAGCGGTACTCCCTGGTGTAGCGACGCGCAATCTCGGCTCCTTCGGTGTCCACGGCCCTCTCGGGGTGCCGATGACTCGGCTGTCCGCACCTCGGCGAGGTGGGCCTGGACCTCGCCGGTCGTCAGGCCCTTCGCGGACAGAGAGATCACCATCTCGTCGACGCCGGACAGGCGTTTCTGCCGCTTGCGCACGATCTTCGGCTCGAAGGTTCCGTCCCGGTCGCGGGGCACGGATATCTCGACCGGTCCGACCTCGGTGAGCACGGTCTTGCCGCGGGTGCCGTTGCGGGAGTTGCCGCCGTTCTTGCCGGCCGGGTCGTGCTTGTCATAGCCGAGGTGGTCGGTGATCTCGCCCTCGAGGGCGGACTCCAGGAGCCGCTTGGTCAGCTGCTGGAGCAGCCCGCCCTCGCCGGTCAGCTGCAGGCCCTCGGCCTGGGTCCGGCCCACCAGTTCGTCGATGAGCTGGTCGTCCACCGCCTTCGACGGCTGCGGCTCAGGCATCTCGACGGACTGGGCCTCGGACACGTTCTCACTGGTCATCGGTGCATCTTCCTTGATCAGGAGTTACACCGAACGTTTGGCTCTGTCACGTAATCGGTGGTAGCGCTGTGTGGTGATCAGTGGAGCAGGATTCGCTGGCGGAGCAGGGGGAACCCGGCTCGGCCGTGCATCTGCCTCATGATCTTCTTGGTTCGCGTATTGACGCCCTCGGTGCGGCCGTTGTGGTAGGGGGGTGGTGAGTCCGGCGTCGACGGCGGCACGATCGAGCTCAAGACCGTTCGTGAAGGAGTGCAGATGGGGTAGGTCGGCGGCGCGAACTGCCGTGATCCAGTCGGTGAGCTTCGAGTCGTTGCCCTCGGCCGGGGCCAGCAGCTGCGCAAACTCGCCTGTCAGTCTGGCGAGTTCGGCGGTCTGGGGGCAAGCCTTTGTGAGCTCCCGCAGTAGTGCGGCGTCCTTGTCACGCAGGTTCTCGGGGCGGGTGAGGAGGAGGCGGGCGAAGCGCTGCGGGGTGGTGACGGGCCGGTCGCCCTCGGCACGGCCCTGGGTGATGTAGCGGACCAGGAGGTTCGCGCTGCCGGTGTAACCCAGCTCCTTGATCTCCCGCAGGAGGTGAGTGATGGGCACAGCGGGATCTTCGCTTCTACGTCGGCGCAGGTAGTCGCGGTAGGGGTCGACGAGCGTGGGCCGGTACCGAGGCGCGCGGCGCTCGGTGGTGGGCTCCTTCATGCGGGCGTACCGCTTGACGGTGTTCAGGGCTACGTCGAGGCGGCGGGAGCATTCGAGCAGACCGACGCCCTTGTCGAGCAGGTTGTGGACCTGCTGCCAGCGCTCGCGGGTCGTCTGCTCACGTACGCCGCCGGGTCGGGCGGGGTTCACGGCGGTGGCCCAGCAGGCGGCGTGGGAGCGGACTTCGGCCAGGGCCTTGCCGCACAGGTTGGACCAGAGGTGCCACCTGTCGCTGACTTGCACCGCTTCGGGCAGGGCCTGGCGGATCGCCTCGCCGTAGGAGGCAGAGCCGTCGCGGCAGACGTACTGGGCCCCTGGGTGCTCGCGCAGCCATGCGGTCAGGGTCTGAGAGGGCGTTCTGTGAGCTTTCGCCGGGTCCTAGGTTGAGGCGGGCTGTGGTGCGGGTTGAATAGACCGCGGCAGGGTGAAGAGTCCGGGCTCGGGTTCGGTGAGGACGCCGCGGCTGACCTGGCGTTTCAGCTTGGCCCGGATACCTTCGAGAGGCAGCAGCTTCTTGCCGGTCGGGCCGATCTGGATGTGGGTGTCCGTCTGAAGGTCCTAAGCCCGATGTAGGGGCGCGTCTAGATCCCTGGACCGATGGTGGCGCATCATCGCGTGGCTAGAGTCAGATCACATGAAGATCGACAGCACGCTCGACGAGGCCTACGAACGGCTGCATCGGACCGGACCGGAATTCGAAGGCTGGCTGACCAATCACGGTCCCATGGCGGTGGAATCCATGGTCAGACGCGGACACGCGCGACAGGTCCACCGCTGGTTGGACCTCTACATGAGTCGGCTGGACGATCGGCCCCGCGGCGCCTCGCCCATCACCGCCGCCGAATGGCGCACGGCGCTCGGGGCCCCTCACCGTCTCGGTGACTGGCTTGCGTTCTTCGAACGCGAGGTGACCGAACAGCCCTGGCGCACGGTACTGGAGACGTGGTGGCCACGGCTTCTGCCCGGCATCGCGGCCGGCGCCACCCACGGGGTGATCCGCACCGGCCACGCCGTCCACGCCCTGCTGGACCACGAGGACGGACCGCGCTTGGCCGAGCTCGGCCAAGCGCTCGGCTACTGGGCGGCGCGCTGGCAGCGGGTGCCATCCGCCACCCCTTCAGGAACCGCCGACCCGGCGTCCGCTCTCGCAGGCGTTCCGCGCGTTCCCGACCAGACCGCGGGCATCAACCACCGGCTCGACCAGCTCACCGACCTGACCGGCTGGCCGATCGCGCTGGCCGCGCTGAGACCCGCCGCGGACGCCGGGCAGGCCCGGGACCTGCTGGCCGATCTGACGACGGCTGCCGCCGTGCACTACCTCCCGAACGCGCACGGCTCGCCCGTCATGCTGGTTCACGCCGCAACCGCACCCATGGCCGTCCTGCGTACCTTGCCCGCACTCCCCGGCACCCAGTGGGTCATGAGCCTGCACGCGGCCTGGGCGGCCAGCGCGGCCGTGACCGCGGCCTACACCCCCGCCGCACCCACACCTCGGCACGCCCTCCCCACCGCCCACCAGTCAGCGGAAGAGACCTTCGCCCTTGCCGTCCGCCACCAGGACGAACACGTCATCAAGCTCGCCGACACCTGCCTTGACGTTTACCAACGCACAGGCCGCCCCGATGCCCTCACCGCAGTGATTCGCGCGACCGAGCTGATCGACGCGCCCTGACGCCGCGGCTTTTAGCTTTGGCCCCAGGCAGGTTTTTTCCGAGCCTCTGCTGGTCGCGGGTCTTGGTCGGCTACTGCTGCCGGGCGAAGTTGCCGGTGTCGATCTCGGTGAGGATGCCGAGTTTGACGAGGCGTTTCAGCTTGGCGCGGGTGCCTTCGATGTTCTTCGGCAGCAGTTCGTGGTCGAGGGCTTCGCAGACGTCGCGGGCCCGGAGGGGGCCGGTGGCCTGGTTGAAGGCGGCGAGGATGCGGGGGTAGTCCGGGTGCTCGGGCAGGTCGGCCGAGGCGGCCTGGGCGGGAAGCCGGTCAGCGAGAGCGGTGACGGTCTTCCGGGTGATCGCCAGGTGCTCGAGGTGGGTCTCGGCCTCCCGCAGCCGGCCCTGCAGTTCGGTGATCTGTCCTCGCAGGTCGTCGGCCAGGGCCCGGGCAGCGTCTTCCTGGACGTCGAGGGGACTTGACCCCGGATCGTGGACACCGTTTGTTATGCGGCAGCGGCCAGCGTAATCGATCGTTGTTCGTAGGTGATCGGGCTGATCTGGCCGAGTGCGGAGTGTCTCCTTCTTGTGTTGTAGCGAGTGACCCACCGAAACACCGCAAGGCGGGCCTCGCGCGCCCCTGACCAGCGTTTCCTTCTCTGCAGGGTCTCCCGCTTCAGGCTTGCGTTGAAGGATTCGGCGGCGGCGTTGTCCGCCGAGGTTCCGACCGCCCCACGTGATCTGGTCACGCCGAGTTCGCGGCACACGTCCGCGAACTCCTTCGACGCGTACTGGGCGCCGTTGTCGCTGTGGAATATCGCCCCGTCAAGGGTTCCGCCGCGGGTACGGGCCGCAGCCCGGAGCGCATCGGTGACCAGCTCGGTGCGCATGTGGTCGGCGATCGACCAGCCCGCCAGCCGTTTCGAGCAAAGGTCCAACACCGTTGCCAAATACAGGAATTGGCCGTCGCCGATGGGTAGGTAAGTGATGTCGCCGACGTACTTGGTGTTCGGCTCGCTCGCGGTGAAGTCACGCCGCAGCAGATCGGGCACCGGCGTCGCGGACGGCTCGGGGACGGTGGTGCGGACCTTCTTACGCAGGTGCACGCCCTGCAGGCCGATCCGGGCCATCACACGCGCGACCCGCTTGTGGTTCACCTCGATCC
>NZ_JBHSOA010000016.1:13713-15314 GCF_042655885.1 Streptomyces chlorus
CCGGATCCGCCGGGCCAGGCGGGCGTCGGACCGCGCCCGCTCGATGCGGGCCGGGGCGCCCTTCAGCCACCGGTAGAACCCGGACCGGGAGACCTCCAGGACCCGGCACAGCCGCTTGACGCCGAACGCGCCGCGATGATCATCAACGAACTGGAAACGGCTCACCAGTTGGTCTCGCCGGCGAAATACTTCGCGGCCCTCCGCAGGATCTCCCGCTCGGTCTCCAGCTCCCTGATCCGAGCCCTGAGCTGCTTGTTCTCCTCTTTCAGCACATCGTCGGAGGGTACATCGACGGCCTGTACCGCCCGCGGCGAGCGACTCGCGGCCGCCGCGCGGCCCTGCCGGGTGCGCTCGACCCGCACCCAGTTCCGCAGCGTCTCCCGGCTGACTCCCAGGTCCTTGCTCACGCCCTCGAACGTGTTCTTGGGGTCCGACAGGTACAGCGCGACAGCATCCGCCTTGAACTCCGCCGAGTACACCTTCATCACCATCAGTGACATCTCTTCCTCTGGACCCTCAAGGTCCAGTGTCCAAGGTGTCCACGATCCGGGGTGAAGCCCCGAGTGCCTCGAGCAGGGGCTGGATGTTCACGCATTTACCGCCTGCTCATCACGCCAGGTGGGAGCGTTCGCGTCGGTGAGCCGGCGGGCCATGACGTGGGTCATCGCCCAGTAGACGCGGGAGGCGGAGGAAGCGGGATGGTACTCGTAGTCGCGGACCAGGCGCCGGTGCAGTATCAAGATCCCGTAGGTCTGCTCGACCCTCCACCGCTTCGGCTGCGGGACGAACCCCGTCTCCTGCGGGTTGCGCTCGACGATCTCGACGTCGATGCCCAGGCCGGCGCCGTGCGCGACGACCTGGTTCTTGAAGCCCTGGTCGACCAGGGCCTTCTCGACGGTGCCGCCGGTGTGCTCGGCAACCCGGTCCAGCAGGGCGATGCCCGCGGTGTTGTCGTGCGTGTTCGCGGCCAGCACGGTGACGGCGATGACCAGCCCGAGCACGTCCACGGCCAGTCCCCGCTTGCGGCCCGGCACCTTCTTCGCGGCATCCCGGCCGGTCGTGGAGGCGGGGACCCCGGCAGCCGCATGGACACTTTGGGTGTCCAATACCACCAGGGTCGGGTCCTCTAATCGGCGGGCCCGCTCGCGGACCTGGCAGCGCAGGAGTTCGTGGATGGTCTGGTCGGTTCCGTCGTCGCGCCAGGCGGCGAAGTAGTAGTACGTCGCGCTCTTCGGTGGCAGGTCGTGGGGGAGGTAGGCCCACTGGCAGCCGGTCCGGCCCTGGTACAGGATCGCGTTCACGATCTCCCGCATCGCATAAGCGCCCTGGTGGCCGCTCACCGAGCGGTGCCGGTCCTTCCATGCCGTGATCACCGGCTCGATCAACGACCACTGTTCGTCGGATAAGTCGCTCGGGTACGGCTTGCGTTCACTCACCCCGCCACCCCAACAGACCGCCGACTGCGGACCGGCGGACTTCCACCCACACCCACACTTTCAGGCGACGCCAGAACTACTCAAAGACTCACGAACCGCCCTCTGAGAGGTCGTTAAGTCCCTTTCCGGTAGAGGCCCCGTCCGGGCTGGGTGAGGAAGCCTTGG
>NZ_JBHSOA010000017.1:0-29618 GCF_042655885.1 Streptomyces chlorus
GTTCGCGGTGGGCTGGGCGCTGCTGGCCGGCGTGATCGGCTTCATCTACTTCTGGAAGGCTGAGGAGACCTACGGCCGTGGCTGACAACACCGACGAGAAGATCCCCACCGTCGTCGCCGACGGCGTCGACATCGTCTACCGGGTCAACGGCACCGGCGCCGGACGCGGCTCCGCCACCGCGGCCCTCAACCGCATCGTGCGCCGCCGCAAGACCGAGAAGGCGTCCGGCGTACGCACGGTGCACGCGGTGCGGAACGTGTCCTTCGTCGCCTACCGGGGCGAGGCCATCGGCCTCATCGGCACCAACGGCTCGGGCAAGTCGACCCTGCTCAAGGCCGTCGCCGGGCTGCTCCCGGTGGAGAACGGCCGGATCTACACCGACGGCCAGCCCTCCCTCCTCGGCGTCAACGCTGCCCTGATGAACGACCTCACCGGCGAGCGCAACGTCATGCTGGGCGGGCTCGCGATGGGCATGTCCCGCGAGCAGGTCCGGGAGCGCTACCAGGAGATCGTCGACTTCTCCGGCATCAACGAGAAGGGCGACTTCATCACCCTGCCGATGCGCACCTACTCCTCCGGCATGGCCGCCCGGCTGCGCTTCTCCATCGCCGCCGCGAAGGACCACGACGTCCTGATGATCGACGAGGCGCTGGCCACCGGCGACCGCTCCTTCCAGAAGCGCTCCGAGAACCGCATCCGCGAACTGCGCAAGCATGCCGGGACGGTGTTCCTGGTCAGCCACAGCAACAAGTCGATCCGCGACACCTGCGACCGCGTCCTGTGGCTGGAGCGGGGCGAACTGCGCATGGACGGCCCGACGGACGAGGTGCTCAAGGAGTACGAGGCGTTCACCGGCGGCCCGGACAAGGCCCGCAAGCCGAATCCCAAGCCGAAGCCGAAGGCCGAGCCGAAGGCCGCCCCGAAACCGAACCCCGAGCCCGAGCAGCCCGAGGTGAAGACCCGAACCGAGCCCGCGACCGGACTCGAGCCCGAGCCCGCTCCGAAGCCCGCCTGAGACCGGCACCGCAACGCCGCAGGGGCGCCCCGGACCGTTGTGTCCGGGGCGCCCCTGCGGGTTGTGGGCCGTGGGCGGGACGGGCGCGTGCTGCCTTACGCGTGCGAGCGCAGCAGCGTCCGCATGGTCCGCATCGCCACCGACAGGTTCGCCAGGTCGAAGGTGTCCGAGCTCTGGATCTCGTCCAGGGTGGTGCGGGCCCGGCCGATGATGGCCTCGTTCTTCGCCTCCCACACCTTGAACCGCTGCTTCGGTGTCGACGTGCCGTTGCCCGCCGCCAGCACGTCGGCCGTGAGCGCCGCGTGCGCCGCGTACAGGTCCTCGCGGATCGCCGCACGGGCCATGGACTGCCAGCGGTCGGCGCGGGGCAGCTCGCTGATCCTGTCCATCAGCCGGGTGATGCGCAGCCGGTCGGCGAGGTCGTAGTACACCTCGGCGACGTCCAGCGGCTCCTTGTCCATGCGGTCGGCCACCGAGACGATGTCGATCGCCGCGAACGCGGAGGAGAACCCGGCCACGCGGGTGGCGAGTTCCTCCGGGACGCCGACGCCCGTCAGCTCGTCGTGGATCTTCTGGAACCACGTCAGGTCCGCGCCGCGCAGCAGCTTCGGCAGCTGCGACCAGACCTGCTCGACGCGCTCGGCGAAGAACGTCACCGTCTCCTCGAGCTCCAGCGGCTGCGGCCGGTTGTTCAGCAGCCAGCGCGTGCCGCGCTCCACCAGTCGGCGCGAGTGCAGCCTGATCCGGGTCTGGACATCCGCCGCGACCAAGGTGTCGAGGTCCTCGACCCCGTCCCACACCGTGGCGGCTCGGAAGATCGCGCGGGCCGCGGTCTGGGCCCGGACGATCTCCTCCAGCGACGCTCCGGTCTCCTCCCGCATCCGGTGCAGATACGTCGTACCGCCCGTGTTGACCGTGTCGTTGACCAGGACGGTCGTGGTGATCTCGCGGCGCAGCGGGTGCGCGTCGATCCGGTCGAGGAACTGCTCGCGCAGCGGGGCCGGGAAGTACGAGTGCAGCAGCACCTTGAGATACGGGTCTTCGGGCAGTGAGGTCCGCAGCAGCTCGTCGGCGACCGTGATCTTCGTGTACGCCATCAGGACGGCCGTCTCCGGGCCGGTCAGACCCTGCCCGGTCGCGAGCCGCTCGCGGATCTGACGGTCGGTGGGCAGGAACTCCAGGGCCCGGTCGAGGTGACCCTCACGCACCAGGTGCTTCATGAAGCGCTGCTGGGCGTGGAGCATGTCCTTGGACTGGGCCAGGGCGTTGGCGATGGCGGTGTTCTGCGCGTAGTTGGTGCGCAGCACCAGTCGGCCGACCTCGTCGGTCATCGAGGCGAGCAGCTTGTTGCGCTGCTTGACCGTCATGTCGCCGTCCGCGACCAGGGTGTTGAGCAGGATCTTGATGTTCACTTCGTGGTCGGAGGTGTCCACGCCGGCGCTGTTGTCGATGGCGTCGGTGTTGATCCGGCTGCCGTGCAGCGCGACCTCGATCCGGCCGAGCTGGGTCATACCCAGGTTGCCGCCCTCGCCTACGACGTCGGCCCGCAGGTCCTTGCCGTCGACGCGGATGGGGTCGTTGGCCTTGTCGCCGACGTCGGCGTTGGACTCGCTCGACGCCTTGACGTACGTGCCGATGCCGCCGTTCCACAGCAGGTCCACCGGCGCCTTGAGGATCGCCTTCATCAGGTCCGCCGGGGTCATCTTGGTGACGCCGGACTCGAGGCCGAGGGCCTGGCGGATCTGGGCGTTGACCGGGATGGACTTGGCGCTGCGCGGGAACACGCCGCCGCCGGCCGACAGCAGGTCGGTGTTGTAGTCCGCCCAAGAGCTGCGCGGCAGGTCGAACAGGCGGCGGCGCTCGGCGTGGCCGACGGCCGCGTCCGGGGTGGGGTCGATGAAGATGTGCCGGTGGTCGAAGGCGGCGACCAGCCGGATGTGCTCGCTCAGCAGCATGCCGTTGCCGAACACGTCGCCGGACATGTCGCCGATGCCGACGACCGTGAAGTCCTGGCTCTGGGTGTCCACGCCCAGCTCCCGGAAGTGCCGCTTGACGGACTCCCAGGCGCCGCGGGCGGTGATGCCCATGCCCTTGTGGTCGTATCCGGCGCTGCCGCCGGAGGCGAAGGCGTCACCGAGCCAGAAGTCGTAGGCCTGGGCGAGTTCGTTGGCCGTGTCCGAGAACCTGGCGGTGCCCTTGTCGGCCGCGACGACGAGATAGGTGTCGTCCCCGTCGTGCCGGACGACGTCGGCCGGGGGCACGACCTCGCCGGCCACCATGTTGTCGGTGATGTCGAGCAGCGCCGAGATGAACGTCTTGTACGCGGCGACACCCTCGGCCATCCAGGCGTCGCGGTCCACGGACGGGTCCGGCAGCTGCTTGGCGACGAAGCCGCCCTTGGCACCGACCGGCACGATGACGGTGTTCTTCACCATCTGCGCCTTGACCAGGCCGAGGATCTCGGTGCGGAAGTCCTCCCGGCGGTCCGACCAGCGCAGGCCGCCGCGCGCGACCTTGCCGAACCGCAGGTGCACGCCCTCGACCCGCGGCGAGTACACCCAGATCTCGAACGCCGGACGGGGCGCCGGCAGGTCGGGCATGGCCTGCGGGTCGAACTTCATGGAGACGTAGTCGTGCGGGCGGCCGCCGTTCGCCTCCTGGAAGAAGTTGGTACGCAGCGTCGCCTTGATCACCGTGAGGAAGGAGCGCAGGATGCGGTCCTCGTCGAGCGAGGCGACTTCGTCGAGAGCGGCGTCGACCTCCTCCAGCAGGGCGTCCACCAGTTCGTAGCCGGCGCTCTGCCGCTCCGGCGACATCCGCGCCTCGAACAGGGAGACGAGCAGCCGGGTGGTGTGGACGTTGTTGCGGAGGGTGTCCTCCATGTAGTCCTGGCTGAAGGTGGAGCCCGCCTGACGCAGGTACTTGGCGTACGCGCGCAGCACCATCGCCTGCCGCCAGTCCAGACCGGCGCTCAGCACGAGGGTGTTGAAGCTGTCGTTCTCCGCCTGGCCGGTCCAGGTCGCCGCGAAGGCCTCCTGGAACCGCTCACGGGCGTCGTCGCCGAAGTGGTCGGCGATGGCGGGGGTCTTGGGCAGCCGCAGTCCGAAGTCGTAGACCCAGGCCACGCTGTGGTCGGCGCGGCGCAGCTCGTAGGGTCGCTCGTCGACGACCTCGACGCCGAGCCTCTGGAGCACGGGCAGCACGGCGGAGAGGGAGACGGCCTCGCCCTTGCGGTAGATCTTGAAGCGGCGCTCCTCGGGGGCCGCGCCCACCGGCTCGTACAGGCTGAGCTCGAAGTTCTTCTCGTCGTCGAGCTGTTCGAGCCGGACCAGGTCGGCGACGGCGCTGCGCGGGGTGTGGTCCGCCTTGTACCCCTCGGTGAAGGCGCCCGCGTAGCGGCGCAGCAGTTCGGCGGCGCGCTCCTCGCCCAGTTCGGCGATGAGGGCCTCGCCGAAGCCGTCGGCCCAGGAGCGGGCGGCTTCCACCAGCCGGGCCTCGATGCGCTCCCGGTCGTGGTCGGACAGCTGCGGCAGTTCGGTGCCCTGCGGGACGCGGACCACGAAGTGCAGCCGGGAGAGGATCGACTCGGTGTTCCAGGCGGTGAAGTCGACGCTGATGCCGTCGAGTTCCTCCTTGAGGATGTCGATGATCCTCAGCCGCACACCGGTGGTGTAGCGGTCGCGCGGGAGGTAGACGAGGGCGGAGTAGTAGCGCCCGTACTCGTCCTGGCGCAGGTAGAGCCGCAGGCGGCGGCGTTCCTGGAGGTAGAGCACCGAGGTGGCGATGGCCTGGAGCTCGTCGGCCGGAGTCTGGAAGAGCTCGTCGCGCGGATACGTCTCGAGGATCTGCAGCAGGTCGCGCCCGTCGTGGCTGTGCGGCGAGAAGCCGGCGCGCTCGAGGACCTCCTCGACCTTGCGGCGGATCACCGGGACCCGGCGGACGGACTCGGTGTAGGCGGCGGAGGAGAACAGGCCGAGGAAGCGGCGCTCGCCGACGACATTGCCGTCCGCGTCGAACTTCTTGACGCCGATGTAGTCCAGGTACGACGGCCGGTGCACGGTGGCCCGGCTGTTGGCCTTGGTCAGGACGAGCAGCTTGTGCTCGCGTGCCTTGGCACGGGCGTCGGCGGGCAGCCGCTCGAAGGACGGGCTGACCGGGTGCTCTTCGTCGGTGGCGTGGTGCGGGTCGGAGCGCAGGATGCCGAGGCCGGTGCCGGGGACGGCGGCCAGCGAGTCGTCGTCGCGCAGCTGGTACTCGCGGTAGCCGAGGAAGGTGAAGTGGTCGTCGGCGAGCCAGCGCAGCAGCTCCCGGGCCTCCTCGACCTGCGGGCCCGGCACGTCCCCGGGGACGGGTTCGTCGGGCAGGCCCTCGGCCAGCAGGGTCGCCGCCTGCCGCATCTTGCCCCAGTCCTCGACGGCCTCGCGGACGTCGGACAGGACGCGCAGCAGGTCGACGGTGATCTGCTTGAGGTCGCCGCGGTCGGTCTCGCGGTCGGTCTCGACGTGGATCCAGGACTCTACGTGGGTGTCGTGCGGGAGCTCGCCCCCGGCGGGTTCGGCGGACACCTCGATCAGCTTGCCGGTGACGTCGCGGCGCACCACCACCTGTGGGTGGATGACGACGTGGATGCCGCGGCCCTGGCGGGTCAGCTCATTGGTGACGGAGTCCACGAGGAAGGGCATGTCGTCGGTGACCACCTCGACGACGGAGTGGCTGGACGTCCAGCCGTTCTCCTCGACGGTCGGGGTGTGGACCCGGACGTTGGCCGTGCCCTGGGGACGGTTCTCGGCCAGCCGGAAGTGCGAGACGGCGGCTCCGAAGACGTCGACCGGGTCGCGGCCGACAAGGTCCTCCGGGGCGGTGTGCAGGTAGTAGCGCTGGAGGAACGCGAGCACGGTGTCCCGGTCGGGCATGCCCTTGTCCGTCGTCCCGGTCGGCAGTTTCCCCCCGGCCGGGCTGTTCTCAGCCACCCGGGCAGCCTTTTCGAGCAGCTCGGCCTTTGCTTCGTCCAGCTTGGTCTGCATTGTCCTCTGGCTCCTGTCGCGCGCCGTTGCGTGACGTAGAAGGAAGTGCGGTCTCTGCGCCCGCGGTGCGGTGGTACGACGCGGGGTGTCCGCTCCGTGCCGACGCTCGCTATGCCGCAGGATGAGACGAGCGGGGGCTTCTCTGCCGATGTCGACGCGCCCGACGGGTGTGACGCTGCTCTCCGCGACGTCCGTACCCGGGGGATGCGGCGCGCCTGGGGGACCCTCCGGGTCCCGTCCCGCCCGCGAGGACCAGCGAGCGCCGCCCGGCCACGGATGTCGTCCGTGCTCTCCGGGCGCACAGCGGGGACGACGAGGCCCCCGCGAACTATCGCGCTGATCACGCCACCCAGGCTATCGCCCTTCACGGGGGGCCCGTCATGAGCCGTATGTGTACAAAACATGGGGTGGAACTTTGACGTTCTGCACAATGCGCGCCCGGCGACACCCGGTCGTCTGCCGTCCGTTTCCCGCCCGCCGTCCGCCCTTCACCGTGGCGCCCGGTGCCCGGATCAGACCGCCAGGCGTTCCGCTTCCTCAACGGCCTCCGCCAGCGTGTCCACCACCGGCACCCCCACCACGTCGAGGCTCGCTCTGCTGTGCGAGCCGCCGGTGTAGAGCACGGCTCTCGCCCCCACGTGCCGCGCGGCCAGCGCGTCGTCGGCGGCGTCCCCGATCACCACCGTGCGGGCCGGGTCCACGCCGGGCAGCGCGCCGAGGTGCCGCACCATGTGCTCCGCCTTGCCGCCACCGGACGGACCGGTCCGCCCGTCGACGCGTAGGAAGTGGGACTCGATGCCGAAGCCCCGGACCAGGGGCACGAGGTCCTCGTGCCCGTACATGCTGAGGATCGACTGGCTGCGCCCCGCCGACGACCATCCGGCCAGCAGCTCCGCCGCCCCCTCGGCGAGCGCGCACCGCACCCGGTGCTCGGTGTAGTACCGGTGGAAGGTCGCGTCCATCAGCTCCCACTCGGCCTCCGTGGGCAGCCGCCCCATCAGCCGCTCGTAGAACTTCGGCACCGGCACGCAGTACAGCTCCCGGTACCGCTCCAGCGTGAGCGGCTCCAGGCCGAGCTCGGCGAAGGCCGCGTTCGTCGCCCCGATGACCGCGTCGACGTCGTGGAACAGCGTGCCGTTCCAGTCCCAGACGATGTGCGCGTCCCTGTGCATCCCCATGGGAAAAAAGTACCCGCCGCCACTGACAACCGGGAGAACACCAGGTCGGCGCCCTATCCGGCGGCCGGGAACGCGACGCCGGGACCGGGCTCCGCCTCCGGCGGCCCACACCGGGGCCAAAGGGCCGTACGCCCCTCCCCGACAGCTCCGGACAGGGGCCTCGGCCACACCGTCCCCGGCGCCGGCTTCTCCCCGCCTGCTCCCCCGGTGCCCCGGACGGCCCTCCGAGCCACCAGCGTGCTCCATCACCGCGGGGCGCCCGACCGCACCGGCCCCGAATCGCCCCTCGATGCTTTGCCCAGGGCCCGCCGTTCGGATCATGCCGGGCTCGCGGGCCCCGGCATCGCACCTCTCCCCGGCCCGGCCCGGCCCGGCCCGGCCCGGCCCGAGCGGCGGACCCTAGACCGTCGGCTCCAACAGGTTCGGGATCTCCTGCGTGGCGTACCACAGCAGTTCGTGGTCCTCCGCCCTGTCCACGACGGACTGTGCGCCGTTGTCCCCGCTGTCCGCCGCGGGCAGCGCCTGCGCGGCCGACGTCACGTCCGGCTCCGCGTCCGCCGCGTCCACGTGCACCGCCGCCGCCCGGTCCAGCCGTACGGGCCCGTCGACCCGTAGCTCACCGAGGCCGGCCGGGTCGGCCGAGACAGCCCGGTCGGGTACGTCCACGGCGACCACGACCCGGCGCCGCGGGGCACCGGCGTCCGCCGCCAGCAGCCGCAGCGAGGCCAGCGCGGCACGGCCCAGCGCCGCGTACTCCAGCTCCTCCGCGTGCTCCGCCTCCTCGACGTCCTCGGGGAGGTACCACTCACGCAGCGCGGGCGTCACACCGTAGGCGGGGAACAGCCCCGCGCCCAGTTCTCCCGTCCGGTACGCCTCGGCGAGACCGGAGAGGGTCAGGGGGACGTAGACGCGCTTGTCGGCAGCTTTGACGCGCATGTCGGCAGCTTTCGTGGTCGGAGGTACGCCGGGGATCGCGGGGCACCTCTGGGGGGCGGCCGTATCCGGCCGGGTGGGCCTTCAGGGTACGTGCGGGCGTCCCCCATCGAGTCCCTGCCCACCCCCTCGGCGGCGTCCACCCCACGCCCGGAATTCACCCGGTCCGCCCGCTCCCGGACAGGGTCGACCAGCTGTCATTCACTCGGATAAGTGAATCCTTCCGCCGCCGCGACACGGCTCACGGTGCCTTGCCGTCGGCCTCCGCCGCCCCGTACAAGATCCCCAACCACGAAGTTACCGCCTGGTATCACCCCGGTCCCCCGGCCGGCGGCGACACCCGGCCCGTCGAACGGGGTCCCATGAACAAGGTCATGACCAGGGCTCAGCACCGCACCGGTACGCGCCCTCCCGGCCGCCGCGACACGCGCCGCCCGACCGGCACCACCCCTCCCCGCATCCCCGCGGGAGGCACCGCCCCCGCCCCGCCGCACGACGAGGACCGTCCCTCTCCCCCGACCGGCGCCGCCTCCACCCGCCCCACCGACAACCGCCCGCCGTCCTTCACCGCGACAGCCCCGGCGGCGCCCGGACGCCCTAGGCCCCGTCCCCTGCCGCTGCCCGCCGACCCCGCGCAGGAAGCCTCCGTACGCGCAGCGAGGGCCATCCCCGCCCGAACCCCGCGTCCCGCCGCACCCCGACCGCTCCGCCCCACCGCCGTCCCCGCACCCACCGCCGTCCCCGCACCCCTCGCCGTCCCCGCACGCCTCCCCGATCCCGCGTCCCTCACCGATCCCGCGCCGCTCATCGATCCCGCACCTGCTCCGGCCGTCCCCCGGGTGCCCGCCCAGACCCCCCGCCGGCCCGTTCCACAGCCCCGCCCCACCGACCACTTCGCCGAGCTGCTCCTCGCCGTCCTGAGCGGTCAGCGGCCCGTCCACTCCATGCTCCGGCACACCGCGGGCCGCGCCTACGACGAGCTGGCGGACCTCGCCGAGCGCGGTCCGCTGCGCACCCGCGGTACCCGCCCGGTCGTGCGCGACATCGGCTACTACGTCCCCCGCGAGGGCGCCCTCGAGGTGTTCGCCCGGATCGGCGCGGGCGACAGGCTGCGGGCCATGGCCTTCCGCCTGGAACAGGGCCACGACCTGCGCTGGCGCTGCACCGCCGTGGAACTGGGCGGCCCCCGCCCGCCCCACCCGCACGACCGCTGAGCCCCGAACCCCGCCACCGGGCCCGTACGCCCCCTCAGGCCCCGTACGACGCCCGAGGGCCGGACACCCCTGGGGTGCCCGGCCCTCGGCCCGTCTCCACCGGCAGCTCACCGCTCCCGGCGGAGCCGCGGTCACTTCTTGCGGCGGCGTCCGCCCCGTGCCTGCTTGCGGCGCTCGGCGCGCGTGAGGCCGTCGGCCTCGGAGCGCACCGGCTCGTCCTCGGCGAACTCCCCCTCGACGGTGCCGCCCTCGCCGTCCACCGTCGGCGCGGAGAAGTGCAGGTTCCGCCGCTGCGGGGCGTCGAGCCCCTTGGCGCGGATCTCCGGCCGGGCGCCCGCCTGCGCGGGCACCGCGTCCTGCACCGCCGGCTCCGGCCCGGCGTCCTCGACCAGGACCTCCTCGACCTGCTGCTCGACCTGGACCTCCAGGTTGAACAGGTAGCCGACGGACTCCTCCTTGATGCCGTCCATCATCGCGGTGAACATGTCGAAGCCCTCGCGCTGGTACTCGACCAGGGGGTCCTTCTGCGCCATCGCGCGCAGGCCGATGCCCTCCTGGAGGTAGTCCATCTCGTAGAGGTGCTCGCGCCACTTGCGGTCCAGGACCGACAGCACGACGCGGCGCTCCAGCTCACGCATGATCTCCGAGCCGAGCTGTGCCTCGCGCTGCTCGTACTGCTCGCGGATGTCGGCCTTGACGGTGTCGCCGATGTACTCGGCCGTCAGCCCCGCCCGGTCGCCGGCCTCCTCCTCCAGCTCCTCGACGGTGATCCTGGTGGGGTAGAGCTGCTTGAAGGCGCCCCACAGCCGGTCCAGGTCCCAGTCCTCGGGGAAGCCCTCGGACGTCTCCGCCTGGACGTAGGCGTCGATGGTGTCGCCCATGAAGTGGTGGATCTGCTCCTGGAGGTCCTCGCCCTCCAGGACGCGGCGCCGCTCGCCGTAGATGACCTCGCGCTGGCGGTTGAGGACCTCGTCGTACTTCAGGACGTTCTTACGGGTCTCGAAGTTCTGCGTCTCGACCTGCGACTGGGCCGACGCGATCGCGCGCGTGACCATCTTGTTCTCGATCGGCACGTCGTCCGGGACGTTCGCCATGGACATCACGCGCTCGACCATCTGGGCCTTGAACAGGCGCATCAGGTCGTCGCCGAGCGACAGGTAGAAGCGGGACTCGCCGGGGTCGCCCTGACGGCCGGAACGGCCGCGCAGCTGGTTGTCGATCCGCCGCGACTCGTGCCGCTCGGTGCCGAGCACGTAGAGCCCGCCGAGCCGCTCGACCTCGTCCTTCTCGGCCTTGACCGCGTCCTCGGCCCGCGCGAGCGCCTCCGGCAGGGCGTGCGCCCACTCCTCGATGTGCTCCTCGGGGTCGAGGCCGCGCTGGCGCAGCTCCGCCTCGGCGAGGTCCTCGGGGTTGCCTCCGAGCTTGATGTCCGTACCACGACCGGCCATGTTGGTCGCCACGGTGACGGCGCCTCTGCGGCCGGCCTGGGCGACGATCGTCGCCTCACGGTCGTGGTGCTTGGCGTTCAACACCTCGTGCTGGATGCCGCGCTTGCTGAGCTGCTGCGAGAGGTACTCGGACTTCTCCACCGAGGTGGTGCCGACCAGGATCGGCTGGCCCTTGCCGTTCTTCTCCTCGATGTCGTCGACGACGGCCTCGAACTTGGCGACCTCGGTGCGGTAGATCAGGTCTGCCTGGTCCTTGCGGACCATGTCCCGGTTGGTCGGGATGGGCACCACGCCGAGCTTGTAGATCTGGTGGAACTCGGCGGCCTCGGTCATCGCCGTACCGGTCATGCCGGACAGGCCGGGCTGTTCCTTGCCCACGTGGTCGCTGCGCTTGTAGAGGCGGAAGAAGTTCTGGAGGGTGATGGTGGCGAGCGTCTGGTTCTCGTCCTTGATCGGCACCGCCTCCTTCGCCTCGATCGCCTGGTGCATGCCCTCGTTGTAGCGGCGGCCCGCGAGGATACGGCCGGTGTGCTCGTCGACGATCATGACCTCGTCGTCGATGATCACGTAGTCCTTGTCGCGCTTGAAGAGCTCCTTCGCCTTGATGGCGTTGTTCAGGTAGCCCACCAGCGGGGTGTTGACCGACTCGTAGAGGTTGTCGATGCCCAGCCAGTCCTCGACCTTGGCGACTCCGGTCTCGTGGATGGCGACCGTGCGCTTCTTCTCGTCGACCTCGTAGTCGCCGGTCTCCTCGATGCCCTTGAGGGGGTTGCCGGGCTCGCCGCGCTTGAGGCGCTTGACCAGCTTGGCGAAGTCGCCGTACCACTTGGTGGCCTGATCGGCCGGGCCGGAGATGATCAGCGGCGTACGGGCCTCGTCGATGAGGATCGAGTCGACCTCGTCGACGATGGCGAAGTTGTGGCCGCGCTGGACCAGCTCGTCCTTGGACCACGCCATGTTGTCGCGCAGGTAGTCGAAGCCGAACTCGTTGTTCGTGCCGTAGGTGATGTCGCAGGCGTACTGCTCGCGGCGCTGGGTCGGCGTCATGTTGGCCAGGATGCAGCCGACGTCCAGGCCGAGGAACTTGTGGACGCGGCCCATCAGCTCGGAGTCGCGCTCGGCCAGGTAGTCGTTGACGGTGATGATGTGGACGCCCTTGTCCGACAGGGCGTTCAGATAGGCCGGCAGGGTGCCGACGAGGGTCTTGCCCTCACCGGTCTTCATCTCGGCCACGTAGCCCATGTGCAGGGCGGCGCCGCCCATGATCTGCACGTCGTAGTGGCGCTGGCCCAGGACGCGCTTGGCGGCCTCACGGACGGTGGCGAAGGCCTCGGGGAGCAGGTCGTCCAGGCTCTCACCGTCGGCATACCGCTGCTTGTACTCATCGGTGAGGGCCCGCAGCTCGGCGTCGGAGAGGTCGCCGAAGTCCTCTTCGATGGAGTTGACCTGGCCCGCGATGCGGTGCAGCTTGCGCAGGATCTTGCCTTCGCCTGCACGCATGATCTTGGAGAGGACGGACACGGGGGGTGGTCTCCTTGCCGGTCGGGCCTGGGACGGTCGGTTTCCATTTCATTGCTGAGCAACGGCCATCGTATGCGAGGACCCCACCACGCCGGGAGGCCTGCCGTGACCGTGGCCGCGCACAGCGTCATATCTGTTTCACGGCTGCTTTCAAAGGGACAACGCCCGGGCCCTCCGGATGGTGCCGCCCCACCGGTCGAATGACGCGAAGAGTGACCCTTTCCTCACGCACGGCAAAGAGCTGGCGTCACTCTCTCCTCCGTGAGCAGAATCGGCCGATGGACCCCGTCACCCTCACCACCGACCGTCTTCTGCTGCGCACAGTCGGCTCCCAGGACACCGACGCCGTGTACGCCGCCTGCCAGGACTCCGACATCCAGCGCTGG
This sequence comes from Streptomyces chlorus, assembly GCF_042655885.1. Taxonomy (NCBI): domain Bacteria; kingdom Bacillati; phylum Actinomycetota; class Actinomycetes; order Kitasatosporales; family Streptomycetaceae; genus Streptomyces; species Streptomyces chlorus. Next base: position 12,721 of record NZ_JBHSOA010000017.1, read on the forward strand.
ACCACGGTTCCCTCCCCGTACCTTCCCGAGCACGCGCGGGGCTTCACGGAGCAGATGTGTCCGGACGGCTGGGCGAGCGGTTCGATGTTCACCTTCGGCGTCTTCCTCCCCTCCGGGGAGCTCACCGGCATGCTCGGCATCACCATGCGATCCCTGGGGGTGGGCGAGATCGGTTACTGGGGCACCAGGGAGCACCGCGGCAACGGCTACATCACCGAAGCCGCCGTCGCCACCTCCCGCTGGGCCTTCACGAAGATGTCGATCGACCGTGTGGAATGGCGCGCCGAGGTCGGCAACCGGGCCTCCCGCGCGGTGGCGGAACGGGCGGGCTTCCTCATCGAGGGCACCCTACGCTCCTCGCTCAACAACAAGGGGGTGCTGCGCGACTGCTGGATCGGCTCCCTGCTCCCCTCCGACCTGGGCCTCCCGTCGACGGCTCCCTACCTGCCCGCCAAGGAGTGACGCCCTCCGGACCCGGACCGGTCTCCGGGTCCGGTCCAGCCCTCGGAGCGCCCCGGTCCGGCCTCCCGGACGGCCCCCGGCCCGAATCAGGGGCGGCGAGGCGCGGCTCGGACCGTCCCCGGACCGGTGTGCCCGTCCAGGGCTCGGTGCCCACCGTCCAGAGCCCGACGCGCTGCCCGCCCAGAGCCCTGAGCCCCTCCAGAGCCCGACGCGCTGCCCGCCCAGAGCCCTGAGCCCCTCCAGAGCCCGACGCGCTGCCCGGCGGATCGTTCCGGAGCCCCCGTTCGGGCAAGCACCGCCGGCCGTCTCCGGCCGTGAGCCGCCGGACAGCACCCGGACCGCCGCCCCGGCCGTTGTCAGTGCCGCCCTCTATCGTGCGGACCTATGACGACCCTCCCTCGTCCGTCCACGGACCTCTCGGCGACCGAGGCCCGCCGCATCGCCCTGCGGGCCCAGGGCTTCCTGGGCGCCCCGGACCGCCGCTCCGGCGTCCGGGGGGTCCTGCGTCACCTGGGCGCGGTGCAGCTCGACACCATCTCCGTCCTCGCCCGCTCCCACGAGCTGATCCCCTACGCCCGCCTCGGCGCCGTCGACCGGGCGACGGTCGAGGACGTGTACTGGAAGACCGGGGCCGAGCCGCCGCGCGCGTTCGAGTACTGGTCGCACGCGGCCTGCCTGCTGCCGATCGAGGAGTGGCCGCACTTCGCCTTCCGCCGCCGCGCCTACCGCGCCCGCCCGCACTGGAACCACGAGCTGCCCGACGGCGCCTACGACCAGGTCGTCAAGCAGCTCCGCGCCCAGGGCCCGCTCACGGCAACCGACCTGGGCGGCGCGAAGCGCACCAGTGAGTGGTGGGACTGGTCCGGCGCCAAGGTCGCCGTCGAGCGGGCCCTGATGTACGGAGAGGTGGTGTGCGTCGAGCGCCGCGGCTGGAAGCGGATCTACGACCTCGCCGAGCGCGCGATCCCGGATGCCCTGCTGCACGACGAGCTGGACGACGCCGAGTGCCTGCGCCGCCTGGTGCGCCTGGCCGGCACGTCACTCGGCGTCGGCACCCGCGCGGACCTCGCCGACTACCACCGGCTCAAGGGCGAGCAGGTCGACGCGGTGATCGCCGATTCGGGCCTGGTGCCGGTCGCGGTCGAAGGCTGGTCCAAGCCGGCCTGGGCCGATCCGGAGGCCCTCGCCACGCCCCCACGCGGACGCCACCGTACAACGCTGCTGTCCCCGTTCGACTCCCTGGTCTGGGAGCGGGCGCGCACCGAGCGGATCTTCGGCTTCACCCACCGCCTGGAGGCCTACGTGCCGAAGCCGAAGCGGGTGCACGGCTACTTCGCGATGCCCGTGCTCGCCGGGGGCCGGCTCGTCGGCCGCGTCGACCCGGCCCGCGAGGGCCACACCCTGGTGGCGAAGCAGATCACGCTGGACGGCCCCAGGGCGGTCCCCGCCGTCGCGCAGGCCCTGGTCGAGGCGGCGGGCTGGGTGGACTGCACGAACGTCCGCGTGGAGCGGGTCGACGCGCCGGAGTTGCGCGAGCCGCTCATCGGGGAGCTGTCCCGCGCCTTCGCCTGACACCACTCAGCGGATCTCGAGGATCTTCTCCCGCATCGCGTAGACCACCGCCTCCATCCTGGAGTGCAGCTGCAGCTTCTCCAGGATGTTGCGCACATGATTCTTCACGGTGTTCTCGGAGATGAACAGCTCCTTGGCGATGTCCCGGTTGTTCATCCCCGTGGCGACGAGCTTGAGTACTTCGAGTTCACGGTCCGTCAGCCGGGGTGCGGGCACCAGTCGGCGCTCGTCAGTGCGCTGGATCATCGACTTGAACTCGGTGAGCAACTTCGACGCCATGGACGGGCTGATCTGCGACTGTCCGTCGGCCACCGCTCGGATGGCGGTGGCCACCTCGTCCGTGGAAATCTCCTTGAGGAGGTAACCGGTCGCACCCGCCTTGATGGCGTCGTAGAGATCGGCTTCCTCGTCGCTGATCGTCAGCATGATGATCTTCGCGCTGGGGGCCACCTCCTTGATGGAGGTGCACGCCTCGATACCGCCCCTCTTGGGCATCCGCACATCCATCAGGATGATGTCCGGCAGCAGGTCGGCGGCCTTCTCCACCGCTTCCGCGCCGTCCCCCGCCTCGCCGACGACCTGGATGTCCTCCTCGGCCGCGAGCACGATCTCCAGGCCGCGGCGGAACAGCGCGTGGTCGTCCACCACGAGGACTCTGATCGGCTCCTGGTCCGGCTCCTTCGCCGGCTCCCCGTACCTGGAGCCCGCGTCCGGCCCCATGCCGGTGTCGCCGTCGTCGGAGTCCTCTCCATGCATCGGTCCGAAGCTGTCCGCCATCGTTCCTCCCCCTGAAGGCTGTGGCCTGTGGTCCTGAGCCATCGCCAACCCAAGGCAACGGCCCACCGTTTGGGCCGTTGCCGCCATGATTCCATGCCCGGACGGCACCGGGGTGACAGCTCGGGGTGCGAAGTGGTCGCGCACCGGTGCCCCTGGGGGCGCACGTGCGCGCACCAGGGGCACCGGTCCAGCTGCGACTCGGTTCGGTCAGCCGCCGAGCGTCCCGCCCGCCGCGGGAGCGTGCGGCTGCGTGACCATGGTGTCCGTGCTGAGGTGGATCACGCCGTAGTCGTAGGCGTGCCGTCGGTAGACGACACTGGGTTCCTTGGTCTCGGAGTCGACGAACAGATAGAAGTCGTGCCCGACCAGCTCCATCTCGTAGAGCGCCTGGTCCAGGGTCATGGGGGCGGCCACGTGGGTCTTCTCGCGGACAATGAGGGGCCCTTCGCCCTGTACTTCCAGGGAGCCGATCTTCTTGGTGGGGACGGCTCCCGAATTCTCCTCGGGGGACTGTGCCCCCGTCCCGTTGAGTGTCGCCGCGTCGGGGACGTGGGCGGGGACCTCCGCTGCCGAGATCCTGCGCGCGCCACGCCGTGAGTAACGCTTGTCGTGCTGCTTACGCAGCCGGGCGTCCAGCTTCTCCGCTGCCAGGTCGAGCGCCGCGTACGGGTCGCTCGCCGCCGCCTCCGCCCGGATCACCGGACCGCGGGAGTGGAGCGTGATCTCCACCCGGTCACTGCGGTCGGCCTGTCGGGGGTTGGGCTCCTTGGACACCTCGACGTCGAGGCTGATCACCTTGCCGTCGAGCTTCTGGATCTTCTCCAGCTTCAGCTTCTCGGCCACGTGCTTCCGGAACCGCTCGGGCACCTCGGTCTTGCGGCCCTTGACGACGATGTCCACGCAGAACTCCGTTCCCGGATCACTCCGCCTCGGTGCGGAGCGTCTCCCTTTTGCACCAAGCTCCGGTAAGCCCCGGAACCTCGGACTCGGTGACTTCCACCTCCCCCACGGGCGAGATCTCCACTCCACCGGCCCGGGTGATAACAAAAAACCCGCAGCGCGGCATTCGGATTCGAGAGGTGTGGCCTGCGGCTTTCCCTCACAACCGAACATATCTCGCTCGGACGGATGGCGTCACCCTCTCCTGACACGTACCTCCGTTCAGGTGAATTTACGCTCTCACTACCTGCAACGATGCAAGTTCCCCATCAGTTCCGGTTTATTTCGAAAGGATCCGGTGAAGCCGCAACAACCGCAGCGCACTTCACGTCAATGGGCCGGTCGGCCCTGTCCGTACCCGCCGTACCCACTGACCGGCCGGACCGCCGACCCGTCCTCGCCTGAGTCGATCCGTTTCGCTGTTCCCCTCTCCTTTCCCACGTCTCACCTCTGTACACGAAAGCGGGCGCCGAAATACTCGAATCGGCCCTGAGATCCACTTGTTCCCGCGCCTGCGCACCCGCTCTCGTACGTACCTCCGTACGCGTCTGCGTGCACATCTCGGCAGACATCGCGTGGTCCACCGCGTCCGGGGCCCGCAGCGCGGTCCGCACCGCACGCGCGGCCTCCGCCAGCGACGCCCCGGTGGTCATCAGGTCGTCCACGAGGACGACCTGCCCACCGCGCAACAGCCGGCCACAGCCCGGCGCCACCGCCAGCGCCCCGGCGAGATTGGCCAGCCGCTGCCGGGCGTCGAGTCCCGACTGGTCGGCCACACCCCGCCGCTGCCGCAGCGCGGGAAGCACCGAAGCGGGCACTCCTTGCCGCCGCAGCGCACCCGCCGCCGCCCGGGCGATCCGCAGGGCCGGGTCATGGCCACGGGCCCGCACGGCCCGTGGCGCGGACGGCACGGGCACCAGCAGCACCGCGCCGCGGTCGCCGTGGACCGGCCCCACCAGCCCACCGGAGCCCGGCCGCGCCGCCTCCCGCAGCCCCGCGCGCACCGCTCCTGCCAGGGCTTCGCCCAGCGGTCGGGTCAGGGCCAGGGCACCGCGCTCCTTGTGGGCCAGCAGCGTGGCGCGCACCCCGTCCTCGTACCGGGCCGCGGCGTGCGTCACCGGCAGCCCGGCCGGCTCCGGCTCCGGCCGCACCCGGCGAGGCGCGGCACCGCTCAGCGCCGTACGGCACCGGGCGCACAGCACCGCACGAGGCCTGCCGCATCCGCCGCACTCGGCCGGAAGCACCAGGTCGGAAAGGTCCTGCCACCAGCCCCGCATGACCCCACTGTGCCAAGGCCCACCGCATCCGGCCACCCCTGTGGAAAACTCCACCAGGTTCGCCCGGCACGCCCCGCGCTCGGCCGGCGAGCGCTCATCCCGGATAGACCGGCGCGGTCCCTTCCGTCACCTTCTGCCACTGGGCCCACGACGGCAGCCGGACGATCCCGTCCACCGAGTGCGCCACCAGCGGCATCTGTTCGTCGGCGGATGCGGTGACCGACTCGACTCCGGTCAGGGCGGCGGGCTGCGGGACCTCCGGTATGGAGCCGTCGACCTCGACGTACCGCATCTGCTCCACACCTCCCTCCTCGCGCCCGACCACGACGAGCCGGCTGTCACCGGTCCACGACATGGCGGTGACCTTCTCCAACTCGGGCGTCGCGGGTCGCATCTGCAGCACGGTGACAGTGGGCCGCGCGCCGGTCTTCTCGGCCGGCCCGGCCGGCCCCTCCTGGCCGTTCGTCCCGCCCCGCTCGATCCGTCCGATCATTAGGGAGCGTCGGTCGCCCTTCGCCACGACGAGCGCGATCCTGACCCCGTCGGCGGCCACCCGGACCGCCTGGATACGCCCGTCCAGGCCCGGAGTGCGCACCTCCAGCGGCTCGCCCGCGCCCTCCTCGAGCAGGAACAGCAGCGGATCGGCGGGGTCGCGGTCGGCCACCCACAGGCCGCCCTGCGCGTCCCAGCTGGGCGCGGTCAGCCGGTCGTCCTCGGACTTGCCCTGGCTTCTCAGCACGGGCTCCCCGAGCGAACCCCCCGGCACGATCGATCCGACATACAGCGCCCTCCCGTCGAACTCGACCCCGGCCGCAGTGCGTTCGTCCCGCGAGACGGCCACCGACCGCAGCCTGGTCTCGACCTCACCGAGCGCCCCGGGCACCGGGTCCGGCTGTGTGGCGTTGTCGTCGGCGGGGATCCGCACCAGCCGCTGCTCCTCGTCGACGAAGTACAGGTAGGCGGGGCTGTTCAGCGAACCCCGGCCGGCCACGGTCCCGGTGCCGTCCTGGGTCAGCGAGCACAGCTGCTTCCCGTCGGCCCGCAGCTCGACCTCGTCCACCGCGGGGCTGAGGTTGCGCAGCGTGAAAAGCAGTTGGGCGGCCATCTCCTTGCACCGCTCGGTGCCGGTGCCGGTCGCCTTGCCGTTGAGCGGCACGGTCAGCTTGCCGCGGTCGTCCGCCGTCAGCGGCCCGGCGTCCTCGTGCAGCGCCACGCCCGCGGGGAAGCTCGACCTGACGACCGGGTCCAGCCAGGTCGTGGGTCCGCCCAGGAGGGAACGCACCATCTGGGTGGTGGGCTCCACATGACTGCGGACGTACACCGGGTCGGCGACCGCCATCGGCGGCCCGTCCGCGGCGGCCCCCACGGTGTTCGAGGCGAAGTAGTACTTACTGACGGACATGTAGTTGCGCTGGAAGTCCGACTTCCCCATGACGACGCCCTGTGGCACCCCGTCGATGCGCCACTGCCCGCTCTTCGCGTCCTGCGTGAGATGCACGAGCTTGTTGTACGGCCCGGTGGCGGACGCGTACGCCTGCTGCGCGTCCACGGTGGCCACCTTCTCGCCGGTCAGGGTGAAGGAGACCTCGCGGGATTTCTCCCGGCCCGGCGGGTCGGCCTGCGTGCCCGGCCCGTCCGCCAGCACCGTGGTGGACCGCTCGGGCTGCCAGGCATCCGCCGCCTCGGCGGTCAGATACTGGCGCGCGGTCTTGTAGTCCGGATCGTCGCTCGTCAGCGCCTCGAGGAAGCCCTGCACGATCTGTGTGGGCGACGCGTCCTCGCTCGGCGGCATCGCGAACACCCGCACCTGCGCGTCCTGCAGGGGCGTGGACTCCACGCCCCGCAGATCCCCGTTGTCGGGCATCGAGGCGCACCCGGCCAGCAGTACGACACCGCTGGTGGCGTACGCGATCATCCGTGCCGGCGACCTTTGGCCGCGTCCTGCGCGCTCACCGCCCATGCGAAGCCTCCCCCTGCCTGTCCCCGAGGCCGTCGAGCCCCTCCAGGCCGTCCACATCGTCCAGACCGTCCACATCGTCCAACTCGTCCACGCCACCGGCGTCGGCAGCCCCACCGGCACCGGCATCGACACCCGCGTCGGCATCCGCACCCGCGTCGGCAGGCGTCGCGTCCCCGGCGGCCGGTCCCGCCGGCTCCCCCCGGCGCGGCGCGCCCGCGGCCGGCCGCGACACGACTCGCGCGCCGTTGCCGGGCAGCGCCGTCGGATCGGCCGTGGGTGTCACGGCGGCCGACAGCGGGGCGAGCGGATCACGGGCCGCGCGGGCCGAGCCCTCGGTGTCCGCGGACGGCGCGGGCAGGGTGGCCCGCTTCTCGCCGTCCCCGCCGCCGTGCGGCGCACCGGCGTCGCCGAGTCCGCGGTTGCGCCGCGAGTCCCTGGGCTCCAGCGGTATCGGAGAGCCCCGCAGCGGCTCGTCCGCCGTCCGGGGCAGGGTCAGCCGGAACTGCGAGCCGCCGCCCGGCTCGCCCCATGCCTGGAGCCAGCCGCCGTGCAGCCGCGCGTCCTCCAGGGCGATGGACAGCCCCAGCCCGGTACCGCCCGTGGTCCGCGCGCGTGCCGGGTCCGCCCGCCAGAAGCGGCTGAAGACCCGGGTCGCCTCACCGGGCTTGAGCCCGACGCCGTAGTCCCGCACCGCGATCGCGACCGCCCCGCCCGCCACGGCGAGCTTGACGACGACGTCCTTTCCGTCACCGTGCTCCACGGCATTGACAACGAGGTTGCGCAGAACCCGCTCCACGCGCCGCGTGTCGGCCTCGGCGACGACGGGCTGCTGGTCGCCGACCACCTTGATCTGCGTGCCCTTGCGCTCGGCGAGCGGCTCGGCCCCGCTGACCACGCGCCGTACGACGATCCGCAGGTCGACCGGCTCCGCCTCCAGGGCAGCCGCGCCCGCGTCGAAGCGGCTGATCTCCAGCAGGTCCGAGAGCAGTGACTCGAACCGGTCGATCTGGTCGGCGAGCAGTTCGGCCGACCGTGCGGTCACCGGGTCGAAGTCCTCACGCGCCTCATGGATGACGTCCGCCGCCATCCGTACGGTTGTCAGCGGTGTCCGCAGTTCGTGGGACACGTCCGACACGAACCGGCGCTGCATCCGCGACAGGTCCTCGAGCTGGTTGATCTTCAGCTGGAGGTTCTGCGCCATCTTGTTGAAGGCCTCGCCGAGCCGCGCGATGTCGTCCTCGCCGGTGACCTTCATCCGTTCCTGAAGCCGCCCGGCGGACAGCCGCTCCGCGATCCCGGCCGCCATCCGCACCGGCGTCACGACCTGCCGCACCACGAGCCAGGCGATGGCCCCGAGGAGGACGACGACGAACAGACCGGCGGTCGCCAGCGTGCCCTTGACCAGGCTCAGCGACTTCTCCTCCTGCGTCAGCGGGAAGAGGTAGTACAGCTGGTACGGATCACCGTTGGGGTCGTTGACCCGCTTGCCGATGACCAGACCGGGCTGGGAGTCCGCGCCGTTGCTGTAGACGATCCGCGTGTACCGCTGCGCGGCCCCGGTGCTGGTGCTGGTGTCGATCCAGTCCCGCAGATCGCCGGGCACACTCTGCGAGGGGTCGACGTGCCCCGAGGCGCGCGGACCGCGCCCGCCGCCGCTCTCGTCGCCCATGGGCAGGGTGACCACGTCGAAGGCGCCCTGGCCGCCGCTGGAGAGCGACTCCACGAGGTCGCTCATCCACTGGATGACGCTCTGCGAGGACCTGCCGTCCACCGCCGAGGCGTCCTCGCCGGTGCCGCTCGCGGCCTCGTCGGCCTGCTGCTTGGCCACCGCGAACCCGCCGGTGGCCTGGCTCTGGGACGCCTTCACCTTGGCGTCCAGCAGGCCGTTGCGCACCTGGCCGATGACGACGAAGCCCAGCAGCAGGACCACACCCAGCGACATCAGCAGCGTGGTGACGACGACCTTGAGCTGGATGTTGCGCCGCCACAGCCGCATGACGGGCAGCAGCGGCCGGCGCACCCAGCGCACGAACAGACGGATGACCGGGCTGCCCTGGACTCCGCCCCGGAGCAGCCCGCCCTCCAGGAGACGCCCCCAGCGGGAACGCCTCGAGGTGCGACCATCGGACGTCCGGCCGACAGGCCGCTCCGGTCGGTCCCCGGACCGGCCGGAGCCCGAAGCGGCACTGTCACCGGACATGTCAGCTCGGTCCTGCCTTGTAGCCGACACCACGGACGGTCACCACGATCTCCGGCTTCTCCGGGTCCTTCTCGACCTTGGAGCGCAGCCGCTGGACATGGACGTTCACCAGCCGGGTGTCGGCCGCGTGACGGTACCCCCAGACCTGTTCCAGCAACACCTCACGCGTGAACACCTGCCACGGCTTGCGGGCCAGCGCGACCAGCAGGTCGAACTCCAGCGGCGTCAGCGCGATCGACTGCCCCTCCCGCTTCACGGAGTGCCCGGCCACGTCGATCACCAGGTCGCCGATGGCGAGCTGTTCCGGCGCCGGCTCCTCCGACCTGCGCAGCCGCGCCCGGATCCGGGCGACCAGCTCCTTCGGCTTGAACGGCTTGACCATGTAGTCGTCGGCACCGGACTCCAGGCCGACCACGACATCAACGGTGTCGCTCTTCGCCGTGAGCATCACGATCGGCACCCCGGACTCCGCCCTGATCAGGCGGCACACCTCGATGCCGTCCCGGCCGGGCAGCATCAGATCCAGCAGCACCAGATCGGGCTTGGCCTCACGGAAAGCGGCCAGCGCCCTGTCCCCGTCGGCTACGAAAAACGGTTCAAAACCTTCACCACGCAGCACAATGCCGAGCATCTCGGCCAGTGCGGTGTCGTCGTCGACGACAAGGACTCGTCCCTTCATAAACGACATCATCCCATTAGCTATTCGTGACCTGGCGTGACCTGGCGCACAGTGTGGCCAGGGCCTCTGCCGTCACGGGTGAGACGGCACCTTCCTCCGTGACGATCGCCGTGACCAGTTCTGGTGGTGTCACGTCGAACGCCGGGTTGTACGCCTGGGTCCCCAGGGGTGCCACAAGAATCCCGCCTCCCGCTTCGGTTCCGGCCATCGGCACCCGCGGTGCCGTGACCTCGGTCACTTCATGGCCGGGGCGCTGCTCGACCTCGATGGACGCCCCGTCCGGTGTCCGGGGATCGACCGTCGTCACCGGTGCCACCACTATGAACGGCACATGGTGGTACCGCGCGAGCACGGCGAGCGGATAACTCCCCACCTTGTTCGCCACCGAGCCGTCGGCTGCGATGCGGTCCGCCCCTATCAGTACCGCGTCCACCTCACCCGCCGCGAACAGCGATCCCGCCGCACTGTCGGTGAGCAGCGTGTACGCCATGCCGCTGCGGGCGGCCTCGTATGCCGTCAGGCGAGCACCTTGCAGCAACGGGCGCGTTTCGTCCACCCACAGTCGCCTGAGCCGGCCCGCCCGGTGCGCGGCCAGCGCCACCGCGAACGCCGTGCCCTCGCCGCCCGACACCAGTGAGCCGGTGTTGCAGTGGGTGAGGATCCGGTGCCCGCCGCCGGGCATCAGCTCGTCCAGCAGCGCCAGCCCGTGGCGGGCCATCCGGGCGCTGGCCTCGGCGTCCTCGCGGTGCAGCTGCCGTGCCGCGGCCAGCGCGGCCCCGGCCGCCTCCCGGAGATCGCCGCCGCGGGCGAGAACACCCCGGTGGGCGCTCAGGGCCCGGCGCACCCCCACCCCGAGGTTCACCGCGGTGGGCCGGGCACCCTCCAGCGCTGTGGCGGCGTCGTCCACGTCGAAGCCCCGTAAGGCGGCGAGGGCGACGCCGTACGCCCCGGCGATGCCCAGCAGTGGCGCACCGCGCACGGCGAGCGAGCGGATCGCCTCCACGAGCGCGGGGGCGTCCGTGCAGACGAGCTCGACCTCCTCGGCCGGCAGTCCGGTCTGGTCGAGCAGCACCAGAACGGGCCCTTCCGGTGGCTCCTCCCAGCGGATCACCGGGATGTCGGTCGGCCGCTTGTGGTCGCCGCTGTGTGCGTACTGATCAGCCATGCGGCCAGTCTGCCCCCTGGAACGCGGACAATTGAAGGCACAGTCCTCACCTCTGCCGGTCCGACAGGTCCGTTGAGGAACACCCCATGACACGATGGCTGCGAACCTGCCGCCGCGACCGCGGACGGGCACCGTGAAGGAGCGACGATGAACGACACTCCGGGCTGGGCTTCGCCCGGATCCGCCCCCTCCGAAGGGCAGGGGCCGGGTGCGTCCGGACCTGCCGAGCCCGCAGAGCCCCCGAACCCCGAGCAGCCCGCCCCGCAGGGTCCGGGCTGGTCGAAGGAGCAGCCGCCGAGCCAGTGGTCCGCGCCCACCGGCCGGCCCGGCGCCGCGGACCCCGGCCAGGCTCCCCCGCCACCACCGCCCTCGCCGGGCTGGGGCACCCCGCCCCCCGGCGGGCCCGGCTACGGCGGGTCCGGGGGATACGGCGGCGGGTACGGCAGTCCCGGCGGGTACGGGTCCTGGGGAGGAGGCTGGGGCGGGCCCCCGCCCGCGGCCAAGCCCGGCGTGATCCCGCTCCGCCCACTCGGCGTGGGCGAGATCCTCGACGGCGCGGTCTCCACCATGCGCACCCACTGGCGCACGGTCCTCGGCATCGCGCTGACCGTCGCCGTCCTCACCGAGATCATCGTCGTCCTCGTCCAGGGACTCTTCCTGGACAGCCCCAGCGCCGCGGCCCTCAGCGACCCGTCCGCCACCTTCGACGAGCTGACCGCCGCCATGGGCGACTCCCTGATCAACAGCGGGGTGGTCTACGTCGTCACCCTGATCGGCACCATCGCCGCCACCGCCCTGCTCACCACCGTCACCAGCCGCGCCGTGCTCGGCACGTCGGTCACCGCCGCCGAGGCCTGGCGCGACGCCCGCCCCCAAATCCTGAGGCTGTTCGGCCTGATCTGCCTGCTGATGCTCATCACCGCGCTCGTCGTCACGGTGGGCGCGGTGCCCGGCATCGTCATGGCCGCCGCGGTCGGCGGCGCGGGCGCGGTGGTGCTCACCGTCCTGGGCATCCTCGGTGCCGGCATCGTCGCCGTGTGGCTGATGACCCGCTACTCGCTGGCCTCTCCGACGCTGATGCTGGAGAAGCAGGGCGTCCTGAAGGCGATGAGCCGTTCCGCGAAGCTGGTGCGCGGCTCCTGGTGGCGGATCTTCGGCATCCAGCTGCTCGCGATGATCATCGCGGGCTTCGTCGCGTCGATCATCGTCATCCCCTTCACCGTGATCGCCATGACCGTCACCGGCGGCGGCGTCACCGGCTTCCTCAACAGCGCCGGCGGCGACATCGGCTGGACGTTCCTCATCATCACCGGAATCGGTGCGGTCATCGGCGCCATGATCACGTACCCGATCCAGGCCGGCGTCACCGTGCTCCTCTACATCGACCAGCGCATCCGCCGCGAGGCCCTCGACCTCGAACTGGGCCGCGCCGCCGGGGTCCAGGGCTACGGGCCCGGCACCGTCCCGGGGAGCTGACAGGGTGCACACCGCGGGGGGAGTGCTCACCGTGCTCACATCGGCGCAGACGCTGCCCGAAGCCGCCGGCAGCACAGTCCGGGTGCTGCTGCGCGGTGACGGCGAGCCGCCCGTCACCCTCCCGCGTGACCCCGCGCGGGAGGCGGCCCGGCGCGAACTGTCCAAGCAGAGGTACCACGAGAACGATCCCAGCTGGTTCCAGCGGGCCCTGGACGCCTTCTGGGAGTGGGTCGGCAAGCTGTTCGACGCCGCTTCCACCGCGGCACCCGGCGGTGTGCTCGGACTGATTGTCATCGCCGCCGCCGTGCTCGCCGTCCTGGGCGCCCTGTGGTGGCGCCTGGGCACCCCGCGCCGCCGGCCGGCCTCCGCTCCCGTCCTGTTCGCCGACCGCCCCCGCAGCGCCGCCGAACACCGCGCGGCCGCCGAGGCGCACGCCGTCCAGGGCCACTGGAACCAGGCCGTCCAGGAACGCATGCGCGCCGTCGTCCGCTCCCTGGAGGAACGCGCTCTGCTCGACATCCACCCCGGCCGCACCGCCGACGAGGCCGCCGCGGAGGCCGGCCGCGCCCTGCCCGCCCACACCGGCCGGCTGCACACCGCGGCCCGGAACTTCGACGACGTGACATACGGCGGCCGCACCGCGACGGAAGAGTCGTACCGGCAGATCACCGAACTCGACTGCGACCTGGAACGGACCAAACCCCGGCTCGCGAGCACCCCCGCCGGTAACCAGAACCACAGCGACAGCACCAAGGACGACAACGCCCGCCAGGGAGCCGCCGGATGACGACCGAGGTACCGTTCCCCTCCACCTCGGCCTCGCCCACCGCCCGCCAGGTGTGGGCCCGCGCGCGAGGTGTCGTCCTCGCGCTCGCGCTGCTGCTCGTGGCGGCCGTCGTCATCGCCGTGGTCCGCTCCGACGCCCACCACGGCGAACTCGACCCGCGCTCCGCCGACCCCCTCGGCAGCCGCGCGGTCGCCGAACTCCTGGCCGACCGCGGGGTGGACACACGCGTGGTCACCACCCTGGAAGAGGCATCCGCCGCCGCGAAACCCGACACGACCCTCCTGGTCGCTGCCCCCGACCTCCTGACGCACCGCCAGCAGTCGCGGCTGTACTCCGCGTTCGCCGACTCCGGCGGCCGCACCGTCCTGGTCTCCTCCGGCAGCGCGTCCGTCGACCGGCTCGCCCCGGGTGTCGTCGCCGACCCGGCCACCAGCTTCGGCTCCACCCTCGACCCGGTCTGCACCCTGCCCGCCGCCCGCAGCGCGGGCTCCGCCGACATGGGCGGCATCCGCTACACCACCACCCATCTCGACGCCGACGAGTGCTACCCCAGCGAGCGCCTGGCCACCCTCATACGTGTCCCGGCGGCCTCCGGGGCCGGCGACACGGTCCTCCTCGGCGCCCCCGACATCCTCCTCAACGACCACCTCGACGAGCACGGCAACGCCTCGCTCGCCCTCCAGCTCCTCGGCTCCCGCCCTCATCTGGTCTGGTACCTCCCCTCACTCGCCGATGCCTCCGCCGCCTCCGAAAAAGGCGAACGCGGCTTCTTCGACCTGCTCCCCTCCGGCTGGATCTGGGGCACCGCGCAGCTCTTCGTCGCGGCAACCCTGGCCGCCCTGTGGCGGGCACGCCGGCTCGGCCCGCTCGTGCCCGAAAGACTCCCCGTCGCGATCCGCGCCTCCGAAACCGTCGAAGGCCGCGCCCGCCTCTACCGCAAGGCGAACGCCCGCGACCGCGCGGCCACCGCTCTCCGCTCAACCACCCGCACGCGCCTCGCCCCCCTCGTAGGCGTCCCCGTGTCCCAGGCACACACGCCCGAGACCCTGCTTCCCGCCCTGTCCACCCGCCTCCACGGCGACGGGCAGTCCCCGCACGATCTCCTGTTCGGCCCGCCACCCGGCGACGACGCAGCCCTGATCACCCTCGCCGACCGACTCGACGCCCTCGAAAGAGAGGTACGCCGTCCATGATGGACCCGACCACTGACAACGCCGCGCACACCGGGGACCCGGCCGCCGCCCGCGCCTCCCTGGAAGCCCTGCGCGCCGAGATCGCCAAAGCCGTGGTCGGCCAGGACCCCGCTGTCACCGGCCTCGCCGTCGCCCTGCTGTGCCGCGGGCACGTCCTCCTCGAAGGTGTCCCCGGTGTCGCCAAGACCCTGCTCGTCCGCACCCTCGCCGCCGCCCTGGACCTCGACACCAAGCGCGTCCAGTTCACCCCCGACCTGATGCCGAGCGACGTCACCGGCTCCCTGGTCTACGACGCCCGCACCTCCGAGTTCTCCTTCCAGCCCGGCCCGGTCTTCACCAACCTCCTCCTCGCGGACGAGATCAACCGCACGCCCCCGAAGACCCAGGCATCCCTTCTGGAGGCCATGGAGGAGCGCCAGGTCACCGTCGACGGCACCCCCCGCCCCCTCCCCGACCCCTTCCTGGTCGCCGCCACCCAGAACCCCGTGGAGTACGAGGGCACCTACCCCCTCCCCGAAGCCCAGCTCGACCGCTTCCTCCTCAAACTCACGATCCCGCTGCCCTCCCGACAGGACGAGATCGACGTCCTCACCCGCCACGCCGAGGGCTTCAACCCCCAGGACCTGCGCGCCGCCGGCGTACGCCCCGCCGCGACCGCCGCCGACCTGGAAACGGCCCGCGCCGCGGTCGCGAAGACGACGGTCTCTCCCGAGATCACCGCCTACGTCGTCGACATCTGCCGCGCCACGCGCGAGTCACCGTCCCTCTCCCTCGGCGTCTCCCCCCGAGGAGCCACCGCCCTCCTGTCCACCGCCCGCGCCTGGGCCTGGCTGACGGGACGCGACTACGTCACCCCCGACGACGTGAAGGCCCTCGCCCTCCCCACCCTCCGCCACCGCGTACAGCTCCGGCCGGAGGCCGAGATGGAAGGCGTCACGACCGACTCGGTCATCAACGCGATCCTCACCCACGTCCCCGTCCCCCGCTGATGGCCCTCACCGGACGCGCCGCCCTCCTGGCGGCACTCGGCTCTCTCCCCGTCGGCCTCTGGGAACCGGGCTGGACGGGCCTCCTCGCCGTCAACACCTCCCTGGCGGTGGCCTGTGCCTGCGACTTCGCCCTGGCCGCCCCCGTGCGCCGGCTCGGCCTCAGCCGCTCCGGCGACACCTCGGTACGCCTGGGCGACACCGCCGACATCACCCTGACGGTCACCAACACGTCCCGCCGCCCGCTCCGGGCCCGTATCCGTGACGCCTGGCCCCCCAGCAGCTGGCAGCCCGGCACCGAAGTGGCGGCCTCCCGGCACCGTCTCACGGTCCCCGCGGGTGAGCGCCGACGCATCACCACCCGGCTGCGCCCGACCCGCCGGGGCGACCGCCGGGCCGACCGTGTCACCGTCCGGTCCTACGGTCCGCTCGGCCTGTTCGCCCGCCAGGGCACCCACGAGATCCCCTGGACGGTCCGTGTGCTGCCGCCGTTCACCAGCCGCAAGCACCTGCCGTCCAAGCTGGCCCGCCTGCGCGAACTGGACGGCCGCACCAGCGTCCTCACCCGCGGCGAAGGCACGGAGTTCGACAGCCTGCGCGCATACGTCCCCGGCGACGACACCCGCTCCATCGACTGGCGTGCCACAGCCCGCCAGTCCGCCGTGGCGGTACGCACCTGGCGCCCCGAGCGCGACCGGCACATCCTGCTGGTCCTCGACACCGGCCGCACCTCTGCGGGCCGGGTCGGCGACGTCCCCCGCCTGGATGCCTCCATGGACGCGGCGCTGCTCCTGGCGGCCCTCGCCTCCCGGGCCGGCGACCGCGTCGACCTCCTCGCCCACGACCGCCGCCTCCGCGCCCTCGTACAGGGCCGCTCGGCAGGCGACGTCCTCCCTTCCCTGGTCAACGCCATGGCCACCCTCGAACCGGAGCTCGTCGAGACCGATGCCCGAAGCCTCACGGCCACGGCCCTGCGCACAGCCCCTCGCCGCTCCCTGATCGTCCTGTTCACGACGCTCGACGCGGCCCCCATCGAGGAGGGGCTGCTCCCCGTGCTGGCCCAGCTCACCCAGCGACACACGGTCCTGCTCGCCTCGGTCGCCGACCCGCACCTGGCCCAGATGTCCAAGGCCCGCGGAAACGCCGACGCGGTGTACGAGGCAGCGGCAGCAGCCCAGGCCCAGGCCGAACGCGACCGCACCACGGAACAACTCCGCCGCCACGGGGTCACGGTCGTCGAAGCGACCCCGGACGACCTGGCGCCGGCCCTGGCAGACGCCTACCTCGCCTTGAAAGCAGCGGGACGCCTCTGAGGGAAGTAGACAAGAAGAAGAAAAAGGAAAGGGGCCCAAGGCCTCCATGAACGCGGAAAGCCCCGTGCCATGGGCACGGGGCTTTCCTGTAAGAATTGTTCGGCGGCGTCCT
>NZ_JBHSOA010000018.1:0-87276 GCF_042655885.1 Streptomyces chlorus
CCCGCAGCGGATACCGGGCCAGCACCGCGTCCACCTCCGGCGTCAACGCCCCCGCCAGCCGGGACGACGCCGGACGCCGTTCGTCGCGCAGCGCGTCCACGGCGGTGAGGAGAGCGGCCCGCCGGTCCGGTTCCGGGACGTGGGCCGCCGCCCGCTCGTGGAGCCGGGCGCCCTCCTCCAGGACCAGCTCCGTGTCCATGCCCGCCGGAATCTTGATCCGCGCGTGGCGCCGCCAGGTGGTGACCGGATCGCCCCACGCCTCCACGGTGTACGTCCAGTTCCCCGTCCCCCCTGCGGTGACGGTGGCCCCCCAGCGGTCGGTGCCGGGCGCCAGCTCCCGCATCGGCGTGAACGGCCCCCGCCGGCCCTTCGGATCGGTCAGGACGACATGGGCGGCCACCGCGTCATGCCCCTCACGGAACACGGTCGCCGTCACCTCGAACGTCTCCCCGACGACCGCCTTCGCCGGCCGGCGCCCCTCGCGGACCATCGGCCGGACGTCGAGGACGGGGATACGGCCCACGGAGGTGGCGGAGAGGGTGCTTACGGGGGCGGCGCTCACGGTGCTCGCTCCCGCAACGGGCGACGGCGCGGGTGACGACGGGGGTGACGGCGCGGGCGACGGATGTCCGCCCTTGCCGCCCGGCCGGACGGGAGGTGTTCCGGAACCGCGTTTCGCGGACGGGCGCGGGCCGGGCTTCGGGGGCGTCCCGGAACCGGCCCGCGCCGGTGTGGTGGAACCGGGCGCCGAGGGTGTCTCTGCGGTGTCGGGCTTCGGGGGAGATGACGAAGGGTGCTTGGCGGGCATGACCGCTCCTGTCCGCGTCAACGTAGGTGGGCGGATGACTGTGGGGAGGTGGGTCCTGCGGGGTCCTGCGTGGCTGCGTGACGCTCCGTCGTGTTCCGTGGTGCACGGCGGTGTTCCTGAGGGGTGTACCGAAGGAGCCTTCCCACCCTATTCGGGTGAGCAATCCGACACTTTGTTAACTACTCACGCGTATGTCGACACACAAGACCGGCCCCGCCCGGGCAAGGCGGAGCCGGTCCCCGATGGGCCCGCTCCCACGCCGCCGTCCGACAAACCCCCTAGGGCGCCGGCGTCCGCAACAGCCGGTTCGGCGAGCCGAGTCCACGGCCGCTCACCTTCCCGGTCGTCGCCTCCTTGACCAGGGCGCTCGCCACCTGCGCCGGGGTCGCCCGCCGGTGCCCGGCGAGATACAGCGCGGCCGCGCCCGCCACGTGCGGGGACGCCATCGACGTACCCGAGGCGGCGACCCGCCCGGTGTCGCTCGTGGCGGCCGCCGAGGTGATAGTGACCCCGGGGGCGAACAGGTCGACGGCCGAACCGTGGTTGGAAAAGGCCGGTTTCTTGTCCTGCCGGTCGGTCGCGCCCACCGTGATCGCCTGTGTGACCCCCGCGGGCGAGTACAGCGCGGCCGCCTTGCCCTCGTTGCCCGCGGCGACCGTGTAACTGACGCCGGACGCGATGGAGGCGCGGACGGCGGCGTTCAACTGCGCGTTGTGGAAGCCGCCGAGACTGAGGTTGGCGACCGCGGGCTTCCTCGCGTTCCGGGTCACCCAGTCGATGCCCGCGATCACCTGGGCGGTGGTGCCCGAACCCGCGTTGTCCAGCACGCGGACGGAGACGATCCGGGCCCGCTTCGCGACGCCGTACGTCTTCCCCGCGACGATGCCGGCCACATGGGTGCCGTGGCCGTTGCCGTCCTGGGCGGTCCGGTCGTTCTGGACGAAGTCCCAGCCGTGCCGGGCCCGGCCGCCGAAGTCCCGGTGCGAGATCCGTACACCGGTGTCGATGATGTAGACCGTCACCCCGGCACCCGCCGTGCCCGGCGAGGCGTACCGCTTGCTCAGCGGCAGGTTCCGCTGGTCGACCCGGTCCAGTCCCCAGGACGGCGGGTTCTTCTGCGTACCGACCCGGGTCACCAGGGTGTCCTGGGCGACCGAGGAGACCCGGGGGTCGGCCGCGAGCCGCGCCGCCTGTCTCGCGTCCGCCCGGATGGCGTAGCCGTTCAGTACCGTGCCGTAGGTATGGCTGATTCTCGCCCCGTAGCGTGCGGCGAGATCCCGGCCCGCCGCCGAGCGGGCCGTGGTCCCCTCCCTCAGTGTCACCAGGTAGCTGCCTGCCACGGAGCCGGGTGCTCCGGCGCCGGATATCCGCCCCATGGGCGCGGCGTGCGCGGGCAGGGTCGCGGCCGAAACCGTCGCGGCGCACAGGATCGCCGTCATGGTCGCCGTCATGCCCCCCGCCCGGCGCAGACACCGCGTTCGCGTCCGTGCCATGGTCCGAGTTCCCCTCCTCGACTAGGGCCTGGCGCTTGGATCATGCCGCAGACGCGGGGGCTGGCACGCCCTCCCCCAAGCTCTTCGAGCAGGGGGGACCCCCAGCCGCGTTGTCGTCACTCGCCGACTCCCCCACTCTCGGCTTCGCTCGAGCGGGGGGACCCCCATGAGCGGGGGGACCCCCATCGCGTCGACTCCCTCCTCCGTCTTGCAGCTGTACGCACCAGTCCCCGCTCACCAGCACTGCCAAGGCACCGTCACCTCCCTGCGGCATGATCCAAACGACAGGCCATGCGTACGGCGCCGCGGGCCGGGGTGCACCCGGCGCGGGCCGGCACGCCACCGTGGCAGCGTCTCGTGCGGAACGAAGCCCCACAAGGACGCCTACAGGTAGGGAATCGGCCATATCCGCCATGCGGTGAATCGTTTGGGCGGGGGCACGCCGGGACCGGGTTGTCCGACTTCCGCCGTGGATACCGTTTCCGCCGGTAGTGTCGTGCGGGACGACCGGACGCACACTGCCGTCCCTCCGCACCGCGACTCGCGCCGAGGTGGAATTTGAAGGCGATCCGTCGATTCACCGTCCGACCCGTTCTCCCCGACCCCCTCCGGCCCCTCAGCGACCTGGCCCGCAATCTGCGCTGGTCCTGGCACGCGCCGACCGGCGACCTCTTCCAGTCCGTCGACCCCGAATGCTGGGCCGCCTGCGGTCACGACCCCGTACGGCTGCTGGGCAGCGTGGGGCCCGAGCGGCTCACCGAGCTGGCCGGCGACCGCGCGTTCCTGGGCCGCCTCGACGCGGCCGCGGACGACCTGCACACGTACATGACCGGCGACCGCTGGTACCAGACCCAGTCCGGCACCCGGCCGCAGAGCGACCAACTGCCCGCCGCCATCGCCTACTTCTCCCCGGAGTTCGGCATCACGGCCGCCCTGCCGCAGTACTCCGGCGGGCTCGGCATCCTGGCCGGCGACCATCTCAAGGCCGCCAGCGACCTCGGCGTCCCGCTGATCGGCGTCGGCCTGCTCTACCGGCACGGTTACTTCCGTCAGACCCTGTCCCGGGACGGCTGGCAGCAGGAGCACTACCCCGTCCTCGACCCCAACGAGCTGCCCCTCGTCCAGCTCAAGGAGCCCGACTCCGCGCCCACCCTGGTGAGCCTCGCGCTGCCCGGCGGCCGGTCGCTGCGCGCCCGGATCTGGCTGGCCCAGGTGGGCAGGGTCCCCCTGCTCCTGCTGGACTCCGACGTCGAGGAGAACGACCTCCGCGAACGCGGCGTCACCGACCGGCTCTACGGCGGCGGCAGCGAGCACCGGCTGCTCCAGGAGATGCTGCTCGGCATAGGGGGTGTGCGGGCGGTGCGCGCGTACTGCCGGCTCACCGGGCACGCGGCACCCGAGGTGTTCCACACCAACGAGGGCCACGCCGGTTTCCTCGGTCTGGAGCGCATCGCCGAACTGGGCTCCGACGGACTGGAGTTCGCCGCCGCCCTGGAGGCCGTCCGGGCCGGGACCGTGTTCACCACGCATACCCCCGTACCGGCCGGCATCGACCGCTTCGACCGCGACCTGGTCGCCCGCCACTTCGGTCCCGACGCCGAACTGCCGGGCATCGACGTCGACCGTGTCATCGGGCTGGGCAGGGAGACGTACCCCGGCGGCGAGCCCGGCCTGTTCAACATGGCCGTGATGGGCCTGCGCCTCGCCCAGCGCGCCAACGGCGTGTCCCTGCTGCACGGCAGCGTCAGCCGCGAGATGTTCGCCGGACTCTGGCCCGGATTCGACCCCGAGGAGGTGCCCATCACCTCCGTGACCAACGGGGTGCACGCGCCCACCTGGGTCGCCCCCGAGGTGCTCCGGCTCGGCGCCCGGCAGATCGGTGCCGAGCGCGCCGAGGAGGCGCTGACCGTCGGTGGCTCGGACCGCTGGGACTCGGTCGCGGACATCCCGGACGAGGACATCTGGGAGCTGCGCCGGTCCCTGCGCACCCTGCTGGTGATGGAGGTGCGGGAGCGGCTGCGCGCCTCCTGGCGGCAGCGCGGTGCCGGGACGGCGGAGCTGGGCTGGATCGACCGGGTGCTCGACCCGGACGTGCTGACCATCGGGTTCGCCCGGCGGGTCCCCTCGTACAAGCGGCTGACGCTGATGCTGCAGGACCGGGACCGGCTGATGAACCTGCTGCTGCACCCCGAGCGGCCGGTGCAGATCGTGGTCGCGGGCAAGGCGCACCCGGCGGATGAGGGCGGCAAGCGGCTCATCCAGGAGCTGGTCCGGTTCGCCGACGACCCCCGGGTGCGGCACCGGATCGTGTTCCTGCCCGACTACGGCATGGCGATGGCGCAGAAGCTCTACCCCGGCTGCGACATCTGGCTGAACAATCCGCTGCGGCCGCTGGAGGCGTGCGGCACCAGCGGCATGAAGGCCGCCCTCAACGGCTGTCTCAACCTCTCGGTGCTGGACGGCTGGTGGGACGAGTGGTTCCAGCCCGACTTCGGCTGGGCCGTCCCCACCGCGGACGGGGCGGGTACCGACCCGGACCGGCGCGACGCCATAGAGGCCGCCGCGCTGTACGACCTGCTGGAGCAGCGGATCACCCCGCGCTTCTACGAGCGGGGCGAGAGCGGGCTGCCGGACCGGTGGCTGGAGATGGTCCGGCACACCCTGAGCCTGCTCGGTCCGAAGGTGCTGGCCGGCCGCATGGTCCGTGAGTACGTCGAGCGCCTGTACGCGCCCGCCGCCGGCGGCCACCGCGCGATGGACCCGGACGCCGCGAGGGACCTCGCCCGGTGGAAGACCCGGGTGCGCGCCGCCTGGCACGGCGTGACCGTCGACCATGTCGAGACGTCGGAGGCGATGGGCACGGCGGAACTCGGCACCACCCTCGGGCTACGGGTGCGCGTCGGCCTCGGCGACCTCGGCCCGGACGACGTCGAGGTCCAGGCGGTCTCCGGACGGGTGGACGAGGAGGACCGCATCGCCGACGCGGCCCCCGTGCCGCTGAAGCCGGTGGGCGCCGCCGACCTGGAGGGCCGCTGGGTGTACGAGGGCCCGCTCTCCCTGGACCGCACCGGGCCGTTCGGCTACACGGTCCGTATCCTGCCCAGCCACCGGCTGCTGGCGCAGGGCACGGAACTGGGCCTGGTCGCGGTCCCCTCGGAGGACGCCCTGGGGGCCGCCGGGTTACTGATGCGGTGAGGCGGCGGTAGCGGGCGGAGGAAGCAGGGCCTGTCCGGCGGATCAAGTCGGAGGATGCCGACGGCACCTTGTCAGCGCGGGTGAGCGGGGGCCGGTGCGTCCGGCGGCAAGGCGGAGGGGGGCGCCGACGCGATGGGGTCCCCCCTGCTCCGGGGCACCTCCCAGCGGTAGCCGGGGGAGGAGCCGGGAGCTCGGGGGAGTCGGCGACGACCGACGACAACGCCGCCGGGGGCCCCTGCTCGAAGAGCGTGGGGGGAGAGCCTGCCGGCCGCCCGCGTCCCCGGCATGATCCGCCGGACAGGCACCAAGGGCCTCAGAACTCCTTGAGGCCCTTCGTCGCGAGGCGGCGCAGGACCGTGCCGCAGCGGCGGGCGTAGGCCTGCTGCAGCCCGCGCGCGGCCGGGCCGGCCGCACGGGAGTACCACCTGGCCGGCCTGCTGAACGCCGAGACGGTCAGCCACACCGTCCCGTCACCGGTGCGGTGCACGACGAAGGACTCCTCGCCGCACTCCGGATGACCGGGCAGCGTGCCGTACGCCCAGCCGGCCTTGCGGTACTCCTCCACCGTCCAGACCACCCGGCAGGGCGCCCGGACCACTCCGGCGAGCGTGACGGTGACGTCGACGCCGGGCGCCGCACGGTCGGCGGAGGTGTCGAACCCGACCCCCAGGGCCCGGTGCAGCTCCCAGGTGAGGACCGCCTCCGAGCCCTGGCGGAAGACCGCCTCGCCCTCGCCGAGCCGGGTGCGGAAGTGCAGGGGATGGAATCCGGGAGGGCAGAAACCCGGCTCGCGGGTCGCGCCGACATGGTCGTAGGTGAAGTCCGCCGAAGACATGGGACCCAAGGGTAGGGCGGCCCGCGGAACCGGTGACACCGGGGCGCCCGCACCGGAGTCCTACCCTCCGGTGCGGGCGCCCCTTCACCGCGTACGGCGGGCCTGCGGCCTACGGGAGGGCGGGCTTTTGGCCGCTGAGGCGGCCGGTGTCCCGGGCCGCCCGACCGCCCGGTCCCGCGTCCTCAGCCACTGGAGCGGGCGCCGACGTTGACGCCGGCCCAGGCGTTCTGCACCGCCTTGTACTCGGCGCTGGCCGTGCCGTACAGCTCACCGGTGGCCGCGAGGGTGCCGGTGCGGGCGCCCGCGTAGTTGGTGGTCGAGGTGAACTTGGTGGTCAGTGCGCGGAACCAGATCTTCTCCGCCTTGGCGCGGCCGATGCCGGTGACCGGCAGGCCGTCCGAGGTGGGCGAGTTGTAGCTGACGCCGTTGACGGTCTTGGTGCCGCTGCCCTCGCTCAGCAGGTAGAAGAAGTGGTTGGCGGGGCCCGAGGAGTAGTGCACGTTGATCGAGCCGATCCCGGAGTACCAGGCGTCCTTGGACGCGCCGTCCTTGCTCGGCTTGTCCATGTAGCGCAACGGGGTGCCGTTGCCGTTGATGTTTATCTTCTCGCCGATGAGGTAGTCACCGACGTCGGAGGAGTTGTTCGCGTAGAACTCGACGGTCGAGCCGAAGATGTCGCTGGTCGCCTCGTTGAGGCCACCGGACTCTCCGCTGTAGACGAGGCCCGCGGTGTTCGAGGTGAGGCCGTGGGTCATCTCGTGCGCGGCGACGTCGATCGAGGTCAGCGGGTTGGCGTTGCCCGATCCGTCGCCGTAGGTCATGCAGAAGCAGCTGTCCGACCAGAAGGCGTTGACGTAGTTGTTGCCGTAGTGGACCCGGGAGTAGGCGCCCACGCCGTTGCCGCGGATGCCGCTGCGGCCGTGCACGTTCTTGTAGTAGTCCCAGGTCAGCGCGGCCCCGTAGTGGGCGTCGGCGGCGGCTGACTCCAGGTTGGACGAGGTGCCGTTGCCCCAGACGTCGTCGGAGCCGGAGAACAGGGTGCCGGTGCCGGAGGTGCCGCGGTTCAGGTTGTACGTCTTGTGCCCGCCGCGCGCGCCGTCGGTGAGGTTGTACGTCGACCCGGACTGGGTGGAGTTCAGGGTGACGGTGCCGCTGTAGACGGTGTGGCCGGTCGCGTTCTCGATGGCCTGCCACTCGTACAGCTTCTCGCCCGTGGTGGCGTCGGTGACGACGTGCAGCTCCTGCGGGGTGCCGTCGTGCTGGAGTCCGCCGACGACCGTCTCGTACGCTACCCTGGGGGTGCCGCTCGCGGCCCAGATCACCTTGCGCGGGGCGCCGTCCACGTCGGGGCTCTGGGCGTCCTCGGCCTTCGCGGCGGACAGGGCCTGCTGCTCCGCCTTGGCGGAGGACACCTTGGCGGTGGTCGTGGCGGGCTTCACCGCGACCCGGGTGGCCTTGACGACGGACTCGGCCTCGCCGGGGCTGTCGCCCTGCACGACCAGGTCGCCGCCGAGGACGGGCAGGCCGTCGTAGGTGCGCTCGTAGCGGACGTGGACGGTGCCGTCGCGGTCCTTGAGGACGTCACGGACGACGAGCTTCTCCTTCGCGCTCAGACCGAGGTCCTCGGCGGTGTCCGCCGTGGTGGCGTTCGCCTCGCGGATCAGCTCGGCGCGCTGGGCGGGGGTGAGCCGGACCGACTCCGCGGCGGGCTTCGCCTGTCCGGCGGCCGGCGCGGAGTCCGGGACAGCGGTGGCGCTGCCGGCCTGCACGGCCGTGGCGACCAGGGCGGCGACCCCGGCGAGGGCGACGGCCGCGGTGCGGCGGTGTGTGGCGAGGGGGGTGCGTCTGTGGGAGGACCTGCTTCTCAACACTGACTCCTTCTGCGCGGCCGCGGGTTGTGCGGCCAGGGGAGACCGGCCGACTGGTGAGCCGGCCGGGCAGAACAGGGCGGTACGCGGTACCACGTACTGCTGTGCTGGAGCGATGGCCGGGGCGCGACGGTTCGGTGGCGCTGTGGGGTTGCCGCGCGAGGGCCGTGGGAAGAGTGGCAGGTGATCGCGGTTTCTGTCAGGAGCGCGTCAGAAACTTGGCCGGAAACCGTTCGTTGTGCGGGAGTCCGGGTTCGGTATAAGAACGGGTTGGTGTGCGAGGACGTGGGGCGCGAGGGGTGGGCGGGGGCACGGCGCGGGAATCAGCCGCCGACGGGCATGAGGCGCGTGACATCGACGGCTCCCTCCCCGGCCCGCGGCTCGGGGACGAACGCCCCAAGGACCCCGGCCGTCCGCCGCCGGGTCATGGGCTACGGGCGGTCCGGCCGGCCCCCGTGCCACGAGTGCCAGAGCGCCGCGTACGCCCCGCCCGCCGCCACCAGGGTCTCGTGCGTGCCGAGTTCGGTCAGCCGGCCGTCCTCCATCACCGCCACGCGGTCCGCGTCGTGCGCGGTGTGCAGCCGGTGTGCGATCGCGATGACGGTGCGTCCCGCGAGGACGGCGGCCAGCGCGCGCTCGGTGTGGCGCGCGGTCGTCGGGTCGAGCAGGGCGGTCGCCTCGTCGAGGATCAGCGTGTGCGGATCCGCCAGCACCACCCGGGCCAGAGCCAGTTGCTGGGCCTGGGAGCCGTCCGGGGCGCAACCGCCGTGCCCCAGCCCGGTGTCCAGACCCTCCGGCAGCTCCCGCACCCACGTGTCGGCGCCCACCGCGGTCAGCGCGGCCCACAACGCGCCGTCCTCCGCGCCCGGTTCGGCGATGCGCAGATTGTCGCGCACCGAACCGAGGAACACGTGGTGCTCCTGAGTGACCAGCACGACCTGCCGGCGCAGCAGATCCGGGTCCAGCCGGGCCACGGGCGCTCCGCCCACCGTCACCGTCCCTGCGGTCGGCGCGTCCACGCCCGCGAGCAGCCGGCTCAGCGTGGTCTTGCCCGCGCCGGACGGCCCCACCACGGCCAACCGTTCACCCGGCCGCACCGTCAGATCGACCCCGCGCAGCACCTCGGCGCCCCCGTCGTAGGCGTAGCGCACACCGGTCACGTCGATGCGGTCACCGGCCGGATCCGGAACGCCGCCGTGCCCCGCCGCGCGCGGCACCCTCGCCAGCCCCTCCACCCGGGCGAACGAGGCACCGCTGCTCTGCAGTTGCTCGATCCGCATCAGCACCTCGTCCAGCGGCCCGCTCAACTGCAGCAGATACAGGGCGGCGCTCACCACCGCGCCCAGGCTCACCACGCCCCGTCCGTGCAGCACCCCGCCGATCAGGAGTACGCCGGCCACCGGGACGGCGTACGAGACCTCCACCACCGGGAAGAACACCGTCCGCAGGAACAGGGTGTGGAAACGGGCGCGCCGGGAGGTCTCCAGCGCCTCCCGGCTCGCCCGGACCCGCTGCTGCCGGAGCCCGAACGCCTCCACCGTGCGCGCCCCCGCCGCCGTCGCCGCGACGATCTCCGCCACATCCGAGACGGCCGCGCCCTCGGCGAGGTATCCGGCGCGGGCCCGGCGCAGATACCAGCGCAGCACGAACCCGATCGGGGCGAGCCCCAGCAGGCCGAGGGCGCCCAGCAAGGGATCCACCAGGAAGACCGCCGCCATGACGAACACCGCCTGCACCCCGTTGACCAGCAGCGCCGGCCCGGCGTCGCGCAGGGTGGTGCCGACGACGGTCACATCGGCCGTGCCCCGCGCCGTCAGATCCCCGGTGCCGGCCCGCTCCACCACCGACGAGGGCAGCGCCAGCGCCCGGTCCACGAAGCCCTCCCGGACCCGGGCCAGCGTCCGCTCCCCGAAGCGGTGCCCCACGTAACGGGCCCAGCGGGCCAGCAGCAACTGCCCGACCGCGCACAGCAGGATGACCGGCGCCAGCCGGTCCACCACGCTCACACCGTCCCCGTCGCGCACCCCGTCGATGATCCGCCCCAGCAGCCACGGCCCGGCCAGCCCCGCCAGAGCGGCCAGCGAGTTCAGGGCCAGCACCGCGGCGAAGGCCCGTCCGTCCGCCTTCACCAGCGCCACGGCCGCCCGGCGCACCTCGGTGGGCTCGGCGACCGGCAGTTCTCCTCGGCTCACCGCACGGCCCCCTCACCGGCTTCCTCGGCAGATCGCCCGGTTGATTCCCCGGCGGTGTCCCTGGCCACCAACGCCCGGTATCCGGGCTCACGATCGAGGAGTTCGCGGTGGCTGCCGGTGGCGGCCACCTTGCCGTCCACCAGGAAGTGCACCTGGTCGACGCGGTCCAGCATCAGCGGCGAAGTGGACGTCACCACCGTCGTACGGCCCCGGCGCACCGCGCGCAGCCCCTCGGCGACCGCGGCCTCGGTGTGCGCGTCGAGCGCCGAGGTGGGCTCGACGGCCAGCAGCACCTCGGGATCGGACAGCACCGCACGTGCCAGCCGCACGCGTTGCCGCTGTCCCCCGGAGAGACTGCGCCCCTGGGCGGACACCACCGAGCCCAGACCGTCGGGCAGGCCCCGCACGATGTCGTCGGCGGCGACCGCGCGCAAGGCGCGCAGGACGTCCGCGTCCTCGGCCGCACGGCGGCCGGCCACCACCTCACGCAGCGGACCGGCGAACAGATCGGCCTCGTGGTCGGCGACCAGAATCCGTTCCCGGACCTCGGCGAGCGCGATCGCGTCCAGCCGCCGCCCGCCCCAGGTGGCCGACGACGGCACATACCGGCCGAGCCGGTCCACCACGCCGGCCGCGTCGGCCGGGCGCGCCGCGGCGAGCGCGGTCAGCCGGCCCGGCAGCACCCGCGCCCCCGACCCGGGGTCGTACAGCACCGACGGTTCGGCGGGCGCGGCGGCCTCGCCGGTGCCGGCCGGCGGTTCCAGCCGGAGGAACGCCGCCACCCGCCGGGCGGCCACCACACCCCGGCTCAGCTGGTAGCCGCACTCGATCAGGAACATCACCGGCCACACCAGCACGGCCACATAGCCGTACACCGACACCAGCTCGCCCACGCTGATCTGCCCCTGGGCGGCCAGCCGGGCGGCGATCCAGGTCACCCCCGCCAGAAACAGCGTCGGCAGGCCGACGCCGAGTGCCTGCATCCAGCTGGTCACCGCACCGACCCGGTAACCCTGTTCGCGCAACCGCTGCGAGTCCCGCCGGAACGCCTCCGCCATCAGGCCCTTGCCGCCGAGACCGCTCAGCACCCGCAGACCGCCCGCCAGATCCCCGATCCGCGCGGTCAGCACGCCCTGCCGCTCCCGGTACTCCGTCTCCGTCCCCTGCAACCGCCCCGCCAACGGCCCCACCACGAGTGCGATCACCGGCACCCCGAGCAGCACGACCAGCGCCAGCAGCGGCGACACCGACAGCAGCAGTCCGGCCACCGCCCCATAGGCCACGACCGCGCCCACCCCGGGCCCGACGGCGGTGAGCGACTGGCTGATCATCTGCACGTCACCGACCCCGATGGTGACGACCTCTCCGGCCCCGGTGGCACGCGACAGCGAGGCACCGAGCCGCACCGTCTGCCCGACGACCACCTTCACCGTGCGGAAGTGGGCGTCCATCCGCACCCGGGTCATCGTGCGGTGCCGCATGATGCTGAGCCAGGAGTTGACCCCGTTCACCGCGAACAGGGCCCCCGTCCAGAGAACCAGGGCCCCCATGTCGCCCGGTTCGAGTCCCTCGTCCACCGCCCGGGACATCAGATACGGCGTCGCCGCCAGCAGCACCATCCACACGCTGCCGAACACCGCCCCCGCCGCACACCGGCCCGGCTGCCGCAGGACCAGCCACCACAGATAGCGGGTCCCGCCCCGGCCGTCGGGCGTGCCGGGGTCCCCGTACGCGTCGATCATCCACTTACCCCCTGCGCTGTCGCGCCTACGCCAGACTGTCCCGCCACGCCCGGTGCAGGTCCGCGAAGCGGCCTGTGCCCGCGACGAGTTCGGCCGGAGTGCCGTCCTCCACGATCCGGCCGTGTTCCATCACCAGGACGCGGTCCGCGATCTCCACGGTGGACAGGCGGTGGGCGATCACCACCGCCGTACGGCCCCGCAGCACCGTCGCCATCGCGCGCTGCACCGCCCGCTCACCGGGGATGTCCAGCGAACTGGTCGCCTCGTCCAGGATCAGCACGGCGGGATCGGCGAGCAACGCCCTCGCGAACGCCACGAGCTGGCGCTGGCCGGCCGAGATGCGGCCGCCCCGCTTGCGTACGTCGGTGTCGTAGCCGTCCGGGAGGGCGCTGATGAAGTCGTGCGCGCCGATCTCCTTCGCCGCCTGCTCGATCTCCGCGCGGCCGGCCTCCGGACGGCCGAGGGCGATGTTCTCGGCGACCGTGCCGGAGAACAGGAACGCCTCCTGCGTCACCATGACCACCCCGCGCCGCAGTTCGGGCCCCGGCAGGTCACGCAGGTCGACGCGGTCGAGCAGGACCCGGCCGTCGGTGGGGTCGTAGAAGCGGGCGAGCAGCTTCGCCAGCGTCGACTTGCCCGCCCCGGTCGAGCCGACCACCGCGACGGTCTGCCCGGCGGGGAGCGTCAGGTCGAAACGGGGCAGCACCTCCCCACCGGTGCGGTACGCGAAGCGGACCCCGTCGAAGACGACCTCGCGCCCCGGATGCTCCGAGAGCCGCTCGGGCAGCTCACCGGGGGACACCGGCTCCGGCACGGACGGGACCTGCGCCAGCAGACCGGCGATCTTCTCCAGCGAGGCCGCCGCCGACTGGTACGCGTTGAGGAACATGCCCAGCCGGTCGATCGGGTCGTACAGGCGCCGCAGATACAGCACCGCCGCCGCCAGCACACCGAGCGCGAGCGTTCCGTCCGCCACCCGGTAGGCGCCCCACAGGACGGCCAGCGCGACCGTCGTGTTGGCGGTCACCCGCGAGCCGACGACATAGCGGGCCATCTCGAGCAGCGCGTCGCCGTTGGTCCGCTCGTGCCGCCGGTTCAGCTCCCGGAACGCGGCGTCGTTGGCGGACTCGCGGCGGAAGGCACGCACCGGGCGGATGCCGTTCATCGTTTCGACGAACTTCACGATCACCGCGGCGATCGCCGTCGACCGCAGCCGGTACACCTCGGAGGCCCGCCGCCGGTACGACCGTACGAGTGCGTACAGCGGGACGAAGGAGGCCACCGCCACCGCGCCGAGCCCGAGGTCCAGCCAGAGCAGCAGCACCGAGATGTAGACACAGGACACGATGACCGTCACCAGCTCCTGCAGGCCCTCCTCCAGCAGCTCCCGCAGCGACTCGACGTCCGTGGTGGAGCGGGAGATGAGCCGGCCCGAGGTGTAGCGCTCGTGGAAGTCGACGCTGAGCGCCTGCGCGTGCCGGAAGATCCGGCCGCGCAGATCCAGCAGCACATCCTGGCTGACCCGGGCGGCGGTGGCGATGAACGCGTACTGCAGCACGCCGCCCGACGCCGCGCACAGCAGATAGCCCACCGCCACCGCGATCAGCGGCCCGTGGTCGGCGGACCGGAACGCGGGTACGCCCCGGTCGATCGCGTACGCCACAAGGAGCGGGCCCGCCTGCACCGCCGCCTGCTGGAGCAGCAGCAGAAGCGCCGTCAGGGCGACCCGGCCGGGCATCGGCGCCAGCAGGGAGCGCAGCAGGACGCCGCTCGCATCCGGGGGAGTGGGCAGGACGTCCCGGTCGAAGGGGTCGCC
Organism: Streptomyces chlorus; assembly: GCF_042655885.1. Taxonomy (NCBI): domain Bacteria; kingdom Bacillati; phylum Actinomycetota; class Actinomycetes; order Kitasatosporales; family Streptomycetaceae; genus Streptomyces; species Streptomyces chlorus. Next base: position 13,950 of record NZ_JBHSOA010000018.1, read on the forward strand.
GGCCTCCCGGATCCGCGGCTCGTCGTCCTCGCCGTCCTCGTCGCGGGCGGGTGCGGTGGGAACCGCCGTCATCGCTGTTCCTCCTGTTCCCGCGCCGGGTCGCCGGCCATGAGGTGGGCGTACTCGGCGTGGGTGCGCAGCAGTTCGTGGTGGGTGCCGACCGCCGTGATCCGGCCGCCGGAGAGCAGGGCGACGCGGTCGGCCAGCAGGACCGTGGACGGGCGGTGCGCCACGATCAGGGCCGTGGTGTCGGCGAGCACCCGGCGCAGGGCGGCCTCGACCGCGGCCTCCGTGTGCACGTCGAGCGCGGACAGCGGATCGTCCAGCACCAGGAAGTCGGGCCGGCCGACCACCGCGCGGGCCAGCGCGAGGCGCTGCCGCTGCCCGCCGGAGAGGCTGAGTCCCTGCTCGCCGACCTGGGTGTCGGTGCCCTGCGGCAGCGCGTTCACGAAGTCGGCCTGCGCCACGCCCAGCGCCCGCTCCAACTCGGCCCTCCCGGCCCCGGCCCCCGCGCCCATCAGCACGTTCTCCCCGACCGCGGCCGAGAACAGGGTGGGTTCCTCGAAGGCGACGGAGACCCTGCGCCGCAGCTCCTCGCGGGAGAGCGCGGTGATGTCCGTGCCGTCCAGGGTGATCCGCCCCGAGGTCGCCTCGTGCAGCCGGGGGACCAGGGCGGTGAGCGTGGTCTTGCCGCTGCCGGTCGCGCCGACCAGGGCCATCGACTCGCCGGGACGGATGTGCAGGTCGACGCGGTCCAGGACGGGCAGGGTCCCGGAAGGGGCGTCGGGATAGCGGAAGGTGACGTCGTGGAAGCGCAGTCCGTCGTCGGCCCCGGGGGCGGCCGGTGTCCGTGGGCCGTCGGGGCCCGGCCGCTCCTCCTCGGCGTCCATCACCTCGAAGTACCGCTCGGTCGCGGTTGCCGCCTCCTGGCTCATCGCCAGCAGGAAGCCGATCGAGTCCACGGGCCAGCGCAGCGCCAGGGCCGTCGACAGGAACGCCACCAGGGTGCCCGCGGACAGGTCCCCGTCGGCCACCCGCACGGTCCCCAGCACCAGTGTCGTGCCGATGGCCAGCTCCGGGAGCGTCACGATGACGCTCATGATGGCGCCCAGCAGCCGGGCCTTGCGCAGCTCCGTCCCGCGCAGATCCTCGGACAGCCTCCGGAACGCCCGCGCCTGGCTGCGGTGCCGTCCGAACCCCTTGATGACGCGGATGCCGAGCACGCTCTCCTCGACGACCGTCGTCAGATCGCCGACCTGGTCCTGTCCGAGCCGCGCCGCCCTGGAGTAGCGCTTCTCGAAGATCAGGCAGGTGGCCATCACCGGCACGGCGGGAATCAGGACCACCAGTCCCAGAACCCAGTCCTGGACCAGCATGATGATCACACCGACAAGGATGGTTACCCCGTTGACCAGCAGAAACGTGAGCGGGAAGGCCAGGAACATACGGACCAGCATCAGATCCGCGGTCCCCCGGGACAGCAACTGTCCCGACGGCCACCGGTCGTGGAACGCCACCGGCAGCCGCTGCAGATGCCGGTACAGGTCCGCCCGCATCCCCGCCTCGATACCCGCCAGCGGACGCGCCACCAGCCACCGCCGGAGCCCGAACAGCAGTGCCTCCGCGAGCCCGAGCAGCAGCAGGTACAGCGCGCCCAGCCACACACCCGCCGGGTCCCGGCCGGCGATCGGGCCGTCCACCATCCACTTCAGGACCAGCGGGATGACCAGGCCGATGCACGAGGCGAGGATCGCGATGACGGCGGCGGTCAGCAGCCGCGCCCGCACGGGCCGCACGTACGGCCACAGACGCAGCAACGCGCGGACGGTGGTGCGGCGTTCGGCGGGCGGGCCGGGCTCGGAGAGCGAACCGGGCTCGGGGGCTGAAAGGGGTTCGGGGGGTGGGGGTGTCGTGGCCATCAGCAGCGAGCCTACGGTCCGTCACCGGCGCTGCCCACCGAGTTTTGGCCGGACCCCGCTGGTCCGCAGGACCTACGCCCGACGCCCGACCCCGTCCACGCGCCCGCACATGACCTGCGCCGTACCCCCTCTCCCCCGAAGCCGTACCACTCCATCGGCCGATCGGTTGATGCGGTGTCGAGCGCGTCGGCCGATGTGCGGGGAGCCCGCGCACGGCGACGCTGATGCCATGCCTGTCATCGAAGTCACCGACCTGCGCAAGTCCTACGGGGGCCGGCCCGTCGTGGACGGTGTCTCCTTCGCCGTGGAGGAGGGCGAGATCTTCGGCGTCCTCGGCCCCAACGGCGCCGGCAAGACGACCACCGTCGAATGCGTCGAGGGCCTGCGCGTCCCCGACTCCGGCCGGGTCCGCGTCACCGGCCTCGACCCCGTCACCGAGCACGACGCGGTCGCCGGCGTGCTCGGCGCCCAGCTCCAGCGCAGCGAACTCCAGGCCAAGCTCACCGTCCGTGAGGCCCTCGAGCTGTACGCCGCGTTCTACCCGCGCCCCGCCGACTGGCGGCCCCTGGCCGAACGCCTCGGGCTCACCCCGCACCTGAACAGCCGCTTCGGCAAACTCTCCGGCGGACAGAAACAGCGCCTGTCGATCGCGCTCGCCCTCATCGGCGACCCCCGGATCGTCGTCCTCGACGAACTCACCACCGGCCTGGACCCGCGCGCCCGCCGCGACACCTGGGAACTCATCGAGGACATCCGCGCGAACGGCGTCACCGTCCTGCTCGTCACCCACTTCATGGAGGAGGCCCAGCGGCTCTGCGACCGGATCGCGGTGATCGACAAGGGCCGGGTGGCCGCCCTGGACACCCCGGCCGGGCTGATCCGCCGCTCGGCGGGAGCCACCGTCATCAGCTTCACGCCCTCCGCGCCCCTGGACGACCGCGACCTGAACGGCCTGCCCGCCCTCGTCTCGATCGAGCACCGGGACGGCCGCGTCACCCTGTCCGGCACGGACGAGACCGTCAACGCCGTCATCACCCTCCTCGCCCGCACCCGCGTCACCGCCCACCAGCTCCGGGTCACCGACGCCACCCTGGACGACGCGTTCCTGGACCTGACGGGGGAGAAGGACCCGACGAAGACCCGGCGGGCGGACGCCACCGCCACCGACCGCCCCGACACCACCGAGGAGGTACCGGCGTGACCAGCCCCGCCCCCCGCGCCGCCGTCCTGAACGCCGCCGTCCTGCACACCGAGATCCGCCTCTTCCGCCGTGAACCCGGCGGAATCTTCTGGATCCTGCTGTTCCCCACCCTCCTGCTGGCGATCCTCGGCTCCATCCCCTCCTTCCGCGAAGCCGACCCGTCCTTCGGCGGACTGCGCCCGGTGGACGCGTACGTCCCGGTCGCCGTACTGCTCGGCCTGATCGTCGGCGGGGTACAGGGCATGCCGCAGACCCTCACCGCCTACCGCGAGCACGGCATCCTGCGCCGGATGGCCACCACCCCCGTACGGGCCACCGCGCTGCTCGGCGCGCAGATGCTGGTGTACGGCGGGGCCGCTCTGCTCTCGGCGCTGCTCTCGCTCGCCGTCGGCCGGATCGCCTTCGGCGTACCGCTGCCGCGTCAGCCCTTCGGCTACCTTCTCGCCCTGCTCCTGGCCGTGGCCGCCGCCCTCGCCCTGGGCGCCGTGCTCTCCGCGCTGTCCCGCACGGCGAAGATCGCGGGAGCGGTGGGCTCCGCCGCGCTGTTCCCGGCGATGTTCTGCGCGGGGGTGTGGCTGCCGGTGCAGGCCATGCCGGACCTGCTCGCCGACATCGTCGGCTGGACCCCGTTCGGCGCCGCCGCCGAAGCCCTGAACCAGGCCGCCGCCGGCGACTGGCCCGGCTGGATCCACCTGGCCGTCCTGGCGGCCTGGACGGTGCTGCTGACGGCCGCCGCGGCACGCTGGTTCCGCTGGGAATGAGGGTGGGAGTGAGTGGGTGAGTGCGGACGTGAGTGTGTGGGCGAGCGCGCAGGCCGTCGCCGGGACGGGTATGGAGACCGACGTCGGGACAAGCGTCGGGGCGGACGCGGATGAGAAGGGCGGCATGACGGTGGGCGGGGTGATCACGGACGACACGACGACCGACGGCATGACGGCGAGCCGCATGACGACCGACGGCGTGGTCGACCGGCGGTGGGCGATGTTCCACCGCTGGGGACCGTACCTCCTGCTCGCCGCCAGTACCGTCCTCTCGCTGTCGGCCGCCGACGCGATCGGCATGACGGACGGCGAGCGCCGGCTGAGCGGCGTGCTGGCCGTCGTGGCCGTCGTCCTCCAACTGGCCTGGGGCAGGGCGGAACACCGACGCCCCGGACCGACCACCGAGAGCGCCTGCTACTACACCGCCCGCTGGGCCGTCGGGTTCGCGCTCACCTGGATGAACCCCCTGTTCGCCTTCTACGCGGTCATCGGCTACTTCGGCGTCGGGCGCCAGCTCCCCAGGCGCCTGGTCAAGCCCGGCCTGATCGCCACCGCGGTGACACTGGCGGGCTCCCAGTCGGGCGGGCTGCCGCCGAGCGGCGGCCTGGGCTGGGCGCTCTTCGGCGCGATCCTCCTGGTCAACGCCCTGCTGGTGGCCCTCTTCGCCCACTTCGGGGAGCTGGAGGAGGAGCGCGCCCGGACGCAGGACGAGACCATCGCCGAACTGGAGCGCACCAACACCGCGTTGCAGCAGGCCCTCGACGAGAACGCCGCCCTGCACACCCAACTCCTCGTCCAGGCACGGGAGGCGGGCGTCGCCGACGAACGCCGGCGACTGGCCGCCGAGATCCACGACACCCTCGCCCAGGGCCTCACCGGCATCATCGCCCAGCTCCAGGTGGTGGCGGGCACGACGGACCCCGACCTGGTCCGCGTCCACGCGGGCCGGGCCACCGACCTGGCCCGCGAGAGCCTCGGCGAGGCCCGCCGCTCCGTGCACAACCTCGCCCCGGTCGCCCTCGACGGGGACGGGCTGCCGCAGGCCCTGGAGAAGACGGTCGCCGAATGGGGCGAACGCACCGGTGCCCGCGCGGACTTCACGGTGACCGGCACCGCCGAACCCCTGCACGAGGAGGTCGCGGCCACGCTGCTGCGGATCGCCCAGGAGGCCCTGTCCAACGCCTCCCGGCATGCCGCGGCCACCCGGGTCGGCGTCACGCTCTCCTACATCGGCGACGAGGTCACCCTCGACATCCGCGACGACGGCCGCGGCTTCGACCCGCGCGTGCGCCCCGCCCGCACCGGCAGCGGCGGCTTCGGCCTCGACGGCATGCGCGCCCGCGCCGAACGCATCGCGGGCTCCCTCACCGTGGAGTCCGAACCCGGACACGGGACGGCCGTGTCGGCTCGCGTACCGTTGGTGCGCCATGACTGACGCAGACACCCCGACCGTCTCGGTCCTGATCGTCGACGACCATCCCGTCGTACGGGACGGCCTGCGCGGCATGTTCGAGTCCACGCCCGGCTTCCGCGTCCTCGGCGAGGCGGCGGACGGCGTCGGGGCGCTGGAGCGGGCCGCCGCCCTGGACCCGGACGTCGTCCTCATGGACCTGCGCATGCCGGGCGGTTCGGGCGTGGACGCCATCCGGGAGCTGACCCGCCGGGGCGCGCGGGCCAAGGTGCTCGTCCTCACCACCTACGACACCGACTCCGACACCCTGCCCGCGATCGAGGCGGGCGCGACCGGTTATCTGCTGAAGGACGCGCCGCGCGAGGAGCTGTTCACGGCCGTACGGGCGGCCGCCGAGGGCCGTACGGTCCTCTCCCCGGCGGTGGCCTCCCGCCTGGTCTCCGCGGTCCGCGCCCCCGCCGAACCGCTGTCCGCACCCCTGTCCGCGCGGGAGCGCGAGGTCCTCGCCCTGGTCGCCCGGGGCACCTCCAACCGCGAGATCGCCCGCGAACTCTTCATCAGCGAGGCGACCGTGAAGACCCACCTCACCCACCTGTACGCCAAACTCGGCGTCAAGGACCGGGCCGCGGCCGTGGCGGTCGCCTACGAACGCGGCATCCTCGGCCGGCCGGGCGCGGGCTGAGCGACGGGCCGGTGCCCGGCCGGTTCCGCGTCAGCCGACAGCCCGCAGCAGCAGCACCGTTCGTCCCAGAACCGTGATCGTCGTGTCCGCCGGGTGGGTCGTGGCCGGCGGACCCGCCTGGTCCTCCCGGCCGGTGTCGACGACCACCTCGTAGCGCCGGGCCCAGGGCAGGCCCGGAAGGAGGACGTCCGCCGGTTCGTCACCGGCGTGGAGGATCGCGAGGAAGCTGTCGTCGAGGACACGTTCCCCGCGCTCGTCCCGGTCAGGGATGTCCCGGCCGGAGAGGTACATGCCGAGGGTGGCGGTGGGCGCGTACCAGTCCTCCTCGGTCATCTCGGTGCCCCGCGCGGTGAACCAGGCCAGGTCGCGCAGCCCGTCGCCGCCGTGGGCGCGCCCGGAGTAGAAGGTCCGGCGGCGCAGCACCGGATGGCGGCGGCGCAGGGCGATCAGCCGGGACGTGAGGTCGAACAGGGCCTGCCAGCCCGGTTCCGCGAGCAGCTCCCAGTCCACCCAGCCGGTCTCGTTGTCCTGGCAGTAGGCGTTGTTGTTGCCGCGCTGGGTGCGCCCCATCTCGTCACCGGCGACCAGCATCGGCACGCCCGTGGACAGCAACAGCGTGGCCAGCAGGTTGCGCAGCTGCCGCCGCCGCAGGGCCAGGACGTCCGCGTCGTCGCTCTCCCCCTCGGCGCCGCAGTTCCAGGAGCGGTTGTCGTCCGTGCCGTCCCGGTTGCCCTCGCCGTTGGCCTCGTTGTGCTTGCGCTCGTACGACACGAGGTCGCGCAGGGTGAACCCGTCGTGCGCGGTGACGAAGTTGACCGAGGCGTACGGGCGCCGTCCGCCCCAGTCGTAGAGGTCGCTCGAACCGGAGAGCCGGTAGCCGATCTCCCGCAGGTCCGCCGCTCCGGGCCGCCAGAAGTCCCGTACGGCGTCGCGGTAGCGGTCGTTCCACTCCGACCACAGCGGCGGGAACGCCCCCGCCCGGTAGCCGCCGGGGCCCACGTCCCACGGCTCGGCGATCAGTTTCACCCCGCGCAGCACCGGGTCCTGGGCGATCACCGAGAGAAACGGGGCGCGCATGTCGACGTCGTCCCCGTCCGCGGTACGGGCCAGCGCCGCTGCCAGGTCGAAGCGGAAGCCGTCGACGCCCATCTCGGTCACCCAGTAGCGCAGCGAGTCCGTGATCAGGCGCAGCGTCTGCGGCTGGACGACGTCCAGGGTGTTGCCGCAGCCGGTGTGGTCGGCGTACCGGCGGGCGTCGGCCCGGAGCCGGTAGTGGCCGCGGTTGTCGATGCCCTTCAGGGACAGGGTGGGGCCCAGTTCGTTCGCCTCGGCGGTGTGGTTGTACACCACGTCGAGGACGACCTCGATGCCCGCCGCGTGCAGCGCGCGCACCATCCGCTTGAACTCGCCGACCTGCTGCCCGCCCGTCCCCAAGGCCGCGTAGCCCGCGTGCGGGGCGAACCAGCCGACGGAGTTGTAGCCCCAGTGGTTGCGCAGTCCCCGCCGCAGCAGATGGTCCTCGTGCGCGAACTGGTGCACCGGCAGCAGTTCCACGGCCGTCACCCCGAGCCGCACCAGATGCTCGATCGCGGCAGGATGAGCCAGCCCCGCGTACGTGCCGCGCAGTTCCCCGGGGATGCCGGGGTGCCGCTGCGTGAAGCCCTTGACGTGCAGTTCGTACAGGACCGTGTCCGCCCATGGCGTCCCGGGCCGGCGGTCGTCGGCCCGGTCGTCGTCATCGTGGACGACGACGCCTTTCGGTACGTACGGGGCGGAGTCCCGGTCGTCGCGCACGGTGTCCGCGACATGCTGCTCCGGCCAGTCCCGGACATGCCCGTACACCTGGGGCGGCAGGCCGGACGTGCCGTAGTCGCCGTCCACCGCGCGGGCGTACGGGTCGAGCAGCAGCTTCGCCGGGTTCCAGCGGGCGCCGGTCCACGGATCCCAGCGGCCGTGCACCCGGTAGCCGTAGCGCGTGCCGGGCAGGACGCCCGGTACGAAGCCGTGCCAGACCCCGTCCGTCAGCTCGGTGAGCCGGGCGCGGCTCTCCCCGCCGCGCTCGTCGAACAGGCACAGTTCGACGCCCTCGGCGCCCCCCGCCCACAGGGCGAAGCCGGTCCCCGCCGCCCCGTCCGGGCCGGTGCGGACGTGGGCTCCCAGTGGGGCCGGCGGGCCGGGCCGCACCGGCACCGTCGGCTGCAAGGGCGTAGCCGCCCGCACGCCGTTCACGGCGACGGCCGGGCGCCCGTCGCCGGCGACCCGGTCCCCGGCCACCGACTCCCGCCCGGCCACCGCCTCCTGCTCGGCTGCGCTGGACACCTGTCAGCCTCCCGCGGCTCATCATGGGACGACGGCGGGCAGGGGAGTGCGGCCGCCCGGTTCCCCGGGCGTTGCTCGGCTCCGGCCGCGGCTCCCCGGCGCGTCGTCCTCCCCACAGTTCTGCCCAAAGCATGCCGCGCACTCACGTTTCCCCGGGTGCACCCTGGCGTTCCCCGGGGGCGCACCCTCGCGTTGCCCCCGGGCGGGGGCGCACACGCGTGTCCCTCCGGGGGCACATACGCGTATCCCTCCGGGGCGCACACGCGTGTCCCTCCGGGGCGCAGGGGACATGGCCGGGCGGAGATGACTTGTTCCCCGAGGGGACGCATGGTCGTTTCCCCACGGCGCGCACCGTCGTTGGGCAGCGCGTGAGCCACGTACAAGGGCGCGCACGGCGCGCGAGGGCCGCACTGGCCGCCGTAATGACATGGGCAGGATTGCTGACCGGGGCCGTCGGCTGTACCTCGGACGGCCCCGTCGCAGGAGCGTTCGGCCCCCCGGGGCCCGAGGAGGTGATCCGGGTCGTGCCCGCCGACGCCAGCAAGGAGGTGCGCCCCGACCGGGTGCTGCGGGTGCGGACGTCCGAGGGCCGGCTGGAGTCGGTGAAGGTCGTCCGGTCCCAGGACGCGCGGGAGACCCCGGTCCCCGGCCGGATCTCCGCCGACGGGCAGACCTGGAAGCCCGACGACGAACGGCTCGCGCTGGCCGCGAAGTACACGGTCGACGCCGTCGCCCTGGACGACGACGGGCGCCGCTCGGCCCGCCGCACCACCTTCACGACATACGTCCCCGAGCAGCGCTTCATCGGCTACGTCGCCCCGGAGGACCGTTCCGTCGTCGGCACAGGGATGATCGTCTCCCTGGCGTTCAACCGCGAGATCGTCCACCGCGCGGCGGTCGAACGCGCCGTCCGCGTCACCTCCCGCCCGGCCGTCGACATCCGCCCGCACTGGTTCGGCAAGGAACGCCTCGACTTCCGGCCCGAGGAGTACTGGAAGCCCGGCACCGAGGTCACCGTCGAACTGAACCTGCGGGACGTCGAGGGCGCGCCCGGCGTCTACGGACTCCAGCACCGCACGTTCTCCTTCACCGTCGGCCGCGGCCAGGTCTCGGTGGTCGACGCGTCCCGGCACACCATGGAGGTACGACGGGACGGTGAGGTGCTCGCCACGGTGCCGGTCACGGCCGGGGCGCCGAAGACCCCCACGTACAACGGGAAGATGGTGATCACCGAGATGCTCGAGGTCACCCGGATGGACGGCGCGACCGTCGGCTTCACCGACGACGACGGCAAGGGCGAGTACGACATCCCCGACGTCCCGCACGCCATCCGCCTGACCGACTCCGGCACCTTCCTGCACGGCAACTACTGGGCCGAGGAGGAGGTCTTCGGCGACACCAACGTCAGCCACGGGTGCGTGGGCCTGCGCGACGTGAAGGGCGGTGGCGCGGACACCCCGGCGGGCTGGTTCTTCGACCGCAGTCTCGTCGGCGACGTCGTCGAGGTGGTCAACAGCAAGGACCGGACGGTCTCCCCGGACAACGGCCTAGGCGGCTGGAACATGTCCTGGGAGAAGTGGACGAAGGGCGGCGCCGTGAAGTGAACCCGGACGCCCCGGAGCGCCCTCACGCGCGGATGGCCGAAAGGGCGTCCTGGTTGTGCCCCGTGGGCCGTTGGAGTTTGGAACGGAACGGTGACACACCGGCCGCGTCCAACCCTCCTGGCCTGTGACTACTATGCGCCGAGGCGCGCGAGGGGCGTGCGGGGCGCGGGCCGGGCCAGGCCCGCCGAGGGGAGAAAACAAGTGAACGTGGGGCCGATATCGGGGGCGTCGGTTGACGCGCGCAGGCGCGGCGGCAGGAAGCTCGCCGCGCTGGCACTCGGGGTGATGCTGGCGGTCACGGCGTGCGGCGGCGGGGGGACCGGCTCGGGCTCCGGCTCGGGCGACGGCAAGGCCAAGGACTCCACCGCGGCACAGAGCAAGCAGTCCGAGGCGGTCATCGGCATAGCGCCCAAGGACGGTGCCGAGTCCGTGAAGACCAGCGGCACGCTCAAGGTCGACGCGGCCAAGGGCAAGCTGACCGAGGTCCTCGTCAAGGACCCGGACGGCGAGAGGATCGACGGGGAGATATCCGGCGACGGCGCCCACTGGACGCCGTCGACCCACCTGGCCGCCTCCACCAAGTACACCGTGCACGCGGTCGCCAAGGACTCCGCCGGCCGCACCGCCGCCGAGGACTCCAGCTTCACCACGCTGACCCCGAAGAACACCTTCGTCGGCACCTTCACCCCGGAGGACGGCTCCAAGGTCGGCGTCGGAATGCCGTTCTCGCTCCACTTCACCCGGGGCATCACCCACCCCGAGGACGTCGAGAAGGCCATCCGCATCACGACCGAGCCGGCCGTCGAGGTCGAGGGGCACTGGTTCGGCAACGACCGCCTCGACTTCCGCCCCGAGAAGTACTGGAAGGCCGGCACCAAGGTCACCGTCGACCTCAACCTCGACGGCGTCGAGGGCCGTCCCGGCGTCTACGGCGAGCAGGCCAAGACCGTCTCCTTCACCGTCGGCCGCAGCCAGGTCTCCGTCGTCGACGCCAAGAAGCACACCATGAAGGTCGAGCGGGACGGCAAGGTCATCAAGACGATCCCGATCACCGCCGGCGCCCCCGGCACCGAGACGTGGAACGGCCGGATGGTCATCAGCGAGCGGCTCGCGGTCACCCGGATGAACGGCGAGACGGTCGGGTTCGGCGGCGAGTACGACATCAAGGACGTCCCGCACGCCATGCGCCTGAGCACGTCGGGCACCTTCATCCACGGCAACTACTGGGGCGGCGGCGCCTTCGGCAACTACAACGCCAGCCACGGCTGCATCGGCCTGCGCGACACCCGCGGCGGCTGGGACAAGAAGGCGCCGGGCGCCTGGTTCTTCGAGAACTCCATGATCGGCGACGTGGTCGTCGTGAAGAACTCCAACGACGCCACCATCGCCCCGGACAACGGCCTCAACGGCTGGAACATGTCCTGGGAGAAGTGGAAGGCGTAACCACACGACCCGCGGGGGACGTTCCCTCCGTGCGACGTGCGACGTGCGACGTGCGACGTGCGGCGTGCGACGGCCCCGGTGTGAGGTACGGCACCGGGGCCGTCGGCGTTGGCCACCGTGCTGTGTCTGTCCGGGGGCGACCCCCGGGTCCCCGGCCGGGTGTGATGGACCGCACCGGCCCGCTTGCCGTTAGTCACCGTTAACCTGCTGCCATGACCGTACATCTCGAAGTCGCCGAGGGCGTCGGCACGCTGCGCCTGGACCGCCCGCCCATGAACGCGCTGGACGTCGCCACGCAGGACCGGCTGAAGGAACTCGCCGAGGAGATCACGCGCCGCGAGGACGTGCGCGCCGTGGTGATCTTCGGCGGTGAGAAGGTGTTCGCGGCGGGCGCGGACATCAAGGAGATGCAGGCCATGGACCACACCGCGATGGTCCTGCGCGCCCGCGCCCTGCAGGACTCCTTCACGGCGGTGGCCCGCATCCCCAAACCGGTGGTGGCGGCGGTGACCGGTTACGCGCTCGGCGGCGGCTGCGAGCTCGCGCTCTGCGCGGACTTCCGCATCGCCGGGGAGAACGCCAAGCTGGGCCAGCCCGAGATCCTGCTCGGCCTCATCCCGGGGGCCGGCGGCACCCAGCGCCTGGCCCGTCTCATCGGCCCGTCCAGGGCGAAGGACCTCATCTTCACGGGCCGTCAGGTGAAGGCCGACGAGGCGCTGGCGCTGGGTCTGGTGGACCGTGTGGTACCCGCCGCCGAGGTCTACGAGCAGGCGCACGCGTGGGCCGCGAAGCTCGCCAAGGGGCCCGCGATCGCTCTGCGCGCGGCCAAGGAGGCGGTCGACACCGGTCTGGAGACCGACATCGACACCGGCCTCGCCGTCGAGCGCAACTGGTTCGCGGGCCTGTTCGCCACCGAGGACCGCGAGCGGGGGATGCGCAGCTTCGTGGAGGAAGGCCCCGGCAAGGCGAGATTCCTGTGAACCTTCCTGCGGGGGGTTGCAATTGACACGGTGTCTGATTCGGGTCCCTCGATGGGGCGGTTTATGGGAGCCTTGAAGCACCCTTAAGCCTGCCTGTCGAGGGAGCCTGTCGATTGCCGCACAGTGAACCGTTCTCGCAGGTCGCATGGGTCACCGGCACCCCCGAAGCGTCAGGGGCATATGCCAGTGGACTGCCTTGTGGCGAGGGCGTACGGGGGGCGCGTTCCGACGGAACGGCCCCGGACGTCCCGCCGGACGTCCATGATGGGGGCATGGCGGGGCTGGAGGGCAGGGAACAGCCGCGGGGAGACGGACGTGCGACCGCGTCGCGCTGGTCGCCGACGGTCGAGGACGAACACGCGCAGAAGGCGCTGGAGTTGTTCGGCGATCCGTCACAGGCCGAGGTCCCGCTGCCGTCCCGTCCGGAGTCCGCGGCCACCGCCCGCCGGCTCACTCAGGTCGTGATCCTGCGCCACTGGGGCCTCGGGGCGGCGATCACCGAGGACGCCGTCCTCCTCGTTTCCGAGCTCGTCGGCAACGCGGTGCGCCACACCGGGGCCCGCGTCTTCGGCCTCCGGCTGCGTCGCCGCCCCCGCTGGATCCGCGTAGAGGTCCGCGACCCGTCCCGCAGCCTGCCCTGCCTCATGCCGGTCCAGGAACTGGACATCAGCGGCCGTGGCCTCTTCCTCGTCGACACCCTCGCCGACCGCTGGGGCGTCGACCTCCTGCCCCGGGGCAAGACGACCTGGTTCGACATGCGCGTCACCGACCGCTGAGCCGGGGCACGGGCCGGCCGGCGGGCCCTCTCGAGCAGTGCAACGCCCTGGCCGCCGAGTACGAAGGCGCCGGGCCGACGGGCGCCGGGCACGGCATCCGCGATGTCCAGCGCCACCGCCTGGAGGCGTACGCCGCCCGAGAGGCGGGCCCGGCACGGCCCGGCGGGACGACGTCACCGGCCCGGCCGCACCGGGGCCCGGATCACCGTGTCGGGATCACCGTGTCGGGATCACCGTGCCCGGATCACCCGTCGCACCAGCCGTGGGTCTTGCTGAACTGCAACAGCCCGCGGCGCGCCTGGAGGATCTGTTCGCCGGTGAGTGTAGGCGCGGCGGACAGCAGGACCTCCGTGACCTCCTGGAGGTACTCCTCGGCGGTGAGCACGTCGCACAGCGAGTCGTCGCCGTCCGGATGCCTGCCCGCCCCGGCGGAGGACACCGGGCCGGCCCCCTGGGCCAGCCGCACGCCCGAGGCCTTGAGCCCCCGGTCGCCCTCTTCGATCTCGAACTCCACGGTGACCCCGGGACGCAGCTGATGCTCCGGAATCCGCACGTCGTTGACGTGGAGGAAGACGTCCTCCCCGCCGTGCTCCGGAGCGATGAACCCGTAACCCCGTACGGCGTCGAACCGCACCACACGACCAGCAACCATGGTTTCCAACCCCCAACAGAACACCGGACCCCGGGCCCGGACCCCATGTCCGGAACGGAACCCGACCAGCCAGGCCAACATACGCCGTCCGTCGTGCCCCGTCGCCTCGGCACTCGATCCCTCAGCACTCGATGATGTTCACCGCCAGTCCGCCCCGCGCGGTCTCCTTGTACTTGACGGACATGTCGGCGCCGGTCTCCTTCATGGTCTTGATGACCTTGTCCAGGGACACCTTGTGCGAGCCGTCGCCGCGCATCGCCATCCGCGCGGCGGTGACCGCCTTCACCGCGGCCATGCCGTTGCGCTCGATGCACGGGATCTGGACCAGGCCGCCGACCGGATCGCAGGTCAGGCCGAGGTTGTGCTCCATGCCGATCTCGGCGGCGTTCTCGACCTGTTCCGGTGAGCCGCCCATCACCTCGGCGAGGGCACCCGCCGCCATCGAGCAGGCGGAGCCGACCTCGCCCTGGCAGCCGACCTCGGCGCCGGAGATGGAGGCGTTCTCCTTGAACAGCATGCCGATCGCACCGGCCGCCAGCAGGAAACGGACCACACCGTCCTCGTCGGCACCGGGGACGAAGTTCATGTAGTAGTGCAGGACGGCGGGGATGATGCCGGCCGCGCCGTTGGTCGGGGCGGTGACGACCCGGCCGCCCCCGGCGTTCTCCTCGTTCACGGCCATCGCGTAGAGCGTGATCCACTCCATGGAGAGGGCCTTCGCATCGCCCTCCGCGCGCAGCTTGCGTGCCGTGTTCGCGGAACGCCGGCGCACCTTCAGGCCGCCCGGCAGGATGCCCTCGCGGGACATGCCGCGCGCCACGCACGCCTGCATCACCCGCCAGATCTCCAGCAGGCCCTCGCGGATCTCCTCCTCGGTCCGCCAGGCGCGCTCGTTCTCCAGCATCAGCGCGGAGATGGACAGGCCCGTCTCCCGGGTCAGGCGCAGCAGTTCGTCGCCCGTGCGGAACGGATACTTCAGGACCGTGTCGTTGAGCTTGATGCGGTCCGCGCCCACCGCCTCCTCGTCGACGACGAAGCCGCCGCCCACCGAGTAGTACGTCTTCGTCAGCACCTCGGCGCCGGACGCGTCGTACGCCCACAGGGTCATGCCGTTCGCGTGGTACGCAAGCGCCTTGCGGCGGTGCAGCACCAGGTCGTCGTCGAAGGAGAACGCGATCTCGTGCGTGTCGAGCAGCCTCAGCCGGCCCGAGTCCTTGATCTTCTCCACCCGTTCGTCGGCCGTCTCCACGTCCACCGTGCGGGGCGAGGTGCCCTCCAGGCCGAGCAGTACCGCCTTGGGCGTGCCGTGCCCGTGGCCGGTGGCGCCGAGCGACCCGTACAGCTCCGCGCGGACCGAGGCGACCGAGTCCAGCAGCTCCTCGGTGCGCAGCCGCCGGGCGAACATGCGGGCGGCCCGCATCGGGCCGACCGTGTGCGAGCTGGACGGCCCGATGCCGATCGAGAACAGGTCGAAGACCGAGAGGGCCACGGGAGGACTCCTAGGGGTTCGGCGGACGCCGCTGTCCGCCGGGGGGTGGTTCGCGGTGATACGGATGCGGGGAACGGAAGGGTGTTCACAGGGGAGTGCACGACGCGGGGCATCGCGCTCACTGACCCAGTGTGCGCGATGCCCCGGACGGCCGTACGAATCAAAGCGTACGGAATTACTTCAGACCGGGGTACAGCGGATGCTTCTCCGCGAGGGCCGTCACCCGTGCCCGGAGCGCCTCGGCGTCGGCGGCCCCGAAGGGGGAGGGCGCCTTCAGCGCCTCGGCGATCACGTCCGCCACCTCGGCGAAGTCCTCGGTGTCGAAGCCGCGGGTGGCCAGGGCGGGCGTGCCGATCCGCAGACCCGAGGTGACCATCGGGGGCCGTGGGTCGTTCGGGACCGCGTTGCGGTTGACGGTGATGCCGACCTCGTGGAGCCGGTCCTCGGCCTGCTGCCCGTCCAGCTCGGACGCGCGCAGGTCGACCAGGACCAGGTGTACGTCCGTGCCGCCGGAGAGCACGTCCACGCCCACTGTCGTGACGTCGTCCTCCATCAGGCGCTCGGCCAGGATGCGGGCGCCCTCCAGGGTGCGGCGCTGGCGGTCCTTGAACTCCTCGGACGCGGCGACCTTGAAGGCGACCGCCTTGGCCGCGACCACATGCTCCAGCGGGCCGCCCTGCTGGCCGGGGAAGACCGCGGAGTTGATCTTCTTGGCCAGCTCGGTCGTGGAGAGGATCACGCCACCGCGCGGGCCGCCGAGGGTCTTGTGCGTGGTCGTGGTGACGACGTGGGCGTGCGGAACCGGGTTCGGGTGCAGGCCCGCCGCGACCAGACCGGCGAAGTGCGCCATGTCGACCATCAGGTACGCGCCGACCTCGTCCGCGATCCGGCGGAACTCGGCGAAGTCCAGCTGCCGCGGGTACGCCGACCAGCCGGCGACGATCAGCTTCGGCCTGCTCTCCTTGGCCAGCCGCTCGACCTCGGCCATGTCGACCCGGCCGTCGTCGCCGACGTGGTAGGCGACGACGTCGTAGAGCTTGCCCGAGAAGTTGATCTTCATGCCGTGGGTCAGGTGCCCGCCGTGCGCGAGGTTCAGGCCCATGATCGTGTCACCGGGCTTGAGCAGCGCGAACATCGCGGCGGCGTTGGCCTGCGCGCCCGAGTGCGGCTGCACATTGGCGTGCTCGGCGCCGAACAGCTCCTTGACCCGGTCGATGGCGATCTGCTCGATCACGTCGACGTGCTCGCAGCCGCCGTAGTAGCGGCGGCCGGGGTAGCCCTCGGCGTATTTGTTGGTAAGGACCGTGCCCTGGGCCTCCATGACCGCGACCGGGGCGAAGTTCTCCGAGGCGATCATCTCGAGGGTGGACTGCTGGCGGTGGAGTTCGGCGTCGATCGCCGCGGCGACGTCCGGGTCGAGCTCGTGCAGCGGGGTGTTCAGATGCGACATGGGACTACGGCCTCCTCAGCCCTGGATGAAGGCGTCGTACTCGGCGGCGGAGAGCAGGTCGGCCGGCTCCTCGCCGACCCGTACCTTGAACAGCCAGCCGCCCTCGAAGGGGGCCGAGTTCACCAGCGAGGGGTCGTTCACCACGTCCTCGTTGATCTCGGTGACCTCGCCGGTGACCGGGCAGTACAGGTCGCTGACCGACTTGGTCGACTCCAGTTCGCCGCAGGTCTCGCCCGCGGTCACGGTGTCACCGACCTCGGGGAGCTGGACGAACACGACATCGCCGAGTGCGTTGGCCGCGTGCTCGGTGATGCCGATGGTCGACACACCGTCCTCGGCGGCCGACAGCCACTCGTGCTCCTTGCTGTAACGCAGCTGCTGGGGGTTGCTCATGACCTGGATTCTCCTGTACACGGTGGACTTGCTGATGACTCGGAAACTACGGGAAGTACGGGACGTACGCGTGAGCGGGCACGACCTGCCCGGCTCACCCGTGCGAGGACCTGCGGGGATCTGCGAGCCCCTACGGCGACGTACGAGGACCTACGCGCCGACCTACGACGACCTACGACGACGTGGGAGGGCCCGGAAGGCCGTGATGCTGTTGGTCGATTCGGCCCGGCGTTCCGGGCCTCGCGAGCCCGTACCGACGGCACTGGTACTCCGGCTGCGAACCGTGACACATTCCCGGAAAGTGTCACGGTCGGCGGGCTCATGCCCCGGGCCCGCCGGATGCGCCCACAGCATCAGCCGTCCCGGGGCCCTCTGCGACGGTTACTTCTGCCGCTTGTAGAACGGCAGCGCCACGACCTCGTACGGCTCGTGGCTGCCGCGGATGTCCACGCCCACGCCCGCCGTGCCCGGCACCGCGTACGCCCCGTCGACGTACGCCATCGCGATCGGCCGGCCCAGCGTCGGGGAGGGCGCACCGGAGGTGACCTCGCCGATCACCTCGCCCCCGGCGACCACCGCGTACCCGGCGCGCGGGACCCGGCGGCCCTCGGCGACCAGGCCGACCAGGGCGCGGGGCGGGGTCCGCTCGGCGCGGGCGGCGGCCTCGGCCAGGGCGGCGCGGCCCACGAAGTCGCCCTCCTTCTCGAACTTCACCACCCGGCCGAACCCGGCGTCGAACGGCGTCATGGAGGTGCTCAGTTCATTGCCGTACAGCGGCATGCCGGCCTCCAGACGCAGCGTGTCCCGGCAGGACAGCCCGCACGGGACCAACCCGACGCCCTCGCCCGCCTTGGTCAGCGCCTGCCACAGCTCCACCGCGTGCTCCGGCTTCACGAACAGCTCGAAGCCGTCCTCGCCGGTGTAGCCGGTACGGGCGATGAGGGCGGGGAGGCCCGCGACCGTGCCGGGCTGCCCGGTGTAGTACTTCATGCCCTCGACGTCGGTGTCGGCGTCGGTCAGGGACTGCAGGATGCCGGCGGACTCGGGGCCCTGCACCGCGAGCAGCGCGTACGCGTCGCGGTCGTCACGGACCTCGGCGTCGAAACCGGCCGACCGCTCCACGAGCGCGTCCAGCACCACCTGGGCGTTGGAGGCGTTCGCGACGACCAGGTAGCGAGGGGACCCGGCCTCGGTGTCGTCGAGCCGGTAGACGATCAGGTCGTCCAGGATGCCGCCGTCCTCGCGGCAGATCATGGTGTAGCGGGCACGGCCGGGCTTGACGGTCCCGATGGTGCCGACCAGCGCGTGATCGAGGAACCGGGACGCCTGCGGGCCGGTGACGGTGATCTCGCCCATGTGGGAGAGATCGAAGAGACCGGCCCTCGTCCGCACGGCGTTGTGCTCGTCGCGTTCGGAGCCGTAGCGCAGGGGCATGTCCCAGCCGGCGAAATCGGTCATCGTGGCACCGAGTGAACGATGCAGGGCGTCGAGCGCGGTCCGGCGGAGTTCGGTACTGCTCATCGGTCGGTCTCCCAGGGCAGGACAGGCGAGGTCTTTCCTCCCCATCTGTCATCGGAACCTGAGAGGTTCGCCATGACCGCCCGCGCAGGGGACGACCACGGCTTGCACCTTGGGTGGAGCCACCGGCGACTCGCGCGGGGCCCGCTTTTCAGATGTGCCTCGCCCACGCGGTAACGGTGCCTGAGAGATTCAAGGGAGGGACTTGCTCCTTCGGCGCCCCGACGGCAACGGTGCCGGGGACTCTCCCGCGCGGATTCAAACGGCCGGTATGCAGTTGGCGCGCTCATCATTGCACGCATCGCGGGGCCGCGGCAGGGGGACCCTTCCGGGAGAAGCACAGGGTATTCGGGTGTTCACGGACGGCTGTGACAGGCCTGTATCGGGAAAGGGACGGAAACCAGAGACACCCGGCGTTACCGTCTCTTTACACTCGGCGGGGAGGTGTTCGGTGCCTGGGCACAGGGCCGGACAGCCCCCAGGGGAGGACTCACGGTGAACAAGGCCAGGGCGTACGCCACCACCACGGGCGTCACGCTGTCCGAGCAGCAGGCCCCCTCGGCCCGGGAGGCATGCGGCACCCTGCCCGCGCCTGTCGTCCGCGACCTGCGCGAGCGCGCCGGCCGCAGCCCGCACGCCCTGATCTTCGGCCCCCGCGACCTCGTCGTGGTCACCGGACTGCCCGGCAGCGGCAAGTCCACCCTCATGCGGCGCGCGGCGCGCGGCACCCTGATCGACTCGCAGGACACCCGCGACCGGTGGGACCGCGGCATGCCGCGCCTCCTGCCGTACGCGGTGTACCGGCCCCTGGTCCGCCTCGCCCACTACGCCGGACTGCGGCGCGCCCTGCGCACCGGCGAGGGAGTCGTCGTCCACGACTGCGGCACGCAGGCCTGGGTGCGCCGCTGGCTGGCCCGCGAGGCCCGCCGCCGGGGCGCGGACCTGCATCTGCTGCTGCTCGACGTCCCTCCGGAGCAGGCCCTGGACGGCCAGCGTGAGCGCGGCCGCGGGGTCTCCCGGTACGCCTTCCGGCGCCACCGCACCGCCATCGACCGGCTGCTGACGTCCGTGACGCGCGGTGACCTGCCCGCGGGCTGCGGCTCGGCCGTCCTGGCCGACCGCGACGCGGCGAACGCACTGCACCGCATCGACTTCACGGACTGACGGCCGCACAGGCGGCCGGCCGGTGTGCGGACAGGCGGCCGTAAGGGCCGACCGCCGGGCGCGGCAGCGGTTAGCCTTTCAGCCACAGCAGTGGTTCCAGGCAGGCGGTAGGCAGATGGACTTCCCGGCGGGCTTCTCCGCGGACTTCCCGGCACAGACTCACCCCCATCCGCACGGCGGATGGCCCGGCAACGAGCTGGAGGAGGTGCTCTCCGCCTCCCTCGGCGTCCCCTCGGCCGACGGCCGGATCATCGAGGTACTGGGCCGGAGTTATGTGTGGATACCGCTGCCGGGCGGCGGCGGACCGGACAGCGGCCCGCTGGACCTGCCCACGATGGAGATCGAAGGCCAGGCGTACGTCCCGGTCTTCAGTTCCGAGGAACAGTTCCGCCAGGTCGTCGGCTCCCACATGTCGTTCACCGTCGCGCCCGCGGTGGAGTTCGCACGCGGTCTGCCACCGCAGGCCGGGATCGCCGTGAACCCCGGGGGAGTGGTCGGCATCCCGCTGCCGCCGCCCGCCGTCGCCGCCCTGTGCCGCGCCGGACGCGGACCGCTGGACGGCCCCGCGAGCGGCGGCCGGGTCAAGCTGTTCGAACCCGACTGGCAGGACGACCCGGTGGACTTCCTCGCCGCCGCCTCCACGGAGTTCGAGGCCCTCGGTCTCGTCTCCACCGCCCGCCGCTGCCTCGCCGAGATCGAGACGGCCGGACCGGTGCTGTTCGTCGGCGTCGAACTGTCCCCCGCCGAACTGACCCGTGCGGAGGGCGATCTGCGGGCCGCGCCGATGGACGCGCTGGGCCGCGCGCTGGGCCGCGAGCCGGTGAAGTGGCCCGTCAACCTGGTCCTCCTGGACGTGACCCAGGACCCGGTCGGCCAGTGGATGCGCGATCGTGTCCGCCCCTTCTACCAGTGGGAGCGGTGAGGAGTCCGCAGCGCAGCCGGAGGCCGGCCGCGGACCGGCGGAGCTCCCCGGGACCGAGAGGCGCTTAAGCTAGGTTCATTGGCTTGGGTGAGGGTGTTGTACGGAGGGGCGATACAAAGTGAGCGCAGGCACCGCGGCGGCCGGACAGGTCGAGCACATGCTGCGCCAGGTGACACCGGGGCGTTACGACGCCTACGAGGCGTTGCTGCGCGCGCTCGCGACCCCCTCCTCCGGTCACGTCTGGATGCTGCTGTGGCAGGGCCAGTCGGGCTCCCCGGACGCCCAGTACGGGAACATGGAGGTCGACGGCTTCGGCTACGCGCCCTGCGTGACCTCCGCCCAGGAGCTGTCCGCCAGTGGCTGGAACCGGTCCTACGAGGTCGTCGACGGCCTCGAGGCCGCCCGCGCCCTCTACCCCGACCGCTACGGACTCTGGCTCAATCCGCACGCCCCCGGCGGTGGCCTCGGCATCCCCTGGCTCGATCTGCGCAGGCTCGCCACCGGCCTCGACCGCCAGCCCGCCGGGCCCCTGCGGCTGTCCGAACCCGCCATCGAGATCCCGCAGTTCTACGCCCTGCTCGCGCAGAACGCGCACCGCACCCCCGCCGTCCGCTCGCTGCGTCGTGCCTGGGTACAGCCGTCGCTGGGCGCCCCGTATCTCGCCATCGGCCTGGACGTGTACGACACGTCGCCGCCGGCCGTGGACGCGGTGCGCGCGATGATGCGGCAGTCCCTCGGCGCGGTTCCGGACGGGCTTCCGGTGTCGACCGTCGCGATGTCCGACGAGCACGACCCGGTCGCGATGTGGCTGCGGGCCAACGCCCGCCCGTTCTACGACCGCGAGGCCCATGGCGTCGCCGCGCCCCCCGCCGCGGGCTCCGGCTATCCGCCCGCGCACCAGCGCTGACCGGGCCGTATGCGGGAGAGGCGGGTGCGGCCGGTGCCCGGCCGCACCCGCCTGCGCTGACTCAGCGTGACGGTGCCCACGGAGTGGACATGAGCGTCGGCGCGGGCCGCCCGTTCCGCCGCCGGGCACTGATTTCACGTCAGGTTTTCGACCATGTGCGCTCAGCTATGGCCGGTCGACCGCCTGTCACCTGCGGTTTCACCCGTTCTTCACGCCGCTCGGCGCTTCCCGCGCGGCCGTTGAGGGGGCGCCGAATGTATCGGGATGGTTAATTCCTGACGGCGGGACGCCTGATGCGTCCCTTATGTCAACTGTTCAGATCTCAGGTGGGTATCACCGCTATCCGGACTGTTCTCGACTCGCTGTGAACATCTGTAGTGTTCGGCCGGTCAAGATGCATCCACATAGCGGACCCGGAGTGGCCCCAATATGCGCATATCCAAGTCCCGAGCCGCTCGGGCGATCACGGCCGCGGTGGCGGTCGCTCTGATCGCCACGGGCTGCTCCAGCGACCGGGACAGTGACAACAAGAGCGACGGCAAGAAGGACACCTTCGTCTTCGCCGGCGCCGGTGACCCTGGCTCCCTGGACCCTGCCCTCGCGAGCGACGGTGAAACCTTCCGCGTGACGCGACAGGCGTTCGAGGCCCTTCTCGAGCACGAGTCGGGTGGCAGCGAGCTCGTCGGCGGCCTCGCCGAGAAGTGGTCGAGCAACGACGAGGGCACCGTCTGGACCTTCAACCTCCGCAAGGGTGTGGAGTTCCACGACGGCGAGGCGCTCAACGCCGCGGCCGTCTGCGCCAACTACGACCACTGGTTCAACTGGACGGGCACCTACCAGTCCAGCGCGGTCTCCTACTACTGGCAGACCATCATGGGCGGCTTCGCGAAGAACGAGGACAAGGAAACGGCCGAGGCGAACTACAAGTCCTGCACCGCGAAGGACGACAACACCGCCGTCATCGAGGTCAAGGAGCCCTCCGCCAACCTCCCCGGCGGCTTCTCCCTGAACGCCCTGGCGATCCACTCGCCGAAGGCGATCGAGGAGTACAAGAAGCAGGACGCCTCCGCCAAGGGCGACGCCATCACGTACCCCAAGTACAGCCAGGAGGCCGGCACGGTCGCCGGTACCGGCCCGTACAAGATCACGAAGTGGAACAAGGGCAACAAGGAAGTCTCCCTTGAGCGCTTCGACGGCTACTGGGGCGACAAGGCGAAGATCAAGAACCTGGTCTTCCGCACCATCGACACCGAAGAGGGCCGCCGCCAGGCGCTCCAGGCCGGTGACATCGACGGCTACGACCTCGTCGCGCCGGCCGACGTCAAGACCCTCGAGGACCAGGGTTACGGCGTCCCGACGCGTGGCGTCTTCAACCTCTTCTACGTGGGCATGAGCCAGGAGGCCAACCCCGCGCTCAAGAAGAAGGAAGTCCGCCAGGCCATCGCGCACTCGATCGACCGCGAGAACCTGGTCAAGACCCAGCTGCCCGAGGGCGGCAAGGTCGCCGACCAGTTCATGCCCGACACGATCGAGGGCTACTCCAAGGACGTCAAGCAGTACGCGTACGACACGGGCGAGGCCAAGAAGCTCCTCAAGAAGGCCGGCCAGGAGAAGCTGAAGGTCGACTTCTGCTACCCGACCGAGGTCACCCGCCCGTACATGCCTGCCCCGCAGGACCTGTTCGAGCTGATGAAGGACGACCTGGAGAAGTCCGGCATCACGGTCACGCCGAAGGCGATGAAGTGGGCCCCGGACTACCTGGACGCCACCGAGTCGGGCTCCTGCGACCTGCACATGCTCGGCTGGACCGGTGACTTCAACGACGGCTTCAACTTCATCGGCACCTGGTTCGCCGGGTACGACAAGCAGTGGGGCTTCAAGGACAAGAAGGTCTTCGACGCCGTGAACGCCGGCTCCAAGCTCGGCAAGCACGACGAGCGCATCGCCGCGTACAAGAAGGCCAACGAGGTCGTCATGGAGTACCTGCCGGGTGTCCCGGTCTCGTCCTCCCCGCCGGCCATCGCCTTCGGCAAGAACGTGAACCCGCCGAACGTCTCCCCGCTGACGCAGGAAGTCTTCTCCGAGGCCTCGTTCAAGTAAGCGAGCAGTAGTCACCCAAGCACATTGGGTCCGCCCGGCCGTCGCAACTCGTCGGCCGGGCGGGTCCATTCATGGAACACATCACGCAAGAAAGGGGCATGCGGGGTGCTGCGTCTCGTCGTACGAAGACTGCTCCAGCTCATACCCACGCTGCTCGGCCTGTCGGTACTGCTCTTTCTGTGGCTCGACCGGCTGCCCGGCGGACCCGCCTCAGCGATCCTGGGGGAAAAGGCCACCGAGGCCGAAGTAATCCGCATCAACCGGGCGCTCGGGCTGGACCAGCCCGTCTACGTCCAGTACTGGCGCTTCCTCAAGCGCATCGCCGAGCTCGACCTGGGCACCTCCACCCAGACGGGACAGCCGGTGTGGGACGAGTTCGTCCTGCGCTTCCCCGCCACGGTGGAGCTGGCCCTCCTCGCGATCCTCATCGCCGTGGCCGTCGGTATCCCGCTCGGCTACCTCGCCGCCCGCCACCGCGGCGGCTGGCTCGACGTCACCGCGGTCTCCGGATCGCTCATCGGCATCTGCATCCCGGTCTTCTTCCTGGCCCTGATCCTCAAGCAGATCTTCGCCGTCCAGCTCGGGATCTTCCCCAGTTACGGACGCCAGGAGACCGGCCTCGACGCCACGAGCGTGACCGGATTCGCCGTCCTGGACGGCGTCCTCACCGGGGAACTCGACGCCGCCTGGGACGCGATCATGCATCTGGTCCTGCCCTCCGTCGCCCTGGCCTCCATCCCGCTCGCCGTCATCGTGCGCATGACCCGCGCCAGCGTCCTCGAGGTGCAGGACGAGGACTACGTCCGCACCGCCGAGGCCAAGGGCCTCAAGCGGAGCGTCGTCCGCGGCCGGCACGTGCTGCGCAACGCGATGCTCCCCGTGGTGACCACGGTCGGCCTGCTCACGGGCTCCCTGCTGTCCGGCGCCGTCCTCACCGAGTCCGTGTTCTCCTTCGGCGGTATCGGTTCCTTCATCCGGACCGCGATCGACGGCCGCGACTACCCGGTGCTCGTCGGGTTCATCATGTTCATCGCGCTGGTGTATGTCCTGATCAACCTGCTGGTGGACGTGGCGTACAGCCTCATCGACCCGAGAGTGCGGGTGTACTGACGTGAGTGTCGCCACCAAGACCGAGAAGATCCAGCGGCTCGCGGAACTGACCGCGACCAAGGAGACCGGCACCGGCGCCAGCCTGTGGCGTGAGGCGTTCCGCCGTCTCAAGCGCAGCAAGATGGCGATCATCGGCGCGGTCGTCATCTTCCTGTTCGTCCTCCTCGCGATCGTCGGGCCCTACCTCGCGCCGCACGCCGCGACCGCCCAGACCTGGCGGGGTGAGGTCTTCCAAAACCGGGGCGAGTTCGTCGGCCCGCGCGGCGAGAACTGGTTCGGACTCGACCACCTCGGCCGGGACATGTTCTCCCGCATGCTGATCGGCGCCCGCCAGACGCTGCTCGTCGGCGTCGTCGCCACGCTCATCGGCCTGGTCATCGGCTTCCTGATCGGCGGCCTCTCCGGAGCCGCCGCCACCCTCGGCGGCGACACCGGAAAGCGCATCGACTCCGTCATCATGCGCTTCATCGACATGCTGCTGGCGATGCCCTCGCTGCTGCTGGCCGTGTCCATCGCCGCCGTCATGGGGCAGTCACTGACCACCGTGATGATCGCCGTGGGTGTCGTCCAGATTCCGGTGTTCGCCCGGCTGCTGCGCGGCTCCATGCTGGCGCAGGGCGGCACGGACTACGTGCTCGCGGCCAAGTCCCTGGGCGTGCGCAAGCGGCGCATCGTGGTCTCGCAGATCATCCCCAACTCGCTCAGCCCGGTGATCGTGCAGGCCACGCTCTCCCTGGCCACCGCGATCATCGAAGCGGCCGCCCTGTCCTACCTGGGCCTGGGCAACCCCGACCCGGCCACCCCCGAGTGGGGTGTCATGCTCACCCAGGCGCAGCGCTTCTTCGACAACGCGCCGTTGATGGCGGTCTACCCCGCCGTCGGCATCATCATCACCGCCCTCGGCTTCACCCTCCTCGGCGAGGCCATGCGGGAAGCCCTCGACCCGAAGCTGAGGGGCTGAACCACCATGTCTCTGCTCACTGTCGACGAACTGACCGTCACCTTCGGCGGCCGCGGCCGCAAGGAGTCCCGGGCGGTCGACGGCGTCTCCTTCGAGGTCGACCAGGGCCAGGTCGTGGGCCTGGTCGGCGAGTCCGGCTGCGGAAAGTCCGTCACCTCCCTGGCCCTGATGGGCCTGCTGCCCGACAAGGGCGTCACGGTCGGCGGCCGTGCCGAATTCGACGGCACCGACCTGTTCACCATGAACCCGTCCGCCCGCCGCGACCTGCGCGGCAGCAGGATGGCGATGATCTTCCAGGACCCGCTGTCCTCGCTCAACCCGGTCGTGCCGATCGGCGTGCAGGTCACCGAGATCCTGGAGCGCCACCGCGGGATGAAGGGGGCGGCCGCCCGCAAGGAGGCCGCCCACCTGCTGGACCGGGTCGGCATCCCCGACCCGACCCGGCGGCTCAAGGAGTACCCGCACCAGCTCTCCGGCGGTATGCGCCAGCGCGCGCTGATCGCCATGGCGGTGGCCTGCGCCCCGAGCCTGCTCATCGCCGACGAGCCCACCACGGCCCTCGACGTGACCATCCAGGCCCAGATCCTGGAACTGCTCAAGGAACTCGTGGACCAGGAGGGCACCGCCCTGCTGATGATCACCCACGACCTCGGTGTGGTCGCCGGCCTCTGCGACCAGGTCAACGTGCTCTACGCGGGCAAGGCCGTGGAGTCCGCCGGCCGCCGTGAGCTGTTCGCCCACCCCACCCACCCCTACACGCACGGACTGCTGGGCTCCATCCCGCGCCTGGACGCCCCCCGGGGCGAGTCCCTCAAGCCCATCCGCGGCTCCATCAACGACCGCGTCGCCTGGGCCGACGGCTGTGCCTTCGCGCCGCGCTGCGACCGGTACGAGATGGGCTGCCTGACCGGCACCCCGCAGCTCGCCGAGCCGCGTGCCGCCGGTCACCAGGTGCGGTGCGTCAACCCCGTACTCGACGACGCGAAGGCCGAGGAGGTCCCCGCATGAGCCTGCTCGAACTGGACGGCGTCAAGGTCCACTTCCCCATCAAGAAGGGCGTGCTGTTCGACCGTACGGTCGGCCACGTCTACGCCGTGGACGGGGTGTCCCTGAAGGTCGAGGCCGGCGAGACCTACGGTCTGGTCGGCGAGTCCGGCTGCGGCAAGACCACCCTCGGGCGGTCGGTGCTGCGCCTCGTGGACATCACCGAGGGGTCGGTCGTCCTCGACGGCACCGACCTGGCGAAGCTGCCGAGCGAGGAGATGCGCCGCTTCCGGCGCCGGCTCCAGATGGTCTTCCAGGACCCGCTGGGCTCGCTCAACCCCCGGCAGAACATCGAGTCGATCCTGTCCGAGGGCATGGTCGCCCACGGCATCGGCAAGAACCAGGAGGAGCGCCGCGAGAAGATCAAGGCGATCCTGGAGCGGGTCGGCCTGCCCTCCAACGCCCTCGCCCGCTACCCGCACGAGTTCTCCGGCGGCCAGCGCCAGCGCATCGGCATCGCCCGCGCGCTGGTCCTCGAACCGGACGTGATCATCTGCGACGAGCCGGTCTCCGCGCTCGACGTGTCGATCCAGGCCCAGGTCGTCAACCTGCTGGAGGAACTCCAGGAGGAACTCGGCCTGACCTACCTGGTCATCGCCCACGACCTCGCGGTCGTCCGGCACATCTCCGACGTGATCGGCGTGATGTACCTGGGCTCGCTGGTCGAGGAGGCGCCGAGCGACACGCTGTACGCCGAGCCCAAGCACCCGTACACCAAGGCCCTGATGTCGGCGGTGCCGGTGCCGGACCCGGAGGTGGAGGACAAGCGCGAGCGCATCCTGCTCACCGGCGACCTGCCCTCCCCGGCGAACCCGCCCAGCGGCTGCCGCTTCCACACCCGCTGCCCGTGGGCGCAGGCCGAGAAGTGCGCGACCGAGCGGCCGGAACTGCGGGACGTCGGCGGCGGCCACCGGGTGGCCTGCCACTACACCGCCGAGATCGCGGCCGGGACTCTGAAGCGGACCCACGGAGAGGTGGTGTCGGCGACCCGCGAAGGCGTCGAGGACGCCCCGGCGTCCGTGGGATCCAGTGACGTGACGGTGCCGGAGCAGTCCGGGGCACCGGTGGAGGAGACCCCGGCGGAGAAGTCCGGGGCCGCGGTGGAGAAGGCGGAGCCGGAGGCCGCGGAGGAGAAGGCTGAAGCGGAGACCGGGCCGGAGAAGCCGGAGACCGTGACGGAGCCGGAGGCCGCGGACGACACGGCTCAGCCGGAGACCAGGACCGAGGCGGAGCCGGAAGCCGAGGCCGAGAAGAAGGCCGCGGCGAAGAAGGCCCTCTAACCGTTCCGGCGAGCGTCCGTCGACGCTCTGGGCGGCCTGGGACAGTACCTAGGCCGGTTGGTCCCCGGACAGCAAGTTCACACCACCCCTCGCCTTGTTTTGTAAGGCGAGGGGTTCTTGCTGAGTAAGAATATGCGGGTGCTCCAGCAACTCTTCAGCCCGTCCCTCCTGCACGCGCTCGACCTGGTCGGCATCTTCGTCTTCGCGATCTCGGGTGCCCTGCTGGCCGTCCGCAAGAACCTCGATGTCTTCGGCATCGCCGTCCTCGCGGAGGCGACGGCCCTCGGTGGCGGGCTCTTCCGCGACGTGGTCATCGGCGCGGTGCCGCCCGCCGCCTTCACGGACCTGGGGTACTTCGTCACCCCGTTGCTCGCCGTGGCGCTGGTCTTCTTCCTCCACCCGCACGTGGAGCGCATCCAGAACGCCGTCAACTTCTTCGACGCCGCCGGGCTCGGCCTGTTCTGCGTCGTCGGTACCACCAAGGCGTACGACTACGGGCTCGGCCTGACGGCCTCAGCCTGCCTCGGCCTCGTCACCGCGGTGGGCGGCGGCGTGCTGCGGGACGTGCTCGCCAACGAGGTGCCCTCGCTGCTGCGCTGGGACCGCGATCTCTACGCGGTACCGGCGATGGTCGGCGCCACCATGGTCGCCCTGTGCCTCCGCTTCGACGTGCTGAACGCGCTCACCAGCGCCCTCGCCGTGGTCACGGCGTTCGTGCTGCGGCTGCTGGCGCTGCGGTACCACTGGCGGGCGCCCCGTGCGTGGCAGCGGCGCTCGACGGCCCGCGAGGAGGATTAGCGGAGGAGCGGAGGAGCGGAGGAGCGGAGGAGCGGAGGAGGCGGTTCGGAGTCCGACCGCCACCCCAAAGCTACCGCTTAGTAGGTGACTCTTGTACTGTTCATGCATGCCAGAAGCAGCCTCCGCCCCGGCCATCCGGGCCACCATCGGCGACAGTGAGTTCGACCGCGACACCGCGGTCACGCCCCGCGAACCGGGCGTCTACGACACCGATCTCTCCGCCGGCTGGACGATCATCAGCGCCGTCAACGGCGGCTATCTGCTGGCCGTCCTGGGCCGCGCCCTCGCCGACGCCCTGCCGCACGCGGACCCGTTCACCCTCTCCGCGCACTATCTGACCGCTTCCCAGCCGGGCCCGGCGGTCGTCCGTACCCAGATCGTGCGTACCGGACGCACCCTCTCGACCGGGCAGGCGTCCCTCTTCCAGACCGATGACCAGGGCCGTGAGGTCGAGCGCATCCGCCTCCTGGCCTCCTACGGCGACCTGGACGCCCTCCCCGACGACGTCCGTACGTCGGCCGAGCCGCCCGCGATACCGCCCATGGACCAGTGCTTCGGCCCCGAGGACGGGCCGGCCCCCGTCGACGGCAGCTCCGCCATCATGGACCGGCTGATGCTCAAGCTCGACCCGTCGACCCTCGGCTGGGCCCTCGGGAAGCCCTCCGGCAAGGGAGAGATGCGCGCCTGGTTCGGGCTCGCCGACGGCCGGGACCACGACCCGCTCTCCCTGCTCCTCGCGGTGGACGCGCTGCCGCCCACCGCCTTCGAACTCGGACTCAAGGGCTGGGTCCCCACGGTCGAGCTGACGGTGCACGTCCGCTCCCGTCCGGCGCCCGGCCCGCTGCGGGTGTCGATCACCACCCGCAACCTCGCCGGCGGCTTCCTGGAGGAGGACGCCGAGGTCTGGGACAGCGCGGACCGACTGGTCGCCCAGTCCCGTCAGCTCGCCCGGGTACGCCTGGGCTGAGCGGTCCTCCGCGGTGCGGTCGGCGGGGCATCCCGGCCGACCGCGCCCCGGGGTCACCGGACGCGGCCCGTAGAATCGTCCTCACCATGGCTTACCTCGACCACGCCGCGACCACCCCGATGCTTCCCGAGGCGGTCGAGGCACTCACCGCGCACCTCGGCGTCACCGGCAACGCCTCCTCCCTGCACGCCGCCGGCCGACGTGCCCGCCGGAGTGTCGAGGAGGCCCGCGAAGCCCTCGCCGAAGCCCTCGGCGCCCGTCCCAGCGAGGTGGTCTTCACCTCCGGCGGGACCGAGGCCGACAACCTCGCCGTGAAGGGCCTGTACTGGGCCCGGCGCGACGCCGAGCCGGCCCGCACCCGGGTCCTCGCCAGCCCTGTCGAACACCATGCCGTCCTGGACGCCGTCCACTGGCTCGGCGAGCACGAGGGCGCCCTCGTCGAGTACCTGCCGGTCGACTCCTACGGCCGGGTCCACCCGGATGCTCTGCGCGAGGCGATCTCACGCAACCCCGACGACGTCGCCCTCGCCACCGTGATGTGGGCCAACAACGAGATCGGGACGATTCTCCCGGTCCGTGAACTCGCCGAGGTCGCCGCCGAGTTCGGCGTCCCGCTGCACTCCGACGCCGTCCAGGCCTTCGGCCAGGTGCCCGTGGACTTCGCCTCGTCCGGGCTCGCCGCGATGACCGTCTCGGGCCACAAGATCGGCGGCCCGTACGGTATCGGGGCGCTGGTCCTGGGCCGCGAGTACACCCCCGTACCCGTGCTGCACGGGGGCGGTCAGGAGCGGCACGTGCGCTCCGGCACGCTCGACGTGCCCGCGGTCGTCTCCTTCGCGATTGCCGGCCGGCTCGCCGCCCAGCAGCGGGAGTGGTTCGCCCGCGAGATCGGCGCGCTCCGCGACGACCTGGTCGCGGCGGTCCGCGAGGCCGTTCCGGACGCCGTCCTCGGCGGCGATCCCGCGCCCGGGGGACGGCTTCCGGCCAACGCCCACTTCGCGTTCCCCGGCTGCGAGGGCGACTCCCTGCTGCTTCTGCTCGACGCCCAGGGCATCGAGTGCTCCACCGGCTCCGCCTGCACCGCGGGTGTCGCCCAGCCCAGCCACGTCCTCCTGGCCACCGGAACCGACCCCGACCTGGCCCGCGGCACCCTCCGCTTCTCCCTCGGCCACACCTCCACCAGGGCCGACGTCCAAGCCGTGGCCAAGGCCATCGGGCCGGCGGTGGAACGTGCGCGGGCGGCGGGGCTGACCTAGGCGGTTTCGTTCAAGAGCACCGGATCGTCGGTTCGGGTGGGCCGTTGACCGACGCCCGGCGGCCGCAGACGGACCCGTCCGCACCAACCGGACCGTTTCGATGCCGATACAGACAGATCTGCACCGGGTCTTGAACCCTTCATGCCCACACTGCTGGGCGTGAGTCAGCCTCGTCTTGTCCACGGGGCTCTCAGGCCCGGGCATACTCAAAGGCTCGGCACGCGCCCCGATGGTCAGCTCCCACCTCCCCTTGGCGTACTCCTCCCGCGCGATCCGCGACCACCTGCGAAAACGCGACATCCGTGCGGTGATCCCCGTCCCCGCGAACCGGCGAGGCCCCAGGCCGCGTCGCGGCGGCCGGGGCGGCAGACCGCCGGCCTTCGACCGTGAGACACACCAGCAGCGCAACACCGTCGAGCGGTGAGTCAACCGGCTCGGGCGAGGGCGCGGTATCGCGGCCCGTTACGGGAAGACGGCCATGACGTGCCCTGCCGGACTCCACATCGCGGGCATCCCCCTCCGGTCCACCCGGCAACCCGGGCGAAACCGCCTACCGTGCACGAGCTCGTCGGTGCGGCCGACGGCCTGTGCGTGCTTCAGCGGCCGATGCCGTTCAGTTCGGCCACGTCCTCGTCGGAGAGGGAGAGCCCGGCGCCTGCGATGTTCTCGCGCAGATGGGCGGTGGACGAGGTGCCGGGGATGAGCAGGATGTTCGGCGAGCGTCGCATCAGCCAGGCCAGCGCGACCGACATCGGTGTCGCCTCCAGCCGGCTCGCGACCTGCGAGAGGGCCTCGGACTGGAGTGGCGTGAAGCCGCCCAGGGGGAAGAACGGCACGTAGGCGATGCGGTCGACGGCGAGGTGGTCGACGAGGTCGTCGTCGTGGCGGTGGGCGAGGTTGTACATGTTCTGCACGCACATGATGGGGGTGATGCCGCGCGCCTCGGCGACCTGCTCCGCGGTGACGTTGCTGACGCCGAGGTGGCGGATCAGACCGTCTCGCTGGAGGGCGGCGAGTGTTTCGAGCGCTTCGGCGATCGAGCCGGGCCGGGGGCCCTGGGCGTCGCCCATGCGCATGTTGACCAGGTCGAGGGTCTCGACACCGAGGGAGTCGAGGTTCTCGTGGACCTGCTTGCGCAGGTCTTCGGGGCGTCGGGCGGTGGGCCAGCCGCCCTGCGCGTCGCGGGTCGCGCCCACCTTGGTGGCGATGAACAGCGACTCCGGGTAGGGGTGCAGCGCTTCGCGGATCAGCTCGTTCGTGATGCGCGGGCCGTAGGCGTCGCTGGTGTCGATGTGGGTGATCCCGAGGCCGACCGCCTCGCGCAGGACGGCCAGGGCGCCGTCGTGGTCGGCGGGCGGCCCCATGACCCACGGGCCGGCGAGCTGCATCGCGCCGTAGCCGAACCGGGTGACGGTCGAGTCGCCCAGCGTCCAGGTTCCGCCGGGAAGAGGAGGTGTGAAGGCGGTCTCCATCGCAGTGCCTTTCGCTTCTTGTCAGGGGTGGTGTCTCCGTCCCCCTTGCACCAGCATGGGAGAGCTGCTTCCCTTCGGGAAGTAGGCACTCTGAAGTGCGTAACTTCCCCAGAAGCGGACGGTGAGATCGGTGACGACGACGAAGGCCGAGAAAAGGGCGCAGGGCAAGGCGGAGTACAACGCGTTCCTGGCGGTGTGCCCCAGCCGTCAGCTCCTCGACCGGATCTCGGACAAGTGGGTCGTCCTGATCCTGTGTGCGCTGGGTGGTGACGCGTCCGAAGAGCACCCCGGCGCATCGCGCGCCCCGAAAGCGATGCGCTACTCCGAACTCGCCCGGCTGCTGGTCGGTGTCAGCCAGAAGATGCTGACCCAGACCCTGCGAGCCCTCGAACGCGACGGCTTGCTCACCCGCACCGTGACGCCCACGGTTCCCGTTACCGTCACCTACGAGCTGACTGACCTCGGGCTCTCGCTCCACCACCTGACACGCGGGCTCAGGCAGTGGGCGCAGACCCACATGGACCAGGTCCTCACCAGCCGCGAGAAGTACGACGCGGGAGCTTCCCGGTGAGGACGGAGCTCTCCGTCCCGGCCGAGGGCTGGGACGTGCCCGACCGTGAGGGACGCGCGGGGGACGGATCGAGCCGCTGCTTCCGGACCGGACGCGCGACCGGGCCCGCGCCCGCAGCCGGAACGACGAACGGCCGATCCGAACGAGACCGCCCGGCCCTCCGGGCGCGCCAACGACCTACGAGACGGGTTCCCTTCGCCGGTATGACCCGGATCAGGTGACTAGGGGTCGCCTTCCGGTCCTGTCCTGCGACCTTCCGGCCTCTCAGCCCGACCGTCGACGTCGGCACCAGCGGAAGTCGAAACTTCGCGCTGAAGTCGGCTACTCCGGTCGAACTCCCTCACTCATCCCGTAGGCCTGTTCTTATGATAGAACGCCCATTTCTGGATGGAAGGGGGTGGGTTGAGATTTTTTGTCCAGTTTTCGGGTGGCGGGGTCAGGTCGTCGCCGTGAGCGCCTGACGCACGAGCTTCATGTAGCGGTCCCAGTCCCAGTGCGGCCCCGGGTCGGTGTGATCCGTCCCCGGTACCTCGATGTGGCCGATGATGTGCTTCCGGTCGACGGGTATGTCGTAGCGCGCGCATATCCGGGCCGTGAGCCGGGCCGAGGCCTCGTACATCTCGTCCGTCAGGTCCTGCGGCCGGTCCACGAAGCCCTCGTGCTCGATGCCGATACTGCGCTCGTTGTAGTCGCGGTTGCCCGCCTGGTAGGCCACGTCCAGCTCGCGGATCATCTGCGTGATGCGCCCGTCCTGCCCGACGATGTAGTGCGTGGACGCCTGGTGCCCCGGGTCCTGGAAGGCCCGTACCGCGCTGTCGAAACTGCCCTGCGTGACATGGACGATCACCATGTCGATATCGAAGTCGTCGGGTCGGTCCGCGCGCCGCCAGTTGGCGTCCGAGGCCGCCACCCAGCGGGCGCCCGCGAAGTCGACCACGCCCTGCTTGCGCGGCTTCTCGACCCCGGGAATCCGCCACCACAGGCGGCCCAGCTCGTCCCGCGCCAGCACGGCCGTACCCGCGGCGGCGGCCGCACCGCCGAAGAGCAGGGCCCGTCGGCCGATGCGACGGTCCCCGTCCTTGCCGGCCCGGTCCGTGGAAGCTCTTCTTTCCCCCATGCGAGCAACAACGGATATCCGGTGGCTCCGGTTCCCGTGCCCCGTACCCTGGAGGGGTTATGACTGAGATTCCGCAGCCCTCCCGCCCCCTTCGCGTTCTGGCCGCCATGTCCGGCGGCGTCGACTCCGCCGTGGCCGCGGCCCGCGCCGCCGAGGCGGGCCACGACGTGACCGGTGTCCACCTCGCGCTCTCCGCGAACCCCCAATCCTTCCGCACGGGCGCGCGGGGCTGCTGCACCATCGAGGACTCGCGCGACGCCCGCCGCGCCGCGGACGTCATCGGCATCCCGTTCTACGTGTGGGACCTCGCCGACCGCTTCCGCGAGGACGTCGTGGAGAACTTCGTCGCCGAGTACGAGGCCGGCCGCACCCCCAACCCGTGCCTGCGCTGCAACGAGAAGATCAAGTTCGCCGCGCTGCTGGACAAGGCTCTGGCCCTCGGCTTCGACGCCGTGGCCACCGGCCACTACGCGCGCGTGGTCACCCTGGCCGACGGCACGCGCGAACTGCACCGCGCCTCCGACATGGCCAAGGACCAGTCGTACGTCCTCGGCGTGCTGGACGACCGGCAGCTCGCCCACGCGATGTTCCCGCTCGGCGACACGGTCACCACCAAGGACGAGATCCGCGCGGAGGCCGAGCGCAGGGGACTGGCGGTGGCCAAGAAGCCCGACTCGCACGACATCTGCTTCATCGCCGACGGCGACACCCAGGGCTTCCTCGCGAACCGGCTGGGCCGGGCCGAGGGCGACATCGTCGACGAGTCCGGCGCCAAGGTCGGCACGCACGAGGGCGCCCACGGCTTCACCATCGGCCAGCGCAAGGGCCTGCGGATCGGCACCCCCGCCCCCGACGGCAAGCCCCGCTACGTCCTCGACATCTCCCCGGTGACCAACACGGTCACCGTCGGCCCCGCGGACGCCCTCGACGTCGGCGCGCTCACCGCGATCGAACCCCGCTGGTGCGGCACCGCCCCGACCGGCCCCGGCACCTACACCGCCCAACTCCGCGCCCACGGCGACGAGACCGAGGTCACCGCCGAGCTCATCGACGGCACCCTGGAGGTCTCCTTCAAGGAACCGGTCCGCGGCGTGGCCCCCGGCCAGGCCGTCGTCCTCTACGCCGGCACCCGCGTGGTCGGCTCCGCCACCATCGCCACGACGTCCCGCACGACGAAGAAATTCACGGCGGTCTGACACCGGGGCGTCCGACGGGGTCGGCACGGTGAGCTGGTCGAAAACCGTGAGCAGTTGGCGGGCGACTGTCACTTTGACGCTCGAATGAGCGCCAAAGTGACAGTGGGGCCCGGAGTGCTCACGCTTTTCGGAAGGGGAGTGTCCCCGTCTGGACGAGGGCGATCGTCACGGTCACCGGAAACGGCGGGCGGGTGCCGATGCCTGCACAGCCGTCACGGCTTCCTCGCCCGGTCAATGGTCCTGCGGCTGTGCGGGGAACTCGTGGACGAGTTGGATCTCACCGACGATGTGGGCGTTGAACTCGTCGAGTTCCCCGGCCGGAACCCACAGCTCGAGGATGGTCCGCCCGCCCGCCTGCTGCACGGGATACCGGGCGAGGAACTCCGACTCGACCTCGAAGCGGGTGACGAACCCGGCACCGTCGTGCTTCACGTTCCAGTCCCGGGCGATCCTGATCGCGTAGTCCTCGTCGAGGACCGGATAGAAGACCGGCTGCTCGGGCAACCGGGGCGGCCAGACCCGCCACCCCGACTCTCGGACCAGCTCCAGCTCCTTGGGCCCGGTCGGACGCCACAGCGTCGTCGTCGCCTGTCGGACGGTCATCGATACTGCTCCCCGTACGTCGAGAACCGCGGAAACGGCTGATCGGAAGACCGGACGATACCGACACACCAAGTCTTGCGACCACACGGTTTTCCACCCGTGCACGTCCCGCCCGCTATGCGGCCACCAGCGCCTGTGCCTTTGAGTGAATGCCTGTGGTGCGTGGTCGTTAGAGATCTACGTGGCTTACGGCCCCGGCTCGGGCGGCATTGACGAACAACGAGAACGCCGTCCGGTCGATGGCGAAGGCCAGGGCGGGGCGGACGCTGTCCCGGATCGCCATCCGTTCGCTGTCGTGGACCGCAACCTCTATGCAGGCGTTGCCGGAAGCCTCGGAGAACGAGGACTTGAACCATTTCAAATCGGACAAGACTGGTACCTCTTACAGGTCTCCGATGATGTCGAGGATGAAGTCCCTCGATGCCCTCGGATTCAACGCCACCCGTTCGACCAAGTCCAGCCGCGCGCGGAAGTTGGCCAGATGGGTGGGGGAGTCGAAGAAGACGGCGCCTGTGGGGGAGTCCACCTGCACGGTGTCCAGGTGAGGGTTGGGCGCTGATGCGTACATCACTGTGTCCCCTGCCATGGGGAAGCCCTCTGCGGTGAAGGGGATCACGAGGAGCTGAACGTTGTCGCGTTCGCTTTCTTCGAGGAGGCGGCACAGTTGGGCTTTGGCGATCTGTCGTCCTCCGATCAGCATGCGCAGGGCCGCCTCATGGACGTAACCCGCGTATGGCACGCCTGGGTTGTCCGCTACTGCTCGATGGCGGCCGAGTCGCTGGGCCACTCGCAATTCGACTTCCAAGCGGGGCAGCGCTGGAACGAACAGGTCGAAGAGAGATCGAGCATGATCTTCTGTCTGGAAGATCCCCGGGATGTGCGCGGTCTGAAGGGTTCTGAGGGCGGTGGCGTGGTGCTCCAGCTCCGCCACGTCGAGGAAGTCCGGTGGGATCTTCCCTCGGTACTCGTCCCACCAGCCTTTCGGCCGCCCGCCGGTCATTGAGGCCAACGCATCAATCAAATCAGGGTCGTTGCACTCGTAGATACTCGCAAGGCGCCGTAGTCGCTCATCGCTGATGCCGAACCGCCCTGACTCGATGTTCGAGATCATGGTGCGATCCACTCCGAGCCGCGTCGCGGCTGCAGGTGCGGTCATGCCGGCGGCTTCGCGTAGTCGCCGTAGTTCGGCCCCGAACCGGCGTTGCCGGATGCTCGGGTGGTGCCGTGGTGCCATGAACAACTCCTCGCTCGCGCGCACAGTTTGCCGAGAGTGACGTGCAGTGTCCATCGAAACCTAGTACTAAAACCCGTTTTGGCAAACTTGGTAGCACGCGTTTTATTTTTCCCGCTAGCGTATGACCCACGCCACCCTTCCCGGTCCCTCCTCGGAGGAAGCGCACCCCCGCCTCAACTCCTGTCCGGGCCCGACGGGGCGAGGAGCGGGCGGCAGGCCACCGCCGCGAACCCGTGAGGGCGCGGCGTGGGCGGCACACGGCATCACCGCTCCAACCACTTCAACGAACAGAACCGTGACTCGTCGCATCGCACACGCACAAGGAGGTGCCGCGTGAAGAATGCGGAACCGGAACACGAGCAGACGCCCGAACCGGCGGGCCGGCCGGACTCCATGATCCCCGGCCCGCCTCTCATCCCGTTCGCCGAACCCTGGGAGTACGAGCTGCACTTCCCCTGCGACGTACGCGGACCGGCCGTTGCCCGTACGGCGCTCAAGGCGGTGCTCGGTGCCCACGGGCTGGGCGAGTTCACCGACCGGGCGGAACTGCTCACCTCGGAGCTGGCCACCAACGCCGTGCGCTACTCCCTCGGTCCCGCCACAGTGCGGCTGCGCTGGGCCAACCCCGTGCTACGAGTCAGTGTCACGGACACCTGCCCCGAGTTCCCCGTGTCGTTGGTGCCGGGCGGGCCGGACGAGGAGCGGGGCCGGGGACTGCTGATCCTCGACCTGCTGGCCGACGACTGGGGCGGATGCGGTCTCGGGGAGGCGGTGTTCGGGGTGGGCGGCAAGAGCGTCTGGTTCGAGCTGGTGCATGGCGGGGGCGATCCACCGCCAGGAGGCTGTGCGGCAGACGGTGCCGGGCCCCGGCCCCCTGGTCTGCCCGTGCTCGCCGCCTGAGGGGAGGGGGACCGTCCGTCCCGGTTCTCCGTCACATGGAGGACGCTGTTGGTCAACTCGGCCTGGCGTGCCGGGTCCCGTGAGCCCGCACCCGGTGGCACTGGGTACCCCGCCCGCAACCGTGACATATCTCCTGAAAGTGTCACGGTCGGCGGACTCACGCCCGAGGTCCGCCGGTTTCGCCGACAGCGTCCATGCAGTGGCGGAGGACCGGGGGCGAGCGGCCCGCCCCGTCAGGCCCCTCACCGGCTGAAGAACTCCGCCAACACCGGTGCCAGCACGTCCGGTTCGACCATGTGGGTCTGGCCCGCCAGAGTGCGGCAGGTGCCCTGGGGGACGGCGTCCGCGATCGCTCGGGCGGCCTTGCGCATCCAGGCCGGGCTCGCGTCGCCCGCGATGGACAGCACCGGTACGGGGACCGACGCCAGCAGCTTCACCGGGACGCCGCCGTCGCCCATGACCGCGTCGTCGTAGGCGAGACTCGGCGCGATCGACTCCATGCCGGCCCACAGGGGGGACTGGCGGGCGCCCTCGATCACGGCCTCGCTCAGCCCGGTGAGGCGCAGAAAGAGCTCCACCGCGTCCCCGCGACGCCCCTCGCGCAGGGCCTCGGCCAGCCGCTCGGTGTACCGCGCGCGTTCTCTCAGATCCTCCTCGGACGTGGCGTACGGCGTCTCGTACACGGCGACATGGCGCACCGGCAGACCGCTCGCCGCCGCGCGCAGCGCCAGCGCGCCGCCCGAGGAGACGCCGTACAGCGACGCCTGTCCGCCCACCGCCTCGATCAGCGCCGCCAGGTCCTCGACCTCGCGTTCCACCGCGTACGGCAACCGGTCCCCGCTCGCACCGCGGCCCCGGCGGTCGTACACGACGACCCGGAACCGCTCCGAGAGCGGGGCGGCCAGCGGTGCCACCGTGGCGCCCGTCGACATCGCGCCGCTGACGAGGACGACCACGGAACCCCGTCCGGCGCTCTCGTGGGCGATGGGGGTGCCGTCGCGCGAGAGGATGTTCTTGTCCATGGTCGTCGAGACTGCCGCACCGCGGCGCGATCGTCGGTGAGGCGGGCCGCGCGTCCGACGATCGCAACCCTTCTATCCGATCATCGGACTTCCACGTCGTAGAAGCACAGGTGGTCCTCGATACCGGCGACGTCCGGCTTCGGGTCCGGGTACGCCCATACGAGATCGGCCGCGTCCGGCCGCGACCAGTAGGACGCGGTGCCCTTGAAGGGGCAGTGGGTGCGGGTGTCGGACGGGGTCAGCAGGTCGAGCCGTACGTCCTCCGGCGGGATGTAGTACCGCGCGGGCAAGCCCGTCTCGCGCAGCACCAGCGCCCGGTCGCTCTCGGCCAGGACCTCCCCGCCGTGCACCACGCGCACGTGCCGCTCGCTCCGTTCGACGGTGATGCGGTGTCCTACGGTCATGGTCCACGCTCCTCGGTCAGCCGGGTCATGGGGTCAGCAGGGTCATGGAGTCGGCAAGGTCGGAGGGGCCGAACGCCGGCCGGCCCGACCACTGAACGGTGCAGCGTCCGCCGAAGCCGAATTCTTCCCCTCACGCCGGACCGGGCCCGTACCCTGAGGCGGTGAACATCTGTGTCTTCCTCTCCGCCGCCGATCTGGACGAGCGGTACACGCGCCCCGCGCGGGAGTTCGCCGAGCTGCTCGGCAAGGGCGGCCACACCCTGGTGTGGGGCGGCTCCGACGTGGGCCTGATGAAAGTCGTCGCCGACGGGGTGCAGGAGGCGGGCGGGCGGCTCCTCGGTGTCTCCGTGGAGTTCCTGGCGGCGAAGGCGCGCGTGGGCGCCGACGAGATGATCGTCGCCCGGGACCTGGCGGAACGCAAGCGCCTGCTCCTCGAGAAGGCCGACGCGGTGGTCGTCATGGTGGGCGGTACCGGCACGCTCGACGAGGCCACCGAGATCCTGGAGCTGAAGAAGCACGGGCACACGGACAAGCCGGTGGTCCTGCTGAACAGCGCGGGTTTCTACGATGGCCTCAAGACGCAGTTCCGGCGGATGGAGGACGAGGGCTTCCTGCCCCGCGCCCTCACCGACCTGGTGTTCTTCGCCGAGGAGCCCGTCGGGGCACTGGCGTACCTGGAGGAGAGCCAGGGCATCTAGGGCTTGGCCCGGGTCTCCCGTGGCGTCGCGACGCCCGGCACGCTCCCCCAAGCTCTTCGAGCAGGGGGGGACCCCACTCGCCGCACCGGCCGGCCTCCGACGTGACTCCGCCACGACGAAGGCCGTCCGGCACACCGAGAGCACGCACCGAACGCCGCTCCTTCCTCCACGGGAAACCCGGGCCAAGCCCTGACCACGTGGTGATGCGAGCATGGCGGGCATGCCTACACATGTGATCACCGGAGCAGGCTCCGGCATCGGCGCGGCCGTCGCCCGTCGGCTGCACGCGCGCGGGGACGAACTCGTCCTGCACGCACGCTCGGCGGGGCGCGCGAAGGAACTGGCGGACGAGTTCCCCGGCGCGCGGACCCTCGTCGGCGACCTTGCCGATCCCGACCGGCTCAGCTGGGCCTTCTCCCACCAGTCCCTCCCGGACCGGGTGGACTCCCTGCTGCACATCGCCGGCGTCGTCGACCTCGGCGAGGTCGGCGAGCTGACCCCCAAGGCCTGGCGGCACCAGCTCGACGTCAACCTCGTCGCCCCCGCCGAACTCACCCGGCACTTCCTGCCCCAGCTGCGCGCGAGCCGCGGACACGTGGTCTTCGTCAACTCCGGCGCCGGCCTGAGCGCCCACGCCCAGTGGGGCGCCTACGCGGCCTCCAAGCACGGTCTGAAGGCCCTCGCCGACGCGCTGCGCGAGGAGGAGCACGCGGGCGGTGTCCGCGTCACCTCGGTCTACCCCGGCCGCACCGCCAGTCCCATGCAGGCCAAGGTGCACCAGCAGGAGGGCAAGGACTACGACCCCGGCCGGTGGATCGACCCCGAGTCGGTCGCCACCACCATCCTCATGGCCCTCGACCTGCCCCGGGACGCGGAGGTCAACGACCTGACCGTGCGCCCGGGACGCTGACCCCGCGGACGTACGGCCTGACCGTGCGGGCGGGACGCCGAACCCGCAGGGGTGCGGCCTGGCGATTCGGGTGAGGCGTCAGGCCGCCGCGACGCCGGGTCTCCGGGTCGCCGGAACGCCGACCTGCCAGGTGTACGGGTTGACCGTGCGGGTGAGGTGCAGGGTCGCCGCGGCGCCGACCTGCCGGGCGTGGGACCGACTGTGCTGCTGGGCACACGCCCCGCCGGTACGGCCGGGACACCGGCCTCCCCGCCCGTTCCGTACGCTTCTGAGGTGAGCGAAAACAGCCAGTTCAGGTTCGGGGCCGCGACCGGGGTCGGGTCGATGCCCGGCGGGGACGCCCGCGAGGCCGTCAAGACCGTCACCGGAAGCTTCGAGGACTTTCCCTTCCTGCCCGAACTGCCCGCCCGGGGACCCGGCGCGGACATGATCGGTCGGACCGCCGGGATGCTCGTCGAGCTGTACGCGCGGGTGGAGCCCAGCGGCTGGCGGATCGGGGACCGGCCCGGACGCGACACCAAGCGGGCCCGCTCCTGGCTCGGCGAGGACCTCGACGCGCTGGAGGAGTACACCCAGGGGTACGAGGGCCCGCTGAAGGTGCAGGCCGTCGGCCCCTGGACGCTCGCCGCCCAGCTGGAGCTGCGCAACGGCGAGGTGGCCCTCTCCGATCCCGGCGCCTGCCGGGACCTCGCCGCCTCGCTCGCCGAGGGGCTGC
This sequence comes from Streptomyces chlorus, assembly GCF_042655885.1. NCBI lineage: Bacteria > Bacillati > Actinomycetota > Actinomycetes > Kitasatosporales > Streptomycetaceae > Streptomyces > Streptomyces chlorus. Next base: position 55,899 of record NZ_JBHSOA010000018.1, read on the forward strand.
GCCTGCACCTCGCCGAGGTGAGCCGGCGCGTGCCCGGCGCGCGGCTCGTCCTCCAGCTCGACGAGCCCTCCCTCACCGACGTCCTGCGCGGCCGGGTGCGCAGCGCCAGCGGCTACCGCACCCACCGCGCGGTGGACCGGCAGCTCGTCGAGTCCGGACTGAGGGACGTGTTCGAGGTGCACGACGGTGGCCAGGTCGTGGTTCACTCGTGCGCGCCGGACGTCCCGTTCGCCCTGCTGCGGCGGGCGGGAGCGCAGGCGATCTCCTTCGACTTCTCGCTCCTCACCGAACGTGACGACGAGACGATCGGGGAGGCGGTCGAGAGCGGCACCCGGCTGTTCACCGGTGTCGTGCCGGGGACGGACGGCCCGTTGTCGGACCCTGCCGGTAGCGTCATGGGTGTCAGAACGCTGTGGCGCAGGCTGGGGCTGCGGCCGGGCCTTCTCGCGGAGGCGGTTACGGTCACCCCGGCGTGCGGACTCGCGGGGGCCTCCCCTCAGTACGCGCGCACCGCCTACGCGCACTGCGTTCGGGCGGCGAAATCCCTCGCGGACAACCCAGAGTGACGGGAGAAGACACGGTGGCGGGTGACCAGCAGGCGGAGACGACGAGCGTGCCGGCGAAGGCGCGGGAGCAGCACGCCCGGCTCGCCGAGCAGATCGAGGAGCACCGCTTCCGGTACTACGTGAACGACGCGCCCGTCGTCAGCGACGCCGAGTTCGACCGGCTGTTGCGCGCACTGGAGAGGTTGGAGGAGCAGTACCCCGAACTGCGCACCCCCGACTCCCCGACCCAGAAGGTCGCCGGGGCGTACGCGACGGAGTTCACCGCCGTCCAGCACCGCTCCCGCATGCTCTCCCTCGACAACACCTTCAACGACGACGACCTCGCCGCCTGGGTCGAGCGCATCCACCGGGAGCTGGGCGCACAGGAGTTCCACTTCCTGTGCGAGCTCAAGGTCGACGGCCTCGCCGTCAACCTCACCTACGAGCACGGGCGCCTGGTCCGCGCGGCGACCCGCGGCGACGGCCGCACCGGCGAGGACATCACGCCCAACGTGCGGACCATCGCCGAGATCCCGGACCGTCTGAAGGGCGACGGGGTGCCCGCCCTCGTGGAGATCCGCGGCGAGGTCTTCTTCCCGATGAAGGAGTTCCTGGGCCTCAACGCCCGCCTGGTGGAGGCCGGTGACAAGCCCTTCGCCAACCCGCGCAACGCGGCGGCCGGTTCGCTGCGCCAGAAGGACCCGCGTGTCACCGCCACCCGCCCGCTGCACATGGTCGTCCACGGCATCGGCGCCCTGGAGGGCTTCGAGGGCTCCGCCCGTCTCTCCGAGGCGTACGACCTGCTGAAGAAGTGGGGCCTGCCCACCTCCGAGCACAACCGTGTGGTCGACGGCCTCGCCGGCGTACGGGAGTTCATCGCGTACTACGGCGAGAACCGGCACTCCGTGGCGCACGAGATCGACGGCGCGGTGGTCAAGCTCGACGAGATCCCGCTCCAGGGCCGCCTCGGCTCCACCTCGCGCGCACCGCGCTGGGCCATCGCGTACAAGTACGCGCCCGAGGAGGTCAACACCAAGCTCGTCAACATCCGCGTGGGCGTGGGCCGTACGGGCAGGGTCACGCCGTACGCGCAGGTCGAGCCGGTCACCGTGGCCGGTTCCGAGGTGGAGTTCGCCACGCTGCACAACCAGGACGTGGTCAAGGCCAAGGGCGTCCTCATCGGCGACACGGTGGTGCTGCGCAAGGCCGGTGACGTCATCCCGGAGATCCTCGGCCCGGTCGCCGACCTGCGCGACGGCAGCGAGCACGCGTTCGCGATGCCGGCGAAGTGCCCGGAGTGCGGTACGCCGCTGCGGCCGATGAAGGAGGGCGACATCGACCTGCGCTGCCCCAACGCCCGTACATGCCCCGCCCAGTTGCGGGAGCGCCTGTTCTATCTCGCAGGCCGCAAGGCGCTGGACATCGAGCACTTCGGCTATGTCGCCGCCGCGGCGCTCACTCGGCCGTTGGAGCCCGCGGAGCCGCCGCTGAAGGACGAGGGCGACCTGTTCGACCTCACCATCGAGCAGTTGCTGCCCATCACGGCGTACGTCCTCGACCAGGACAGCGGGCTGCCCAAGCGGGACCCGAAGACGGGCGAGGAGAAGACCGCCACCGTCTTCGCCAACCAGGAGGGTGAGCCGAGGAAGAACGCGGTCGCGATGCTGGCGAACATCGCGGCGGCGAAGGAGCGTCCGCTCGCCCGGGTCCTCACCGGGCTGTCGATCCGGCACGTCGGCCCGGTCGCGGCGGAGGCACTGGCCCGGGAGTTCCGGTCCGTCGACCGGATCGAGCAGGCCACGGAGAAGGAACTGGCCGACACCGAGGGCGTCGGCGGCATCATCGCCGCCTCGGTCAAGCAGTGGTTCGCCGAGGAGTGGCACCGCGAGATCATCCGCAAGTGGCGGGCGGCCGGCGTCCGTATGGAGGACGAGGGGGCCGGGGAGGACCAGGGCCCGCGCCCGCTCGAGGGCCTGACGGTCGTGGTGACCGGCACCCTGGAGCACTTCACCCGGGACGGTGCGAAGGAAGCGCTGCAGACCCGCGGAGCGAAGGTGACCGGTTCGGTCTCGAAGAAGACCTCCTTCGTCGTCGTGGGTGACAACCCGGGGTCGAAGCACGACAAGGCGATGCAGCTCAAGGTGCCGGTTCTGAACGAGGAGGGCTTCAACGTCCTGCTCGACGAAGGGCCAAAGGCGGCGGCCGGCGTGGCTCTGCCCACCGAGGACCAGGGGTGAAAGGTCACCCGATCGGTGCATACCAGATGTATACGGGTGGCTGGGGCGCATTCGGGCAACCGTCGGAGACCGGTGCCCCTGGAAGCCCTCTGCGGCCTACTGTTGGGAGGTGCGCCCACCGTGCCCAGCTGCGGTCGGGGTATCCCCGTGTTCGTGGCGGCACCGTGGAAGGGCTTTCTCTCACGGAGTCGCCGGGGGTCGTCGGGCATCGAGCCGTGTGGCATGGGCACCGCCGGCTGTGAGAGGGACGGGAATGGAACCCACCGAGAGCGCCGCCCCGGGCTCACGGCTGCGCCTGGGCCTGCGCCGCATGGCGGCCGTACGGCGGCGCGGACGTGGGGCAGGACGGCCCGCGGGGCCTGTGGGCGCACCGGGGCGCCTCGGGGCGCGTGCCGCGGACGCACGCCCCCATGGCGCGCGCGGCACCGGACAGCAGGCCGCGGGGCGGCCGGCGGCAGGACAGCCGGGCGCCGGGCGGGGCCCCGGAGCGCCCTCGCTCGCCATCGGACTGTCCTCGGACGGTCCCGGGCTGTCCGAAGCACACGCGGAACGGCACCTCTCCTGGCCCGCGTTGCCCACGGCGGTCGTCTCGGCGGCCGCGTTCGTGCTCGGTGCCGGCGTCCTGGGAGCGTTCACCGGCGGTCACGCGCTCTTCCCGTCCGGCCGCGTCGGCTGGTCCCTGGCCGTACTGACCGGGATCGTCGTCGGCCACCTCGTGATGCTGGGCCGCTCCCGCTGGTGGGGCGGCACCGGCTCGGGCGCCGCGGTCACCCTCGCCGTGCTGCTGCTCTACGGCTGGGTCCCGGCCGGCATGGTCAGCCTCACCGTGGTCGTGCTGGTCGGCGTGGCCCGGCGGGGCCGCTGGCGGCAGGGCATCCTGCACGGCGCGGTGGATCTGCTCGGCATCGGCGCCGGCGCGCTGGTGCTGGCCCTGTGCGGGTCCGTACCGTCCGTCGAGCACCCCTCGACCCCGGACACCTGGGGGCTGCACACCGCCTTCGAGGTGGTGCTGGTCGCCGCCGCGTATCTCGCGGTCACCCGCACCCTCTACTGGTACCTGCACGTCCCGCGGGGCGGACTGCCCACGGTCGCCCGCACCGCCCTGGTCAGACAGGGCCTGGTCGCGGTGGCGCTGCTCGGCATAGCGCCGCTGATCTGCGTTGTCGCCGACGCCCGGCCGATCGTCCTGCCGCTGTTCGCCATCCCGCTGATCGCGCTCGACTCCATGCTGTGGATCGCCAGGGCCCGCGCGGAGGAGCAGTTGCGCGATCCGCTGACCGGGCTGCCCAACCGCCAGTGGCTCCTCGAGCGCATCTGGACCGCGCTGGACGACGCCGAGCGCGCGGGCGCCCGCGCCACCCTCATGCTGATCGACCTCGACCGGTTCCGATCGGTCAATGACACTCTCGGTCACCTCGCGGGTGACCGGCTGCTGCTGCAGATCGCCGACCGGTTGAGGCTGGCCCTGCCGCGCGGGGCGGAGGCCGCGCGGCTCGGTGGCGACGAGTTCGCCGTCTTACTGCCGGTCGTCGACTCCACCACGTCCGCGACCCGGGTCGCCCGCAGCCTGGTGGCCGCCCTCAGCTCGCCCCTCGACCTCGACGGCCTCACCCTCGTGCTGGAGGCCAGCGCGGGCGTCGCCGTCTTCCCCGACCACGCCCTCGAAGCGGAGGGCCTGCTGCGGCGCGCGGACGTGGCGATGTACCAGGCCAAACGGGACCGTACGGGCGTCGAGGTCTACGAGTCCAAGCGGGACTCCAACACTCCCGACCGGCTGGGGCTTCTGGGCGATCTGCGCCGGGCCCTGGACGCCCACGAGGTCCAGCTCCACTACCAGCCCAAGGTCCGCTTCGACGGACAGGTCGCGGGCCTGGAGGCCCTGGTCCGCTGGGTACACCCGGAGCGCGGCAGGGTGCCGCCGGACGAGTTCATAGCGATCGCCGAGTCCTCCGGCCTGATGCCGCAGCTCACCGACTACGTGCTGGAGGCCGCGCTCGGGCAGGTCGCCCAGTGGCGCGCCCAGGGCCTGTTCGTGCCGGTCGCGGTCAATGTCTCCCCGCGCGACGTGCACAGCCCCGGCTTCGCCGGCTCCGTCGCGGCGCGACTGGCCCGGCACGGTGTACCGGCCGGAGCCCTCCAGCTCGAGATCACCGAGCACGTCCTCCTGGAGGACCCGCAGCGGGCCGCCGACACCCTCAACGGACTGACCGGACACGGCGTGAAGATGTCCCTCGACGACTTCGGCACCGGCTACTCCTCCCTCGTGCACCTACGGCGGCTGCCCGTCAGCGAGCTGAAGATCGACCGCTCGTTCGTGGCCCGGCTGGCCGTCGACACCGAGGACGCCGCGATCGTGCGCTGCACCGTCGACCTCGCCCACTCGCTCGGACTGCTCGTCGTCGCCGAGGGCGTCGAGGACGACGAGACCTGGGAACGCCTGCGCGACCTCGGCTGCGACGCCGTCCAGGGCTGGCTGGTCGCGGCCGCGATGCCGCCCGACGAGACCACGGCCTGGCTCCTCGCCCGCGGCTCCCGCGGCTGGCAGCGCCCGGCGGCCGCCCTCCCGGCATCGGCGGCCGACGACTTCGGCCGCCCGGCCTGACACCGGCCCCCGACGCGGGACCGGTCGCGGCGGTGCGACCACGGCGGCGGGGCCCGGGGAGCCGGGCCGCGGCACCGCTTTCGGGGGGTGCGGGGAAACCGTTTCACGGGTATGGGGCCGCGCCCCATAGGATTGGGGCCTGTCGTCATCTTCCCGCCTGCCGCGCCACGCCCGGCCCGGGACGCGACGGCAGGTCCTAGCCCGAACCGCACACTCACCCCAGAGGAACGCTGCATGCCTGGCATTACGCGCGAGGAGGTCGCCCACCTCGCCCGGCTGGCGCGTCTGGAGCTGAAGCCCGAAGAGCTCGACCACTTCGCAGGCCAGCTCGACGACATCATCGGCGCGGTGGCCCGCGTCAGCGAGGTCGCCGACCAAGACGTACCGCCGACCTCGCACCCGCTCCCGCTGACGAACGTCATGCGCCCGGACGAGGTCCGTCCCTCGCTCACCCCCGAGCAGGCGCTCTCCGGCGCCCCGGCCCAGGAGCAGCAGCGTTTCAAGGTGCCGCAGATCCTGGGGGAGGACTGAATCGCATGATCGACATCATTAAGCTCACCGCGGCCGAGACCGCCGCGAGGATCGCCTCCGGCGAACTCACGGCCGTCCAGGTCACCGAGGCCCACCTGGCCCGGATCGAGGCCGTCGACGAGAAGGTGCACGCCTTCCTGCACGTCGACCGCGAGGGTGCCCTCGCCCAGGCCCGTGCCGTCGACGAGAAGCGCGCCAAGGGGGAGAAGCTCGGCCCGCTGGCCGGCGTCCCGCTCGCGCTCAAGGACATCTTCACCACCGAGGGCATCCCGACCACCGTCGGCTCGAAGCTCCTCGAGGGCTGGATCCCGCCGTACGACGCGACGCTCACCAAGCGGCTCAAGGCCGCCGACATCGTCATCCTCGGCAAGACCAACATGGACGAGTTCGCCATGGGGTCGTCGACCGAGAACAGCGCCTACGGACCGACCGGCAACCCCTGGGACCTGACCAGGATCCCCGGCGGCTCCGGCGGTGGGTCGAGCGCCGCGCTCGCCTCCTTCCAGGCCCCCCTCGCCATCGGCACCGACACCGGCGGCTCCATCCGCCAGCCGGCCTCCGTCACCGGCACGGTCGGCGTGAAGCCGACCTACGGCGCGGTCTCCCGCTACGGCATGGTGGCGTTCTCCTCCTCCCTCGACCAGGGCGGCCCCTGCGCCCGCACGGTCCTGGACGCGGCCCTGCTGCACGAGGTCATCGCCGGGCACGACCCGCTCGACTCGACCTCCATCGACGCCCCGGTCCCCCCGGTCGTCGAGGCCGCCCGCAACGGCTCGGTCGCCGGCATGCGCGTCGGTGTCGTCAAGCAGTTCCGCGGCGAGGGCTACCAGGCCGGCGTCATCCAGCGGTTCGACGAGTCCGTCGAGCTGCTGAAGGGACTCGGCGCCGAGATCGTCGAACTGGACTGCCCGTCCTTCGACCTCGCGCTGTCGGCGTACTACCTGATCGCCCCGTCCGAGTGCTCCTCCAACCTCGCCCGCTTCGACGGCCTGCGCTACGGCCTGCGGACCGGCGACGACGGCACGCGCTCCGCCGAGGAGGTCACCTCGCTGACCCGCGAGGCCGGATTCGGCCCCGAGGTCAAGCGCCGCATCATGCTCGGCACGTACGCGCTCAGCTCCGGCTACTACGACGCGTACTACGGCAGCGCCCAGAAGGTCCGTACGCTGATCAAGCAGGACTTCGACACGGCGTTCGAGCAGGTCGACGTGATCGTCTCCCCGACGACCCCGACCACCGCCTTCGCGATCGGCGAGCGCGCCGACGACCCGATGGCGATGTACCTCGCCGACCTGTGCACCATTCCGACCAACCTGGCCGGCAACGCGGCCATGTCGCTGCCCTGCGGCCTCGCGCCCGAGGACAACCTGCCGGTCGGACTGCAGATCATCGCCCCGGTCATGAAGGACGACCGCCTCTACAAGGTGGGCGCAGCCGTCGAGGCGGCCTTCGTGGAAAAGTGGGGCCACCCGCTGATCGAGGAGGCTCCGTCGCTGTGAGCGCACTGACCAAGGCCAAGGGCTTCAAGAAGTCCAGGTCCGGTACGTATCTGTCCATGGCCGCCACCGCCTTCGGCGCGCTCGGCGTCGCCAAACGTGTCAAGAAGGCGCGGCACGAGAAGGACACCCTGGTCCTGATCGACGCCACCGTGTCCGCCGTCGCGATCGTCACGAGCCTCGCCATCCTGTACCGCGAGCTGAAGCGGCTGGGCGACGACGACGTCCTGCTGGGCTGAGAGGGAAGTTACACCGTGACCACCACGACCGACCTGGTGTCGTACGAGGACGCACTCGCGTCGTACGACCCCGTCATGGGCCTCGAGGTCCATGTCGAACTCGGCACCAGGACCAAGATGTTCTGCGGCTGCTCGACCACGCTCGGCGCCGACCCGAACACCCAGACCTGCCCCATCTGCCTCGGCATGCCGGGCGCACTCCCGGTCGTCAACGCGATCGGCGTCGAGTCCGCCATCAAGATCGGACTCGCGCTGCACTGCGAGATCGCCGAGTGGTGCCGCTTCGCCCGGAAGAACTACTTCTATCCGGACATGCCGAAGAACTTCCAGACCTCCCAGTACGACGAGCCGATCGCCTTCGACGGCTACCTCGACGTGCAGCTGGAGGACGGCGAAACCTTCCGCGTGGCCATCGAGCGCGCCCATATGGAGGAGGACACCGGCAAGTCGACGCACGTCGGCGGCGCCACCGGCCGTATCCACGGCGCGTCCCACTCCCTGCTCGACTACAACCGCGCCGGCATCCCGCTCATCGAGATCGTCACCAAGCCGATCGAGGGAGCGGGCGAGCGGGCCCCCGAGGTCGCGCGCGCCTACGTGCGTGAACTGCGCGAGCTCATCCGGGCACTCGGCGTGTCCGAGGCCCGGATGGAGATGGGCCAGATGCGCTGCGACGTCAACCTGTCGCTGCGCCCGCACGGCCGGGAGAAGTTCGGCACCCGCTCGGAGACGAAGAACGTCAACTCGTTGCGGTCCGTGGAGCGCGCGGCCCGCTTCGAGATCCAGCGGCACGCCGCCGTGCTGAACGACGGCGGGACGATCATCCAGGAGACCCGGCACTTCCACGAGGAGACGGGGTCGACGACCTCCGGCCGTGTGAAGGAGGAGGCCGAGGACTACCGGTACTTCCCGGAGCCCGACCTGGTCCCCGTCGCCCCGTCCCGTGAGTGGGTCGAGGAGCTGCGCGCAGGCCTGCCCGAGCTGCCGCTGGTGCGCCGCAACCGGCTCCGCGAGGAGTGGGGGATCTCCGGCACCGACATGCAGGCGATCCTCAACGCCGGTGCGCTGGACCTGATCGTCGCCACGATCGACGCCGGCGCGGACGCGGCCTCCGCCCGCAAGTGGTGGATGGGCGAACTCGCCCGCAGCGCCAACGAGTCCGCCAAGGCGCTCGACGAGCTGGCGATCACGCCGGAGCAGGTCGCCCGCGTCACCGCGCTGGTGACCTCCGGCGACCTGAACGACAAGCTGGCCCGGCAGGTCATCGAGGGCGTCCTCGCGGGCGAGGGCACCCCGGACGAGGTGGTCGACAAGCGCGGCCTGAAGGTCGTCTCCGACGACGGGGCGCTCACCGCCGCCGTGGCGGAGGCCATCGCCGGCAACCCGGGCGTCGCGGACAAGATCCGCGGGGGCAAGGTGGCGGCGGCCGGTGCGCTGGTCGGCGCGGTCATGAAGGCCACCCGCGGCCAGGCGGACGCGGCCCGCGTCAAGGAGCTGATCCTTCAGCAGCTGGGCGTCGCCGAGGGCTGATCCCCGGGCGCCGCACGGGAGAGCGAAGAGGGGGACGCACGGGTTCGATGCGTCCCCCTCTCTCATACGGTCAGCCCTCTCCTGCGGTCGGCCCTCTCCCGCGGTCAGCGCCGGTGCTATCGCGTCGGAAATCGGGCGGACCGCCATCAAAGCTCCTGTTTCGGCCGGGCGGCGGGCTGCCGCGCAACGTCGGACCGACGGACGCCAACAAGCGATCCGCACCCCCGCATCCCGGGTTCCGGGCCTGGGGCGATACGCTCCCGCGCCATGAGCGGACGCGCTGATTCCGACCTGTCCCCGGGCACTCGAGCCGACGACGCCGAAGACCCCGGACACGGCGACGACGCCGAAGACGCCCAAGACGCCGGACACGGCGACGACGCCGGCGAGGTCGAACAGGGCGAGCAAGGCGGCGACGCGCTTCGGGAGGCCCGGCGGGCCCGGTGGGCCGCGGTCGGCGCCGGGACCGTACTCGCCCTGGCCGGGACGGCCGCGGCGCTGCTCCGCCTCACGGGCTCCGTCCCGGCCCTCGTCCCGGTGGCCTATGCCTGCGGCGCCGGCGCTTGCGCACTCGCCGCCGTACTGGGCTCACGCGGACGGACCCGCAGGGCGCTGTGGCTGTTGATCGCGGGGCTGATGGTGATGGCGCTGGGGGATCAGTTCGACTGACCCCCGTACGAGTGAGCGACCTCACGTCCAGAGACAATTTCAGTTGATTGTCATGAGATGTGTGAATTCCGCGCTTTGTGAATAAACACACGAACGTAACAAAGGATCATTCAGAGCTGGAAGAGTGCGACTTCCTTGCTTATGCGTTCTTTGCGGGCTGTTCGGTTCACAAGCGACTGTTCCCGGTCAAAGATCCACCGACAGTCACTCTGGAGCGTGATTCGTGACAGCACTCGCACGCTGGTGTGTCCGACGCCGTCTGATCACCGTTCTGCTGTGGCTCCTCGCCCTCGGCGGGGTCGCGGCCGGAGCCTTCGCGACCGGAAACGCGTACTCGAACGACTACGAGGTGCCCGGCACCGAGTCCGGGCACGCCACCGAACTGCTGCGCAAGGGGTTCCCGGCCCTCTCGGGCGACAGCGACACCGTCGTCTGGCACACCCCGTCCGGCAGCGTCCTGGACGCCGATGTCGAACAGAGCATGACCCGCACCCTGGACCGGATGGAGGGCCTGCCCGGCATCACCGCCGTGACGGGCCCGTACGGGGACGACGGCACCGGCGGGATCAGCGCGGACGGCCGCACCGCCTACGCCACCGTCATCTTCGACGACCTGGCCAAGGACATCGACAAGGGCGAGGCGGCGGCCGTGCTCGAGGCGGCCAAGGCCGCGGAGACCGACGGCCTCCAGGTGGAACTGGGCGGCAGCGCCGCCGCGCTGACCGGGGCACCCGAGGGGCACCTCGCCGAGATTGTCGGAGTGGCCGTCGCCGCCGTCGTCCTCTTCCTCGCCTTCGGCTCGCTCGCCGCCTCGCTGCTGCCCATCGCCACCGCGCTGGTCGGCGTCGGCACCGCGTACGCCTCGATCGTGTTGCTCGGGCACGTCATGACCGTCGCCGACTTCGCGCCGATGCTGGGCATGCTGATCGGACTCGGCGTCGGTATCGACTACGCGCTGTTCATCGTGACCAGGCACCGGCGCGGACTCAAGCGAGGACTGTCCGTCGCCGAGGCCGCCACCGACGCCGTCGCCACCACCGGACGCGCGGTCGTGTTCGCGGGGGCCACCGTGTGCATCGCCCTGCTGGGCATGCTGATCCTCCGGCTGAACTTCCTCAACGGCGTAGCCGTCGCGGCCTCGCTCACCGTGGTGCTGACCGTCGCCGCCTCCGTCACCCTGCTGCCCGCGCTGCTGTCGTTCATCGGCATGCGCGCGCTCAGCCGCCGCGAACGGCGCCGGCTGGCCCAGGCCGGCCCGCAGCCGGAACTGCCGACCGGCTTCGCCGCCCGCTGGGCGGCGTTCGTGGAGCGCAGGCCCAAGCTGCTCGGTTCGCTCGCCCTGCTCGTCATGGCGGTGCTGGCGCTGCCCACCTCCTCCCTGCACCTCGGCACGTCCGACCAGGGAAACGACCCGAAGACCTCCACCACCCGCCAGGCCTACGACCTCCTCGCCGACGGATTCGGCCCCGGCGTCAATGGCCCGCTCACCCTCGTGACCGAGGTCGACGGCGCCGCCGACCGGCTTGCCCTGGACCGGATCGGCCCCGTACTGGGCGAGACCGAGGGCGTCGCGTCCGTCGGGCCGGTGGTCCACAGCGCGGACGGCGGCACCGCCTACCTCTCCGTCGTACCGGAGTCCTCCCCGCAGTCGAAGCGGACCAGCGACCTGGTCGACCGGCTGCGCGAGGACGTACTGCCGCGCGCCGAGGCCGGCACCACCCTCGATGTGCGGGTCGGTGGCGTGACGGCCGGCTACGACGACTTCGCCGACGTCATCATCGGCAAACTGCCCCTCTTCATCGGCGTCGTCATCGGCCTGGGCTGTCTGCTGCTCCTGCTCGCCTTCCGGTCCATAGCCATCCCGCTCAAGGCCGCGGCGATGAACGTGGCCGCCGTCGCCGCCGCCTTCGGCGTGGTCGTGGCGATCTTCCAATGGGGCTGGGGCAGTGAACTGCTGGGCCTGGGCAGCGCGGGCCCCATAGAACCGTTCCTGCCCGTGATCATGGTGTCGGTCCTCTTCGGGCTCTCCATGGACTACCAGGTCTTCCTGGTCAGCCGGATGTACGAGGAATGGCTGGAGACCGGCGACAACCGACGTGCGGTACGGGTCGGCCTCGCCGAGACCGGCCGGGTGATCAACTCCGCGGCCGTGGTCATGATCTCGGTCTTCCTCGCCTTCGTCCTGACCGGTGACCGCGTGATAGCGATGTTCGGCATCGCGCTCGCCGCCGCCGTCGCCCTCGACGCCTTCGTGCTGCGGACCCTGCTCGTCCCCGCCCTCATGCATCTGCTCGGCGGCGCCAACTGGTGGCTGCCGCGCCGGCTGGACCGGATCCTGCCGCGCATCAGCATCGAGCCGCCCGAGAGCCGGGCCGCCCATGAGAGGCTGGCCGCCGCCACCGACACCGAGGTGGAGGACGTGCTCGCCAAGGAGGAACGACAGACGGATGTACGCCATACGACTGGGTGACGACGGAGCCGAACTGCGTCCCCTGGAGCCCTGGCACGCGGAGGAGTTCCTCGCCCATCTGGAGCGGGGCCGGGAATTCATCAACCAGTACGTCCCCTTCGGCTCCAAGGCCGTCGACGTGCCCACCGCGCGAGAGGCCCTCCAGCGGTACGCCGACCTCCGCGCCGCCGACGCGGCCGCGCTGCACGGCCTGTGGCTGGACGGCACCCTCGTGGGCGGGGTGCTCACGTCGAACTTCGACGCCGGCAACGGCACCTGCGAGGTCGGCTGCTGGCTGGAGCCGGCCGCCACCGGGCGCGGGCTGGTCACCCGCGCCATGCGGGTGCTGATCGACTGGGTGATCGACCAGCGGGGCATCCACCGCGTGGAGTGGGTCGCCGCCGCCGGCAACGAGCCCAGCCTCAACACCGCCCGCCGGCTCGGCATGACCCTCGACGGGGTACGGCGCCAGTTCCATCTCCACCACGGCGTACGGCACGACCTTGAGGTGTGGTCGGTCCTGGCCCCCGAATGGCGGCAGACACGCGCGGCGCACAGCGATCGTTAAGGCACTTCTCAGAGAGCGTCCGTACGGTGCGCCTCATGGGAACCAAGACCGAGACCGAGACCGAGAAAGCGGCCAGGGCCGAGGACAACAGCGCGGACAACGGCGCGGACAGGAGCGGGACCGAGGCCGGAGCGGCCGTTGGCGCCGACGCGGCCGACGGCGGCACCACGGAGCCGGAGCCGGACACGGCCTCGACGCCGGAGGCCCAGGGCGCCCCCGGCGTCGGGCAGGGCGCCGCGGCGATCGTCTCCGCCGGGCTCGGCGTCGTCTCGCTCACCGGTAGCTGGCTCGGCACGGTGGCCGCCGCCCGCGAGACCCTCGTCGGCCAGCTGGAGACCGCCGCGGACTCGACCGTCGCCATCCAGATCAAGGAGGTCTACGGCGACGCCTGGCAGACCAGCGCACTGTGGGGCGGCCTGTTCGCGCTCACCGCGCTGATCGTCGGTGTGGCGGTGCTCGCCCGGCCCGTGTTCGGCACGCCGGGCGCCGCGCAGGCGCCCTGGATCAAGTCGGTCGCCTGGGCCGGTGTCGCACTCGGCGTCATCGGGCTGCTGTTCGCCGTCCTCAAGTACACCGACGTCCTGCTGGGGCTGCCCGCCGCCGGTTGAGCCACCGCAGGCCCCGGCAGGTACCGGGGAGATTCCGCGCAGTTCCCGAGGGGCCTTAGTCCGGCCACGAGCACCTTATGGCCGGACCGAGGCCCCTCACACGCGCCTAAGGCCCCCGGGGGCCGCCGAAGATGCGGAACTCTCCCGATGTGGCCGGCCCGCCTGGGAGACGAAGGTGGAGGCATCGCAGAAAGCGACGCCGGACACCGACCCCCAGAGGGACCACACCATGTACGAGTACGAGTTCGCCAAGAACCGCTCCGCCGACCTCATCCGCCAGGCCGACGACGAGCGCAGGGCTCGCGAGGCCGTCCGTCTCGCCCGTGCCGCCCGCCGCGAGGCCGAGGCACGCGGCGCCGAGCACGAGAGCCATAGCCGCCGCCCACACCGCCACCGGTTCGCCCGAGCCGTATGAGCCCCGCCGCGGGGACGGGGAGCGCCGGCCGCGGTGACCGCACGGGGAAGAGTGACCTGACGCGCAACGGTGGCCGTACGGGGGTCGGCCGTCGTTCCGTCGGCACGAAACCGGCGCCGGAGCGCCGCACCGAGCCCGGAAGCAGCGGCGTCCAACCGGTTCCGGCCCTGAACGGGCGCCGCCCCGCGGTGCCTTGGGCGGCGAAAACCGGTGCCGCGCCGGCGGACCCGCGTGCGATGCTCGGGACCGTGGAGACCAGGTCCGTCAGTCCCGTGTTCGTCGGCCGTACCGGCGAACTCGACACGTTGAACACCGCGCTCGCCCGCGCCGCCACCGGCGCGGGCGAGCCGCAGGCGTTGCTCGTCGGGGGCGAGGCCGGCGTCGGGAAGACCCGCCTCGTCGAGGAGTTCGCCGCCGCGGCCCGCCGCCGGGGCGCGGTCGTCGCCCTCGGCGGCTGCGTCGAGATCGGCGCCGACGGCCTGCCGTTCGCCCCCTTCTCCACCGCCCTGCGCCAGCTGCGCCGCGAATTCCCCGCCCGGCTCGCCGCCGCGGCCGCCGGGCAGGAGGAGGAACTGGCCCGCCTGCTCCCCGAACTCGGCACCGCCGCCCCCGAGACCCGGCGCGACGAACACGGCATGGCCCGCCTCTTCGCCCTCACCGCCCGCCTGCTGGAACGCGTCGCCGCCGAACACACCGTCGTCCTCGCCCTGGAGGACCTGCACTGGGCCGACGCCTCCACCCGCCACCTGCTCGCCTATCTCTTCCGCACCCTGCGCACCGGCCGCCTCGTCGTCCTCGCCACCTACCGGTCCGACGACATCCACCGCCGCCACCCGCTGCGCCCCCTGCTCGCCGAACTCGACCGGCTCCGCACGGTCCACCGCATCGAACTCGGCCGCTTCAACCGCGAGGAGGCCGGCCGCCAGCTCGCCGGCATCCTCGCCCGGGAACCCGAACCGGACCACGTCGACGAGATCTTCGTACGCTCCGACGGCAACGCCTTCTTCATCGAGGAACTCGCCGCCGCCTCCCCCGAGGGCTGCCGCACCGGACTCACCGACACCCTGCGCGACCTGCTCCTGGTCAGGGTCGAGGGCCTGCCCGAGAGCGCCCAGCAGGTGGTCCGGTGCGTCGCCGAGGGCGGCTCCACCGTCGAGCACCGGCTGCTGGCCGCCGTCGCCCGGCTCGCCGAGGACGACCTCCTCGGCGCACTGCGCTCCACGGTCAACGCCGGCATCCTCACGCCCGCGCCCGACCGGGACGGCTACCGCTTCCGCCACTCCCTGGTCCGTGAGGCCGTCAGCGACGACCTGCTGCCCGGCGAACGCTCCCGCCTCAACCGCCGTTACGCCGAAGCCCTGGAGGCCGACCCCACCCCCGTCCCCGCCGACGAGCGGGTGACCCGCCTGGCCAGCTACTGGTACCACGCCCACGACGCCACCAAGGCTCTGCCCGCCGTCCTCGACGCCTCCGTCGAGGCCCGCAGACGCCACGCCTACTCCGAGCAACTGGGCCTGCTGGAAAGGGCGATGGAACTGTGGGACTCCGTCCCCGACGCCGTACGGACCGCCCTGCACCCGGTCGCCTACACCGAGGCATACCCGCCCCCACCGCCCCAACGACGCGGCACGCCGCCCGGTGCATCCCAAGACGGTGACCCGGAGGCGGCCGAGGCGGTCCCCCTGCACCACCTCGACCTGCTGGCCGAGGCCGCCGTCGCCGGGCGGCTCTGCGGGGAACGCGAACGCGCCATGAAGATCACCAAGCGGGCCCTGCGCGCTCTGGAGGAGGAACCGGACCCGCTGCGCGCCGCCTGGTTCTGGGTCCAGCGCTCCCGGCTCACCCAGTCCCTCGCCCGCGGCGACGGCTGGAGCGAACTCGGCACCGCACAGGACCTGGTGCGCGGCCTGCCCCCGTCCGAGGTGCACGCCGAGGTCCTCGCCTCCGCCGCCAACTGGTCCATGCTGCACGAGCCGGGCCCCGACGCCATGGCCGCCGCCGAACGGGCCGTCGAGTACGCACGCATGGTCGGCGCCCACGACATCGAGCTCAATGCCCGGCTCACGCTCGGCGGCCTCAAGGTCGACGCGGGTGACATCGACGCCGGACTCGCCGAGATGTACGAGGTCAAGGACCGGGCGACCGAACTGGGCGTGGACACGGTGGTGGGCCGCAGCCACATCAACCTGCCGTCCGCCCTCGAAGGCATCGGCCGCTCACAGGAGGCGGCCGCACTCCTGAGGGAAGGCCTGCGGGTCACCCGCGAGCTCGGCCTGCTGGACTCGGAGGGCTGGGTGTGGGGCAACCTCGCCGAGACCCTCCACTCCCTCGGCCGCTGGGACGAGGCGGCCGAGGCCGCCGCCGGCGCCCATCACCTCGAGCAGAGCGCCAAACCACGCGCCGGAGCCTGGGTGTGCCTGGCCGGTCTCGCCCTCGACCGGGGCGAGACGGCCGAGGCCGGCCGTCATCTCCGCGCGGCCCGCGCCTCCTTCGGCACCCACGACTCCATGCCGCAGCACTTCCTGCCGATGGTCCGGGTCGCCGTCGGGACCGCAGCCGAGGGCCGCCTGGCCGAGGCCAGGACCGAACTGCTCACCGCCCTCGGTGCCTTCGCCTCGGGGTTCCCGCCCGGCACCCAGCGCTACGGCTGGCCGCTGCTGCTCGCCGCGGCGACCGCCGAGGCCGACGCGTACGGCGACCCGGCCACCGAACCGGACCGCCCGAGGATCCTCGGACACCTCCGCGCGGCGGCCCGGACCCTGACCACCGGCGTCCCGCTGTGGCGGGCGTACGAGGTGTGGCTGCGCGCCGAACTGTCGCGCGCCGAGGGCCGGCCGGAACCGGAGGAGTGGGCCGCGGCCGTCGCCGCTCTGGAACAGCTGGAGCGGCCCTACGACCTCGCCCGGGTCCGCCTCCGGCTCGCCGAGGCGCTGCTCGCCTCAGGAACGGGCGAGGACGAGCGTGCCCGCGCCACGGAACTGCTCCGGCTGTCCAGAGCCGTCGCCGGGCGTCTCGGGGCAGCCCCACTGGCCCGGTCGGCCACCCTGCTGGCCCAGCGCGCCCGCCTCGCCCTGGACCCCGGCCCGGGGAAGCGCGCCCCGGCCTCCGCCGATCCGGCCGAAGCCCTCGGCCTCACCGGCAGGGAACGCGACGTGCTGCGCCTGGTGGCCGCCGGCCATACCAACCGCCGTATCGCCGAGGAACTGTTCATCTCGCCGAAGACGGCCAGCGTCCACGTGTCCAACATCCTCGGCAAGCTCGGAGTCTCCGGGCGCGGCGAGGCGGCGGCGGTCGCCCACCGGCTGGGGCTGTTCGCGGCCCCGGCCGGGAACCGGTCCGCGGCGGGATAATGGGCGGCACGCCCACGCGACCCTGGAAGGGGGAGCGATGTTCAACGCCTTCGAGGAGCTGTTCGCTCCCGGCCGCAAGCACACCCGGGACGAGCAGAACCGCCTCGAACTGACCCGGGAGGACGTCGGTGACGCCGATCCCGGACACGGACCGATAGACCTCGCGTCCGGAAAGGTCGTCGTACGCCCGTCACCGGAACCCGACGAGCCCGACCCGGCCCTCGCCCCCGACGCCCCCGCCGGGAACACCGGGGTCACCGGGGACGTCGGAACCACCGGGAAGCCTGACCGGTCCTAGCTCACCCGGACCTCCAGGATGCGGTCGTCCTCGCCGCTCGGGTCGCCGCGGCCGTCCGTGTTGCTGGTGACCAGCCACAGCTTGTCGCCGCCCGCCGCCGCCACCGTGCGCAGCCGCCTGTACTCGCCCTTCAGGAAGGCCTGCGGGTCCGCCGAGACCTCCGTGCCCTTGAGCGGGATCCGCCACAGGCGCTCGCCGAGCAGGCCCGCCATCCAGATCGACCCCTCCGCGTACGCGATGCCGCTGGGGGAGGCCTCGTCCGTGCCCCACTGGGCGATCGGATCACGGAAGCGGTCGTCGTCGGACGTGCCTTCCGCCTCGGGCCAGCCGTAGTTGGCACCGGGCTTGATCGCGTTGAGCTCGTCCCACGTGTCCTGGCCGAACTCCGAGGCGAACAGCCGCTGCTTGGAGTCCCAGGCCAGGCCCTGCACATTGCGGTGACCCAGTGAGTACACCGCGGAGTCGGGGAATGGGTTGCCCGGCGCCGGCTCGCCCTCCGGGGTCAGCCGCAGGATCTTGCCGCCCAGCGACTTCTTGTCCTGGGAGAGGCCGGTGTCGCCGCTCTCGCCTGTCCCCACGTACAGCATCCGGTCCGGGCCGAACGCGATCCGGCCGCCGTTGTGGACCACTCCCTTGGGGATGCCCCGGAACACCGTGTCCGGTGCGCCCAACCGCTCACCCTCGGGCTTCTTCTCGTCGTGGATCATGCGGACGATGCGATTGTCCGAGGCCGAGGTGAAGTAGGCGTAGATCATGCGGTCCGAGGCGTACTCGGGGGAGAGCGCGATGCCGAGCAGGCCGCCCTCGCCGGACGGCGACACCCCCGGCACCTCGCCCAGCTCGGACGTCTCGCCCGTGTCGGCGTCGACCCGGCTGATCGTGGCCTCGTCCCGTGACGACACCAGCAGATCGCCGTCGGCCAGGGGCGCGAGCCCCCACGGGGAGCGCAGGTCCGTACCGACCGTACGGAGCACCTTCACCGACCCCTTCGCGGGTGGCGTCTCCTCGGCGCCGCTCCCCGGGGACGAGGACCGCCCGGCCGAACTGCCCGGAGAGGAGCCGGCGTCTTTCTCCGGCGATCCTCCGTCGTCGGAGGAACAGCCGGCCGTCAGCAGGAGCGCGGCGGTGGCCAGTACGGCCGTAACGGCTCGGTGGTGCACGATGTCGTCCCTTCGACGCGGCGGGTTCTCCCTGTCATACACCGCCCGCGCCCCACAGGTTCCCGATCACGTGAGTCCGAACCGCCGAACACCGTCCGACCTCGGCCCGGTCCTACGGTCTCGGCCCGGTCCCACGGTCTCGGTCCGGCGGCCCGTGGTGCCCGGCCCCCCTCCCGCGGTCTTCCGTCTCTCAGTCCCACGACCCCTGGGCCGCGGGCAGTTCCGCGATCTCCGCCAGGTCGGCCTCCGCCAGGCGCAGGTCCGCCGCCCCCGCGTTCTCGGCGACCCACCGCTCCTGCTTGGCGCCCGGCACCGGGATCACTTGCCCGCCCTGCGCCAGCACCCAGGCCAGGGCCACCTGCGCCGGGGTGACGTCCTCGCCGTGCCGGCGGGCGACACGGCGCAGACCGGCCACGATCGGCTGGTTCGCCGCCATCATCTCGGCGGTGAAACGGGGGTGCCGGGCCCGCAGATCGTCCGCCTCGAAACCCTCACCCGGCGTCAGCGTGCCGGTCAGGAAGCCGTTGCCCAGCGGCATCGCGGCCAGGAAACCCACACCGCGCGCAGCGCACCACGGCAGCAGCGCCTCCCGCGCCTGGGGCGACCACACCGACAGCTCCGCCTCCACCGCACTCACCGGGAAGACCTGCTGCACCCGCTCCAGTTGCCGGACCGTCGCGTCGTGCAGCCGCGCCCCGGGCCGCCGCGCGGATCGCGCACCGACCGCGCAGAGCCCCAACGCCCGCACCTTTCCGGCCCGTACGAGCTCCGCCATCGCGCCCCAGGTCTCCTCGACGGGGATCTCCGGGTCCGCGCGGTGCAACTGGTACAGGTCGATGACGTCGGTCTGCAGCCGGCGCAGTGAGGCATCGCAGGCCCTTCTCACGTACCCAGGGCGGCCGTTGGCCACGATGTGCTGATCGCCCACCAGCAGACCGACCTTCGTCGACACGAAGGCGTCGCCGCGCCGCTCCTTCAACACCCGCCCCAGCAAAAGCTCGTTGGTGAACGGGCCGTACATGTCGGCCGTGTCCAGCAGCGTCGACCCCAGGTCGAGTGCCCGGTGCACCGCCCTGAGCGAATCCTCGCCGCGCTGCCGCGAGGTGCTGTAGGCCCAGCTCATCGGCATGCACCCGAGTCCGACGGCCCCCACCGCGAGCGCCGCCGCGCCGATCGTCCTGCGCTCCACCTGGTCGTGACCCTCCCTCTCCCGGACCCCAACCTAACCTCTGGCGTCGCGGGCCCCTGACATAGCCTCCGGACCATGAATGCTGACGTATGGCTTCCCATCCCGCCGGACGAGATCGAGGGTCTTGTGAAGGGGCCGCGGTACCACTTCTGGGACGGCGCGGAGGAGTACCCGGCCGACCCGGCCGACTGCGTGTTCTACGTCGTGCCGTACATGAAGGCCGGCGGCGTCGGGGTGCGCCCGCTGCCGCTGATGAGCTCGGTCGAGGTCGTGCAGACCCTGTCCGCCGGCGTCGACCATGTACAGCCCGGCCTGCGCCACTTGGGCCCCGGCGTGCGACTCTGCAACGCGCGCGGCGTGCACGAGGCGAGCACGGCGGAGCTGACGCTCGCTCTCGTCCTGGCCTCGCTGCGCGGCCTGCCCGACTTCGTGCGGGCGCAGGACAAGGGGGAGTGGCTCGGCGGATTCAGGCCCGCGCTCGCCGACCGGAACGTGCTCATCGTGGGGTACGGGGCGATCGGCGCGGCCATCGAGGACCGGCTCGTTCCGTTCGAGCTCGCGCGGGTGGCGCGCGTCGCGCGCTCCGCACGCACCACGGCGCGCGGCCCGGTGCACCCGTTCACCGAACTGCCCGCGCTGCTGCCGGAGGCGGATGTCGTCATCCTCTCCACCCCGCTCACCGAGGCCACCCACCACCTCGTGGACGCCGGCTTCCTGGCCCGGATGAAGGACGGCGCGCTGCTCGTCAACGTGGCCCGGGGGCCCGTCGTCGATACCTCGGCCCTGCTCACCGAGGTGGAGAGCGGTCGTATCACCGCGGCCCTCGACGTGACCGATCCCGAACCGCTCCCCTCGGATCATCCCCTGTGGCGGGCCCCGGGCGTTCTCGTCAGCCCGCACGCCGGCGGACCCACCTCCGCGTTCCGGCCACGTGCCGAGCGACTGCTGGTGGACCAGTTGAACCGATTCGTGAACCGGGAAGAGCTCCGGAACGTGATCCTGGTGACGGAGGCGGTAAGCATGTAGTCCGTTTCGAGTACCGTCCGCGTTTTCCCGGATGCGATGGGTACTCATATATCAGGTGATTGTCACGGAGAGTAGAGAGACTATGTCCCTGAGTGACGGGACTGGTGTATCGTCCCGACAGGGGCCGCGCCGCTGACCGGTCGGCGCGGGGGATTGACATTGCAGACTGTGAGGGGGGCGACGGGCGATGCACGGTCTATGGACGAGCGATCCGACGCGATTGAGCCGCCGTCGGCGACCCTGGCACACGGCCGCGCGCAGCCGGGGTCACCACAGCGGTCACCACACCCGCGGGAGGCCGGCCCACCTGACCCACCTGGCCGGATCGGCGCGTACCGGGAGGGACCGGTGAGCGCGCCGGCCCCCACGGCCACGCTCGAGGGAGCGGTGCGGGCACACCCCGCCCCGGAAGCGCTGCTGCCCCGCCCGTCGGCCGTGGAGCGCCGACCGGGGCTGGTGCCGCAGCTCGTCCTCGCCGTCGTCTGCGCGGCCTACGCGATCGGCGCCGCCTTCGGCTGGGGATCGGACCACCTCGCGCTGATCATGGGTGACTTCGGCCTGAGCGCCGCGGCGGCCGCGGCCGCCGTGTCCTGCTTCCTGTACGCGCGCGGCCGTCGCATCCGTTTCCGGCCCGCCTGGCTGCTGTTCGGCATCTCCTCCACCATGGCGTCCCTGGGCAATCTGGTCTGGGGGTGGTACGAGGTCGTCCTCGGGTTCCCCGTGCCCAGCCCCAGCTACGCCGACCTGTTCTTCCTGTGCTTCGCGCCGCCCGCCATCGTGGGACTGCTGGTGCTCGCCAAACGGCCCGTGACCAAGGCCGGCTGGGTCTGCCTGGGCCTGGACGCCTGGCTGATCGGCGGCTCCCTGCTCACGCTCGCCTGGAGCCTCGCGCTCGCCCAGACCGCGCAGGCCGAGAGCGAGGACGTGGCGCACACCGCGCTGTCCCTGGCGTATCCGCTGCTCGACATCGCCCTGGTCAGCATGGTGCTCGCCCTGCACTTCCGGCGGTCGGCGGTCACCCGCTCAGCGGTCAACACCGCGATCGGCGCGCTCGCGCTCACCGTGATGTGCGACGCCCTGTTCACCTCCCCGCTGCTGCACGACACCTACCGATCGGGACAACTGCTCGACGCGGGCTGGTTCGCCGGCTCACTGCTCCTGGCGTACGCGCCCTGGACCCGGCCCCGGGGTGGCCGGCCCGGGGACGAGGGGCACACGCGCGTGGTGCGCGAGCACCTGCCCGGACAGTGCGGCGAACCGGACCCCTCGACGAACGGCCACCCGGCCCACCACGCGAACCCTCACACGAACCCCCGTCCGGGCCGCACCTCGACCCACCATCCGCTCCACCCCCCGGCCCGCCCCCCGTACCTCCACCACCCGAACCTCCGGCATCCGGCCGCGCCCGGCCCCGAGCGCGGCCGGTATCCGGTCTCCCGGCCCATCGCCGGCTCCCTCGGCGCGCTCGCGCCGTACCTCGCCGCGGCGGTGTGCACCCTGGGAATCCTCTACACCGTCCTCAACGGCCGCAGCGTCGACCGCGTGGTCCTGCTCACCGGCGGCACCGTGGTGCTCACGCTCGTCGTGCGCCAGGGCATCATGCTGCTCGACAACATCACCCTCACCCAGGAACTGGCCCACAAGGAGAACCACTTCCGCTCCCTGGTGCAGGGCTCGAGCGATGTCATCATGATCGCCGCGCCGAGCGGCATCCTCCGCTACGTCTCCCCGGCCGCCGCCGGGGTGTACGGCCGCCCCGCGGAGGACCTGGTGGGGACGGAACTGGCGCAACTCATCCACCCCGAGGACCTGGGCTGCGTCGTGCACGAGGTGCGCCGGTTCCTCGCCGCCAACCCGGCCGAGGAGCCCACCACGCGCATCGAGTGCCGGTTCCGCTCCGGCGGTGGGGGCACCTCCCGCTCGAGCGAAGCCGAGAGCGGGGGAGGCTGGCTGAACGTGGAATCGACCGTCAACCGGCACCACGGCGGCCTCATCTTCAACAGCCGGGACGTCACCGAGCGCGTGCGGCTCCAGGCGCAGCTCCAGCACAACGCCGAGCACGACCCGCTCACCGACCTGCCCAACCGCGCCCTGTTCACCCGGCGCGTCCAGCAGGCCCTGTCCGGCCGCCGGGCCTCCGACCGGGGCGCCGCCCTCAGGGGCACGGCCGTGCTCTTCATCGACCTCGACGGCTTCAAGGCCGTCAACGACACCATCGGCCACCAGGCCGGCGACGAACTGCTGATCCACGCCGCCCGCAGACTGCGGGACGCGGTCCGCAAGGGCGACACCGCCTCCCGGCTGGGCGGCGACGAGTTCGCCGCCCTGATCGTGGGCGACGGCGCCCGTGACCGGGAGGCCCGCGAGCGGCACATCCTGGAGCTCGCCGACCGCCTCAGGGTGACCCTCTCCCAGCCCTACCTCATCGACGGCAACGATGTCCGGGTCAACGCTTCTATCGGTGTCGCCTTCGCCGAACCGGCCCTCGGCGCGGGCGAGTTGCTGCGCAACGCGGACCTCGCCATGTACCGGGCCAAGGCCGGCGGCAAGGGCAGGGTGGAGCTGTACCGGCCGCAGATGCAGCAGGATGTCGCCCGCAGGGCGGAGCTGGCCACCCGGCTGCGTGCCGCACTGCACGACGGCGAGTTCGCGCTGCTGCACCAGCCGGTGGTGTCCCTCCAGGACGGCAGGATCACCTCGGTCTGCGCCCAGGCGCGCTGGCGTTCCTCGCAGGGCGTGCTCTTCACCCCCGCGGAGTTCCTGCGTGTCGCCGAGGACAGCGAGAAGACGGCTGAGCTGGGCCGCTGGCTCCTTGAGGAGGCCGTCGAACAGGCCGCCGAACGGCAGGCGACGGGGGTGTCCGTGCCCGTGGCGGTCCGGATCGGCGCGCGCCGGCTGCTGGACCGGTCGCTGCCGCTCGGCTCGATCGAGGCACTGCTCACCCGGTACGGACTGCCCTCCGGCTCGCTGGTCGTCGAGGTGGCCGAGACCGACTCGCGGGTCTGCCTGGACGAGCTGGAGCGCCGGCTGACCGCGCTCAAGCGGGTCGGCGTCCGGATCGCGCTGGACGGCTTCGGCAGCGGCTACGCGGCGATCACCGCCCTTCGGCGGCTCCCCGCCGACGTACTGAAACTCGACCGCAGCCTGGTGGAGGGCGTGGTCGAGTCCGCTCGGCTGTACAAGATCACCAGTGGGCTGCTGCGGATCGCCGGCGACCTGGGCATGCAGTCCGTGGCCGACGGGGTGGACCTGCCCGAGCAGGTCGTCGCCCTGCGCGCGATGGGGTGCACGCACGGGCAGGGCATGGCCTTCTCCGGGCCGCTGGACGAGTACCGGCTGCGCAGGGCGCTCGGCACCGGCCGCTGTCCGGTGCCGCACGGACCGGTCGAACCCGTGTACGCGGGCGCCGGTTCAGGTGGTTCCGGCGGTGCCGGTGGGTACGCGCCGGGGGTGGCCTCGATGCTTCGAAGCGGCGCGGTCCTGCGCTCACATGATGAGACTCCCGTCCCACCCACTTGACAGTCGGTGCGCGCCGGGGAGAGGGTCAATGCCATGCGCACTCGAATTCTCGTACTTGGACAGCGCGTCGGCTGACGTTGAGCATGGTCCGCTCAGCGCCCCCGCCCGACGCGCTCCCCTCGCTTGCCTCATGGCACGAGGGGTTTTTTGTTGCACCAACACCTGTCGCACCGTCCACGCACACCGCGCGAACCTCGCAAAAACCCTCAGCATCGAGAAGAGAAGCCGATGACCGAGCAGGCCACCGGGGCCCACCCGCAGCCGCGGCCCCGATCCGGAGGACAGCAGTCCGCCCCCGAGAGCGTCACGGGCGCGCAGTCCCTCATCCGCTCTCTCGAGGAGGTCGGCGCCGACACGGTATTCGGCATTCCCGGCGGTGCGATCCTTCCCGCCTACGACCCGCTGATGGACTCCACCCGGGTGCGCCACGTCCTGGTGCGGCACGAGCAGGGTGCGGGCCACGCGGCCACCGGATACGCGCAGGCCACCGGCAAGGTCGGCGTCTGCATGGCGACCTCGGGCCCCGGCGCCACCAACCTGGTCACCCCGATCGCCGACGCGCACATGGACTCCGTGCCGCTGGTCGCGATCACCGGGCAGGTCGCCTCCAAGGCGATCGGCACGGACGCCTTCCAGGAAGCGGACATCGTCGGCATCACCATGCCGATCACCAAGCACAACTTCCTGGTCACCAAGGCCGAGGACATCCCGCGGGTGATCGCGCAGGCCTTCCACATCGCCGCCACCGGCCGCCCC
This sequence comes from Streptomyces chlorus, assembly GCF_042655885.1. NCBI lineage: Bacteria > Bacillati > Actinomycetota > Actinomycetes > Kitasatosporales > Streptomycetaceae > Streptomyces > Streptomyces chlorus. The sequence continues at coordinate 81,086 of NZ_JBHSOA010000018.1, forward strand.
GGCCCGGTGCTCGTGGACATCGCCAAGGACGCCCTCCAGGCGAGGACCACCTTCTCCTGGCCGCCCACCATGGACCTGCCCGGCTACCGGCCCGTCACCAAGCCGCACGCCAAGCAGATCCGCGAGGCCGCCAAGCTCATCACCTCCGCGAAGCGGCCGGTCCTCTACGTCGGCGGCGGGGTCCTCAAGGCCGGCGCCACCGCCGAACTGAAGGTCCTCGCGGAACTCACCGGAGCGCCCGTCACCACCACCCTGATGGCGCTCGGCGCATTCCCCGACAGCCACCCGCTGCACGTGGGAATGCCGGGCATGCACGGTGCGGTCACCGCCGTCACCGCGCTGCAGAAGGCCGACCTGATCGTCGCCCTCGGAGCCCGCTTCGACGACCGTGTCACCGGCAAGCTGGACAGCTTCGCCCCCTACGCGAAGATCGTCCACGCCGACATCGACCCGGCCGAGATCGGCAAGAACCGGGCCGCCGACGTGCCGATCGTCGGCGACGCCCGCGAGGTCCTCGCCGACCTCGTCCTGGCCGTCCAGAAGGAGCACAGCGAGGGCCACCAGGGCGACTACACCGCCTGGTGGAAGGACCTGAGCCGCTGGCGCGACACCTACCCCCTGGGCTACGACCAGCCCGAGGACGGTTCGCTCTCCCCGCAGCAGGTCATCGAGCGCATCGGACAGCTGGCGCCCGAGGACACGATCTTCGCCGCCGGCGTCGGTCAGCACCAGATGTGGGCCGCGCACTTCGTCCAGTACGAGAAGCCCGCCACCTGGCTGAACTCCGGCGGCGCCGGAACCATGGGCTACGCCGTCCCGGCGGCCATGGGCGCCAAGGCAGGACAGCCCGGCCGGACCGTCTGGGCGATCGACGGCGACGGCTGCTTCCAGATGACCAACCAGGAACTCACCACCTGCGCCCTGAACAACATCCCGATCAAGGTCGCCATCATCAACAACGGCGCCCTCGGGATGGTCCGCCAGTGGCAGACCCTGTTCTACAACCAGCGGTACTCCAACACCGTGCTGGGCTCCGGCCCCGTCGAGCCGAACGGCGCCCCCACCGACCTGAACGGCGGCTCCGCCGTGGGACCGGGCACGCAGAAGAGCGCCGGCACCCGCGTCCCCGACTTCGTCAAGCTGGCGGAGGCCATGGGCTGCTACGCGATCCGCTGCGAGGACCCGGCGGACCTCGACAAGGTCATCGAGGAGGCGAACTCCATCAACGACCGCCCGGTCGTCGTGGACTTCGTCGTCCACCAGGACGCCATGGTGTGGCCGATGGTCGCCGCCGGCACCTCCAACGACGAGATCATGGCCGCCCGCGACGTCCGCCCCGACTTCGGCGACAACGAAGACGACTGAGCCAGGAAGAGCGAAGAGGAAACACGACATGTCCAAGCACACGCTCTCCGTCCTGGTGGAGAACACCCCCGGCATCCTGGCCCGGATCGCCGCGCTGTTCTCCCGCCGTGGCTTCAACATCGACTCGCTCGCCGTCGGCGTCACCGAGCACCCCGACATCTCCCGCATCACCATCGTGGTGAGCGTCGAGGAGTTCCCGCTGGAGCAGGTGACCAAGCAGCTCAACAAGCTCGTCAACGTGCTGAAGATCGTCGAGCTCGAACCCGGGCAGGCCGTTCAGCGCGAACTCGTTCTGGTGAAGGTGCGCGCCGACAACGAGACGCGTTCCCAGATCGTCGAGATCGTCCAGCTGTTCCGCGCCAAGACCGTGGACGTCTCCCCGGAGGCCGTGACCATCGAGGCCACCGGCAGCAGCGACAAGCTGTCCGCCATGCTGAAGATGCTGGAACCGTTCGGCATCAAGGAACTGGTCCAGTCCGGCACGATTGCGATCGGACGTGGTGCCCGTTCGATCACCGACCGATCGCTGCGCGCGCTCGACCGGTCGGCGTAAGACAGGAAGCGGGCGGCCGCGACACACCGGCCGCCCGTATTCCGAGACTCCGAAACTTCCCCTCCCCTCACCGTCATACGGTGGGACGCAACACCTGCACACAAGGAGAGAACCCAAAGTGGCCGAGCTGTTCTACGACGCCGACGCCGACCTGTCCATCATCCAGGGCCGCAAGGTCGCGGTCATCGGTTACGGCAGCCAGGGCCACGCCCACGCCCTGTCGCTGCGCGACTCCGGCGTCGATGTGCGCGTCGGTCTGCACGAGGGATCGAAGTCCAAGGCCAAGGCCGAGGAGCAGGGCCTGCGCGTGGTGAGCCCGTCCGAGGCCACCGCCGAGGCCGACGTCATCATGATCCTGGTCCCGGACCCGATCCAGGCCCAGGTCTACGAGGAGCACATCGCCCCGAACCTGAAGGACGGCGACGCCCTGTTCTTCGGCCACGGCTTCAACATCCGCTTCGGCTTCATCAAGCCCCCGGCCGGCGTGGACGTCTGCATGGTCGCGCCGAAGGGCCCCGGCCACCTGGTGCGCCGCCAGTACGAGGAGGGCCGCGGCGTTCCCTGCATCGTGGCCGTCGAGCAGGACGCGAGCGGCAGCGCCTTCTCGCTCGCCCTGTCGTACTCCAAGGGCATCGGCGGCACCCGCGCGGGCGTCATCAAGACGACCTTCACCGAGGAGACCGAGACCGACCTGTTCGGTGAGCAGGCCGTCCTCTGCGGTGGCACCGCGGCGCTGGTCAAGGCGGGCTTCGAGACGCTGACCGAGGCGGGCTACCAGCCGGAGATCGCCTACTTCGAGTGCCTGCACGAGCTGAAGCTGATCGTCGACCTCATGTACGAGGGCGGCCTGGAGAAGATGCGCTGGTCGATCTCCGAGACCGCCGAGTGGGGCGACTACGTCACCGGCCCGCGGATCATCACCGACGCCACCAAGGCCGAGATGAAGAAGGTCCTCGCCGAGATCCAGGACGGCACCTTCGCCCAGCAGTGGATGGACGAGTACCACGGCGGCCTGAAGAAGTACAACGAGTACAAGAAGCAGGACAGCGAGCACCTGCTGGAGACCACCGGCAAGGAGCTGCGCAAGCTCATGAGCTGGGTCGACGAAGAGGCGTGAGCCGGGCGCTCCGGGACGGTGCCGTGCGCTGAGGCCGGCACCGTCGCGGAGTCCGTCGGAAGGGCCCGTCGGACAGGACCTGGGGCCCGCACCCGACCTCGCTCCACCGCTGCTCCACCATCGCCACAGGGGCTGGATCCTTCGTTGGCCGGCCGGTCCGGCCACTTCCGGATGATCCTTCCGCAGTGACGCAGGACGACACCCCGGCGCCACTAGACTGCTGCACCATACGCGTCAGGCCCACAGCGTCGTGCGTCTTCCACGCGACCAAGTGACACCGAGGAATTGCAGGCATACCCCGGCGCCGCTCCCCTCCACCGCATGCGGCCGTCGGGACGGCCGTCCTCCCCGTAGCGCTTCGCGCACGGGAGGTGCCCCCAGGACATGTGAGGACTCACGTGAGCTCGAAACCTGTCGTACTCATCGCCGAAGAGCTGTCGCCCGCGACCGTGGACGCGCTCGGCCCGGACTTCGAGATCCGCCACTGCAACGGCGCGGACCGGGCGGAACTGCTGCCCGCCCTCGCCGACGTGGACGCGATCCTGGTCCGCTCGGCCACCAAGGTCGACGCCGAGGCCATCGCCGTCGCGAAGAAGCTCAAGGTCGTCGCACGGGCCGGGGTCGGCCTGGACAACGTCGACGTCTCCGCCGCCACCAAGGCCGGCGTGATGGTGGTCAACGCGCCCACCTCGAACATCGTGACCGCCGCGGAACTCGCGTGCGGGCTGATCATCGCCACCGCGCGCAACATTCCGCAGGCCAACGCCGCGCTGAAGAACCACGAGTGGAAGCGCAGCAAGTACACGGGCGTCGAACTCGCCGAGAAGACCCTCGGAGTCGTGGGTCTGGGGCGGATCGGTGCCCTCGTCGCGCAGCGCATGTCCGCCTTCGGCATGAAGGTCGTCTCCTACGACCCCTACGTGCAGCCCGCGCGGGCGGCGCAGATGGGCGTCAAGGTGCTGTCGCTGGACGAGCTGCTCGAGGTCTCCGACTTCATCACCGTCCATCTGCCCAAGACCCCCGAGACGCTCGGCCTGATCGGCGACGAGGCGCTGCGCAAGGTCAAGCCGAGCGTGCGCGTCATCAACGCCGCGCGCGGCGGCATCGTCGACGAGCAGGCGCTGTACGCGGCGCTCAAGGAGGGCCGCGTCGCCGGCGCCGGCCTGGACGTGTACGCGAAGGAGCCCTGCACGGACTCCCCGCTCTTCGAGTTCGACCAGGTCGTCTGCACCCCGCACCTCGGCGCGTCCACCGACGAGGCCCAGGAGAAGGCCGGCATCGCCGTCGCCCGCTCGGTGCGCCTCGCGCTCGCCGGCGAGCTGGTCCCGGACGCGGTGAACGTGCAGGGCGGGGTCATCGCCGAGGACGTCAAGCCGGGCCTGCCGCTCGCCGAGCGCCTCGGCCGGATCTTCACCGCGCTGGCCGGCGAGGTGGCGGTCCGCCTCGATGTCGAGGTGTACGGCGAGATCACCCAGCACGACGTGAAGGTGCTGGAGCTCTCCGCGCTCAAGGGCGTCTTCGAGGACGTCGTCGACGAGACGGTGTCCTACGTGAACGCGCCGCTGTTCGCGCAGGAGCGGGGTGTCGAGGTCCGGCTGACCACCAGCTCCGAGTCCGCCGACCACCGCAACGTCGTCACGGTGCGCGGCACCCTGGCCGACGGCGAGGAGATCGCGGTCTCCGGCACGCTGGCCGGTCACAAGAACGTCCAGAAGATCGTCGCGGTCGGCGACTACGACGTGGACCTCGCGCTCGCGGACCACATGGCCGTACTGCGCTACGAGGACCGTCCGGGTGTCGTCGGCACCGTGGGCCGGGTCTTCGGCGAGGCGGGTATCAACATCGCCGGCATGCAGGTCGCGCGCGCCGCGGCCGGCGGCGAGGCCCTCGCCGTCCTGACGGTCGACGACACGGTTCCCCCCTCGGTGCTGGCCGAGGTCGCGGCGGAGATCGGCGCCACGTCGGCCCGCTCGGTGGAACTGGTCTGACACATCCGGCCCAGCTGTTCGAAGGCGCCGGGGGACCGAGACCGTTCGGTCCCCCGGCGCCTTTTCACGCGGGCGCCGGCAAAGACGGCCTGCCGTCCCTCGGGGCGGTCCTCGTCAGGCCCGCGCCGCCTTCCGCTCCCGCGCCGCCTTCCGCTCCCGCGCCGCCTTCCGCTCCCGCGCCGCCTTCCGCTCCCGCGCCGCCTTCCGCTCCCGCACCTGTTTCTGCCGCAGCGTCACCGGCGCCAGTACCGCGGCGCCCGCCGGCACCATCGCCCCGGCGAACGCCGTCGCGTGCATTCCGCTGGTGAACGCCTTCCGGGCCGCCGTCGCCAGGGCGTTGCCCACCCGCTCCGGAAGCCGCTCCGCGACGGCCGGTGGTTGACGCCCTCGCAGACCAGGAGAGCCCGAACATGATGACCGGGTGGAGGCCGGGGCCGGGCCGAAGCCGTATCCCCGGAACAGGGCCGGCGGGATCATCGGCGAGGCGACGGTCCGCCCGCGGTGGACGAACAGGGCCGCGAAGAGCAGGCCCACGGTGACCGACACGCCGTACTGGACGTTCCAGCCCCGGGACGCGTTTTTCAGGCCGTAGACGGCCGGGAGCACCGCGGCCATCGACAGCGGGGTGCCGGGCCGGTCGATGGTCGTTCGGCCGGCAGAACGCACTCGCCGCCGACCGGCTCACCGCAAGGTTCCGCCGGGTGATCGAGGCCGTCGGCCGGCGCTGACGGTCCTTTGGCCGATCACAGCCGGTGCGCCTTCAGGGTCATGTGCAGCAGCAGCCGGTCCTCGCCGTCGTCCAGGTCCAGGCCCGTGATCCGTTCGATGCGGGACAGGCGGTAGTACAGGGTCTGGCGGTGGATGCCCAGCTCGGCGGCCGTGCGGCCGGCCTGGCCCGCGTGGTCGAGGTAGGTCTCGGCGGTACGGGCGAGTTCCCGGTGCACGGGGAGGAGCAGCGGGCCGACGGCGGGGTCGGGGGCGGCCCGCCGGGGCAGCGCGGTCAGGAGTCGGTAGGGGCCGATCGACGACCAGCGGGCGACCGGGCCCAGGCGGGGCTCGGCCAGGGCCGCGCGGGCCGCAGCCGACGCCTCGCCCCAGGCGGTGCCCAGTCCGGCGAGACCGAAGCGGGGCGTGGCGATCCCGGCGGCGGCCGGGGGAGTCGTGGTGG
>NZ_JBHSOA010000018.1:87287-147033 GCF_042655885.1 Streptomyces chlorus
CGGGCCGGTGCCCGGCGCCGCTCGCGCGGGCCCGCTCCAGGAGCCGGCCGGCGGCCGTCGTCGCCGGGGTCAGCACGTCCGAGGCGCGCAGCCGCAGCAGCAGGGCCAGCGACACGTCCGTGGCCCCCCACGGCAGGGTGCACAGGGCCGTGGCGCCCGACACCGTACGCACCGACGGGGCGTCCTCGGGATCGGCGGAGGGCCACGGGGCCACGCACACCAGCGTGTACGGGCCGTCGGCGCGACTGCCGAGGGCGGTGCGGAGCTCGGCGACCGCCGGCTCGCGCTGCCCGTCGCGCTCCGCGCCGAGCACCGCCCGCAGCTCGCGGGTCAGATCGGCACCGTGCTGCGCCTCGTCGGCGAGCAGCGCCCCGATCCGGGCGGTCACACCCATCGCCGCGCCCAGCTGCTCCTCGGAGGGGCCCGGGTCGTAGTCGAGCAGCCAGACGTAGCCGAGGACGACGCCCCGATGATGTACCGGCAGACAGACGCGGCCCCGGTGCACACCCGCCTCCGGTGTGCGCGGGATACGGACCGGGCCCGTCGCGCGGGTGATGCCGAACCCCTCGAACCAGGCCCGGACGGCGGCCGTCGAGCGGCGGGTGAGGATCGAGCGGGTGCGCACCGGGTCGAGGACGGACGGATCGAGCTCGCCCTCGCTGTCGTACGCGCCGAACGCGAGCAGCTCGAAGTCACGGTTCTCCAGGGTCGCCGGAGCGCCGAGCAGCTCCGAGATCTCGTCCACCAGCTCCTGGTAGTCATCCCTGTGTTCCGACGTCACCCCGGCATTCTCCCGCAGAACCGCACCGCCTTCATACATTTGTCTGAGATCGGTGGCACGGATGCGTGACAGCTGTCGATGGCCCACGATCGGATGGATCCTTAGATTTCACGGTGGTTCTCCGTGCCGTACCCGAAGCGTCGGGTCACGGCCGTTTCGCAGCTTGTGGAGGTGCCCCGTGCTGGGTCCCGTGATTCTCGCCGCCTCGCGCAGCGACCGGATGCGTCGCCTGGTCTCGGCGGCCCCGGTGACCAAACAGGTCGTCGACCGCTTCATCCCCGGTGAGACCGTGGACGAGATCCTGCCCGTGATCGACGAGCTCACCGGCAACGGCCTGGAGCTGACGATGGATGTCGTCGGCGAGGACATCACCACCCCCGAGCAGGCCACCGCCGCGCGCGACGCCTACCTGGAACTGATCGGCCGGCTCGGCCTACTGGAACTCGGCACCCGCGCCGAGATGTCGGTGAAGCTGTCGATGTTCGGCCAGGCGCTCCCCGGCGGTCACGACCGGGCGCTCGCCAACGTCCGCCCGGTCGTCGAGGCCGCCGCCGCGATCGGCACCACGGTCACCCTCGACGCCGAGGACCACACCACCCTCGACTCGATGTTCGCCATCCACGACGAACTGCGGAAGGACTTCCCGCAGACCGGCTGCGTCATCCAGGCCTACCTCTTCCGCACGGAGGAGGACGCGCGCCGCCTCGCCGCGAACGGCAGTCGCGTACGGTTGGTGAAGGGCGCCTACAAGGAGCCCGCCGGGGTCGCTTACCAGCAGAAGCACGAGATCGACAAGGCGTACGTGCGCATCCTGCGGACGCTGATGGAGGGCGACGGGTACCCGATGATCGGGTCCCACGACCCGCGTCTGATCTCCATCACCCAGGAACTGGCCCGCACCGCCGGCCGCAAGCTCGACGAGTACGAGTTCCAGATGCTCTACGGCATCCGCGGCGAGGAGCACCTGCGGCTGGCCGCCGAAGGCCACCGCATGCGCGTCTACACGGCCTACGGCACCGACTGGTACGGCTACTTCATGCGCCGTCTGGCGGAGAAGCCGGCGAACCTGCGCTTCTTCCTGCGCTCGATGGTCAGCAAGGGATGAGCGGCAGCTGTGGGCACCCGGGTGCACCCTGGATGGCGACAGCTACCGCCCATCGGCCGGCTGAGCCGACCCGGTTCCGTCCGAGAAATCAAGGAGTACGGAAACAGTGACTCCGCCCCCTGGGGGGCTTCTCACTCGCTCGCTGTAGCGAACCCGTGACGGTCAAGCCCTGACCGCCATCCAAGATACGCACAAGGTTTTGGTCTCCACGGACCGAAGCCAGGATTTACTCGGAAGAGGAGCTCATGGACGCTGTGACCCAGGTCCCCACGCCCGTCAACGAGCCGGTGCACGGCTACGCCCCCGGCTCGCCCGAACGCGCCCGGCTGGAGGTCAAGCTCAAGGAACTGGCCGACAACCCGGTCGACCTGCCCTGCACCATCGGCGGCGAGCAGCGGATGGGCGGCGGCGAGCGGTTCGACGTAGTGCAGCCGCACCACCACAAGGCGCGCCTGGGCACCTACGCCAACGCCACCCAGCAGGACGCCCAGGACGCGATCGACGCCGCCCTGGCCGCCGCCCCGGCCTGGCGCGCGATGTCCTTCGACGACCGCGCGGCGATCATCCTGCGCGCCGCCGAACTGCTGTCGGGCCCCTGGCGCGAGACCATCGCCGCCTCCACCATGCTCGGCCAGTCCAAGACCGCCCAGCAGGCCGAGATCGACAGCCCCTGCGAGCTGATCGACTTCTGGCGGTTCAACGTCCACTACGCGCGCGGCATCCTCGCCGAGCAGCCCCCGGCCAACTCGCCGGGCGTGTGGAACCGCATGGACCACCGCCCGCTGGAGGGCTTCGTCTACGCGATCACGCCCTTCAACTTCAGCGCGATCGCGGCCAACCTGCCCACCGCGCCGGCCCTGATGGGCAACGTGGTCCTCTGGAAGCCGTCCCCGACCCAGACCCACGCCGCCGTGCTGCTGATGCGGCTGCTGGAGGAGGCCGGTCTGCCCAAGGGCGTCATCAACCTCGTCACCGGCGACGGCATCGAGGTCTCCAAGGTCGCTCTGGAGCACCGCGATCTCGCGGGCATCCACTTCACCGGCTCCACCAAGACCTTCCAGCACCTGTGGAAGACGGTCGGCAACAACATCGAGAAGTACCGCACCTACCCGCGCCTGGTCGGCGAGACCGGCGGCAAGGACTTCCTGGTCGCCCACCCGAGCGCCGACCGCGCGGTGCTCAAGACCGCCCTGACCCGCGGCGCCTTCGAGTACCAGGGCCAGAAGTGCTCCGCCACCTCGCGTGCCTACGTCCCGGCGTCGATCTGGAACGACGGCTTCAAGGAGGAGTTCGCCGCCGAGGTCGACCACCTCACCGTGGGTGACGTCACCGACCTGTCGAACTTCATGGGCGCCGTCATCGACGAGCGGTCCTTCGCCAAGAACAAGGCCGCCATCGACCGCGCCCAGGAGGACCCGTCCTGCACCGTCGTCGCGGGCGGCTCCTACGACGACTCGGTCGGCTACTTCGTGCGCCCGACCGTCGTCGAGTGCTCCGACCCGGAGAACGAGGTCTTCCGCACCGAGTACTTCGGCCCGTTCCTCGCCGTGCACGTGTACGACGACAGCGCGGCCGACGCGTACGACGAGATGCTGACCCAGATGGAGTCGGTGTCCGACTACGCGCTGACCGGCTCGGTCGTCTCGGGCGACCGTGCGGCGGCCGCGTACACGATGGAGAAGCTGCGCTACGCGGCGGGCAACTTCTACATCAACGACAAGTCGACCGGCGCCGTCGTCGGCCAGCAGCCCTTCGGCGGCGGCCGTGCCTCCGGCACCAACGACAAGGCCGGCGCCCCGCAGAACCTGATGCGCTGGACCCTGACCCGCGCCATCAAGGAGACGCTGGTCCCGCCGACCGACTACGCGTACCCGCACATGGGCTGACACCCCCCCGGCACCGGGAACCCCTCCGTACCGCTGCCGCAGCCCCGTTGGACGGGCCAGGTCGTACCGACCTGGCCCGTCCGGCGTTTTCACAGGTCGCGGCGGTGTGACCGGGTCCACCGTCTCAGATAGTAGGAAGTCCGAGTAATTGTGCAGACAGATGCGCCGGGCCCCCTTATTTTTGTAGGAGCCGAACGTCTCGCTCGATCAAGCGAACGGCGGTAGCGAGCCGGGCCCCGTGCAGGCAACCCCTGCGGCCCCCGCTCCCCGCCCCTTCCGGTGACGCGTTTCCCCCCTCCGCATTTCCGGCTTGTCGAAGGAGTCGATTCCCCATGGCCGAGACCACCGCCCGCCGCCGCGTCCGTCACGTCTCCCGCACGAGTGAGTCCGACCGCAAGAACGCCGCCGCCGCCCTCCAGCGCGCCCTCGACCGCCGCGACAACGGCGGCTCGACCGGCCACTGAGCCGCGCCGAGCGCACCGGACCGTGACCTCCCCTCCCGCGCGGATGTCCGTATCCCGGACGGTCCGTGTCAGAGCATGGGACGAGGAGTAGGGTGCCCGCATGTCTCGCAGCCTCAATCTCGCAGTGATCCCCGGTGACGGCATCGGCCAGGAAGTCGTGGCCGAAGGCCTGAAAGTGCTCTCCGCCGTCCTCCCGCAGGATGTGAAGCTGGAGACCAAGGAGTACGACTTCGGCGCCCGGCGCTACCACGCCACCGGTGAGACCCTCACCGACGCCGACCTCGACGCGCTGAAGCGGCACGACGCCATCCTGCTCGGCGCCATCGGCGACCCGAGCGTCCCCTCCGGCGTCCTGGAGCGGGGCTTCCTGCTGAAGCTCCGCTTCGCCTTCGACCACCATGTGAACCTGCGGCCGTCGAAGCTCCTGCCGGGCGTGGCCACGCCGCTCGCGGGGCAGCCGGAGATCGACTTCGTCGTCGTCCGCGAGGGCACCGAGGGCCCCTACACCGGCAACGGCGGCACCATCCGCAAGGGCACCGAGCACGAGGTCGCCACCGAGGTCTCCGTGAACACGGCCTTCGGCGTCGAGCGCGTCGTCCGCGACGCCTTCGCCCGCGCCCAGGCCCGCCCCCGCAAGAAGCTCACGCTGGTCCACAAGAACAACGTGCTGACCTTCGCCGGCCACCTGTGGACGAACGTCTTCCACAAGGTGGCCGCGGAGTACCCCGAGGTCACCACCGACTACATCCACGTCGACGCCGCGACGATCTACCTCGTCACCCAGCCCGAGCGCTTCGACGTGATCGTCACCGACAACCTCTTCGGCGACATCATCACCGACCTCGCCGCGGCCGTCTCCGGCGGCATCGGCGTCGCCGCCAGCGGGAACATCAACCCGTCCGGCGCGTTCCCGTCCATGTTCGAGCCCGTGCACGGCTCGGCACCGGACATCGCGGGCCAGGGCAAGGCCGACCCCAGCGCCACGGTCCTGTCCGTCGCCCTCCTCCTGCGCCACCTCGGCCACGAAGCCGAGGCCGCCCGCATCGAGGACGCCGTCTCCGCGGACCTCGCGGAGCGTGGCGGCCTGCCCGCACGCAGCACCTCCGAGATCGGCGACGCGCTCGCCGTACGCGTAGCCGGCTGACCGGGCGCGCACACTCGACACCACTCGAAGCCGCCGGTCGCGACCGCCCGGCGGCTTCCCCATGTCCCCGCCGGGTGCCACCATCGACCACCGGGCCGCACTCACCCCATGTTCTCTCCTCCGCCGCCTCCGGGCGATAATCGAACGCGGAGCCGCCACATGAGGGAATGCTCGGACGTCCTACCACTGGCCACCGGCCGTACGGGCGTGCGCGCGGCCCGTCACTACAACCGGTGAAGGACAACCATTCATGACCACGCCCACGATCGAGCTCAAGCCCTCCGCCCACCCGCTCGCCGACACCGAGCGGGAGGCGATCCTGGCCGACCCGGGGTTCGGCCGCCACTTCACCGATCACATGGTGACGATCAAGTGGACCGAGGGCCGGGGCTGGCACGACGGTCAGCTCGTCCCGTACGCGCCGATCCCCCTCGACCCGGCGACCCACGTCCTGCACTACGCGCAGGAGATCTTCGAGGGCCTGAAGGCCTACCGCAGGCCCGACGGATCCGTCGCCACCTTCCGCCCGGAGAAGAACGCCGAGCGGTTCCAGCGCTCCGCCCGCCGCCTCGCGATGCCCGAGCTGCCGGTGGAGACGTTCATCGCGGCGTGCGACGCCCTGGTCGGGCAGGACAAGGCATGGGTTCCGGCGCACGGCGGCGAGGAATCCCTCTACCTGCGCCCGTTCATGATCGCGACCGAGGTCGGCCTGGGCGTGAAGCCCGCCAACGAGTACCTGTTCCTGGTGATCGCCTCCCCGGCCGGCGCCTACTTCCCCGGCGGTGTGAAGCCGGTCTCCATCTGGGTCTCCGAGGACCGCGTCCGCGCCGTCCCCGGCGGCATGGGCGACGCCAAGACGGGCGGCAACTACGCGGCCTCCCTGCTCGCCCAGGCCGAGGCCGCCGCCAAGGGCTGTGACCAGGTCTGCTACCTCGACGCCGTGGACCACACCTGGGTCGAGGAACTCGGCGGCATGAACCTGTACTTCGTCTACGGGAACAAAATCGTCACCCCGGCGCTCAGCGGCTCCATCCTGGAGGGCGTCACACGTGACTCCCTGCTGAGCGTCGCCCGCGACCTCGGCTACGAGGCCGTCGAGGAGCGGGTCTCGGTCGAGCAGTGGCAGCGCGACACCGAGAACGGCACCCTCACCGAGGTCTTCGCCTGCGGCACCGCGGCCGTCATCACGCCCGTCGGCACCGTCAAGCGGGCCGGCGGCGAGTGGCAGCAGAGCGGCGGCGAGCCCGGCGAGGTCACCCTGCGCCTGCGCCGGGCCCTGCTCGACATCCAGCGCGGCACGGCCGAGGACAAGCACGGCTGGATGCACCCGCTGGGCTGAGCCCGGCCCCGACGACGACGTGTACAGCCGGTCCCCCACGGACGTCCGTGGGGGCTACGCGTTCGCGTTCCCCACCCGGCCTGCGGCGGGCGGGACCCCCGGGGTCGCCGCGGGCCGGATACCCGGTCACTGCGAGCCAGGCCCCCGCTCGCCGCGGCCGGATACCCGGTCACCGCCGGCCGGACGCCTCGGGTCGCCGCGGGCCGGGCCCCCGGTCGCCGCAGGCACGACTCCCCGGTCGCCGCGGGCCGGACACCCAACGCCCGCATCCTGAGACGGACGGTGATCGCGGGACCGCTTTGTGCCACACTTCCCCCGTGCTCTCGTTCGCCACGATTATTGGCAGCAGGCGCGCCGGTCCGCAGTGACCGCACGTACGACAACGTACGGGCGGACATCGTCGTCCTCGACCCGCGCGCAGACCTCTCGCACCCGCGAGAGGTTTTTCTGTTTCCTGGCCCACCTCAAGCCGGGGACCGGGCGCGAGGGACCATGGGGGGACGGTGGAACCGGTCATTCCGGTAGACCGAGATCCAACACCAGGAGCCTTCAGACCATGACCGCAACCAGCGAGCCCGACGACTCGTTCCACGTCTTCGACACCACCCTGCGCGACGGCGCCCAGCGTGAGGGCATCAACCTCACCGTCGCCGACAAGCTGGCCATCGCACGGCACCTGGACGACTTCGGCGTGGGCTTCATCGAAGGCGGTTGGCCCGGCGCGAACCCGCGGGACACCGAGTTCTTCGCCCGCGCCCAGCAGGAGATCGACTTCCGCCACGCCCAGCTGGTCGCCTTCGGTGCCACCCGCCGCGCGGGCACCACCGCCGAGAAGGACCCGCAGGTCAGGGCGCTCCTCGCGTCCGGCGCGCAGGTGGTCACGCTGGTGGCCAAGTCCCACGACCGCCATGTCGAGCTCGCCCTGCGCACCACCCTGGACGAGAACCTGGCGATGGTCCGCGACACCGTGGCCTTCCTCAAGGCCGAGGGCCGCCGGGTGTTCGTCGACTGCGAGCACTTCTTCGACGGCTACCGTGCCAACCCCGAGTACGCCAAGTCCGTCGTCCGCGCCGCCTGGGAGGCCGGCGCCGACGTCGTCGTCCTGTGCGACACCAACGGCGGCATGCTCCCCGCCCAGATCCAGGCCGTCGTCTCCACGGTGCTCGCCGACACCGGCGCCCGGCTCGGCATCCACGCCCAGGACGACACCGGGTGCGCGGTGGCCAACACCCTCGCCGCCGTCGACGCGGGCGCCACCCACGTGCAGTGCACGGCCAACGGCTACGGCGAGCGTGTCGGCAACGCCAACCTGTTCCCGGTGGTGGCCGCCCTCGAGCTCAAGTACGCCAAGCAGGTCCTGCCCGAGGGCCGGCTGCGGGACATGACGCGCATCTCGCACGCCATCGCCGAAGTGGTCAACCTGACCCCCTCCACCCACCAGCCCTACGTGGGCGTCTCCGCCTTCGCCCACAAGGCCGGCCTGCACGCCTCCGCGATCAAGGTCGACCCGAACCTGTACCAGCACATCGACCCCGAGCAGGTCGGCAACACCATGCGGATGCTGGTGTCCGACATGGCCGGCCGTGCCTCCATCGAGCTCAAGGGCAAGGAACTCGGCATCGATCTCGGCGGCGACCGGGAACTGGTCGGCCGGGTCGTGGAGCGGGTCAAGGAACGCGAGCTCAAGGGCTACACGTACGAAGCCGCCGACGCGAGCTTCGAGCTTCTGCTGCGCACGGAGGCCGAGGGCAGGCCACTGAAGTACTTCGACGTCGAGTCCTGGCGTGCGATCGTCGAGGACCGCCCCGACGGCACCCACGCCAACGAGGCCACGGTCAAGCTCTGGGCCAAGGGCGAGCGGATCGTCGCCACGGCCGAGGGCAACGGCCCGGTCAACGCCCTGGACCGGTCCCTGCGCGTCGCCCTGGAGCGGATCTACCCGCAGCTCGCCAAGCTGGAGCTCGTCGACTACAAGGTCCGCATCCTCGAGGGCAAGCACGGAACGCAGTCCACCACCCGGGTCCTGATCTCCACATCCGACGGCGCGGGGGAGTGGTCGACGGTGGGCGTCGCGGACAACGTCATCGCCGCATCCTGGCAGGCCCTGGAGGACGCGTACACGTACGGTCTGCTGCGGGCCGGGGTCGAACCGCCGGCATGACACGACCGGTCCGGTCCGGCAGGAACGACCCGTGGTGATGCGCGAGTCGCGCGGGTCGTACGGGAGATCCGTGCCGGGCCGGATGCCCGTCTCCGGCCCGGTTCGGGTAGCTTCGGACATATGAAGGCCGTGCTGACGCGTACCCTCGTACGCCTGCTGATCGTGCCGGTGGCCGCCGCTCTGACGGTCCTGATGGCGGGGGCGCCGGGTGCACACGCGGCCACCGACCTCTCGACCGTGGCCCAGGCTCTGCGCGAGAGCCCCGTCTACGTCGATCCCGAGGCAACCGGCATCCTGTCCACGTCGGACGCCGAGGCCCTCGCGAACAAGATCGAGGACGCGGACAAACCCGTCTTCGTCGCGGTCCTCCCGGCCGGATACCCCACCGGGAACCTCTTCCGGAACCTGCGTACCGAGACCGGGATCACCGGCCTGTACGGCGTCCGCCTCGGCAACGAGTTCGACGCGCGCGCCGACAGCAGCGTGCTCAGCCGCCAGGGCGTGGGGAACCTGGTCACCGCCGCGCAGGGCGCCGGCGACGCCAAGGCCCAGCTGAACGACTTCGTCGACGACGCGCTGCGCAACACCGGCGGCTCGGCGCCGGCTTCCTGGAGCGAGGGCGGCGGCGGGGTGCCGGTCGGCGGGCTGATCACCGCGGGCGCGGTGCTGGCGGTGGGCGGCGCGGGCGCGTACGCCGTGGTCCGCCGCAACCGGAGGCGCCACGAGGAGGAGCAGCGGGCCGCTCTGGAGAAGCTGCGGGTGGTGGTCGACGAGGACATCACCGCGTTCGGTGAGGAACTGGACCGGCTCGACTTCCGCCCCGGCGAACCCGGCGCCGACGACGCCATGCGCGCGGACTACGAGCGCGCGCTGGACTCCTACGAACGGTCCAAGCAGCTGATGGACAGGGCGGGCCGGCCGGAGGACGTCCGGGCGGTCACCCAGGCCGTTGAGGACGGCCGCTTCGCGCTGGCCCGGCTCGCCGCACGCCGCGAGGGCCGGCCGCTGCCGGAGCGCCGTCCGCCCTGCTTCTTCGACCCGCGCCACGGCCCCTCGGTCGCGGACGCCCGCTGGACGCCTCCGAGCGGCACCACGCGGGAGGTCCCGGTCTGCGCGGCGGACCGGGCCCGCCTGGCCGACGGCCTGGAGCCGGTTGTCCGTGAGGTCGACACCGACTCCGGCCGCCGCCCCTACTGGGAGGCGGGACCGGCCTACGGTCCCTGGGCAGGCGGCTACTTCGGCGGTGGCGTGCTGCCCGGCCTGCTGGTCGGCACCATGCTGGGCAGCATGATGGCGAGCCCCGCCTACGGTGCCGACTACGGCGGCGGCTACGGCGACTTCGGTGGGTACGGCGGCGGCGACGTCTCCGGCGCCGACTTCGACTCCGGTGACTTCGGCGGTGATTTCGGGGGCGGTGACTTCGGAGGCGGCGGCGGCTTCGGCGGCGGAGGGGACTTCGGCGGCGGGTTCTGAACGGCGGGTTCTGAACGGCGGGCCCTGCCGCCGGGACGCGTGACACCCCAGCCCTCAGCCCCCAGCCCCCAGGCCTCGACTGTGGCCGGCCCCGGACATGCCGAGCGCCCGCCCTCCCGTGCGGGATGCAGGGGGGCGGGCGCGCTCAGTGTGCGGCGGCGGCCGGGCCGAGCCGTCGGCGGGATCAGACGTTGCGGATCGCCGAGATGTCGAAGTTCAGCTTGATCTTGTCGGAGACCAGGACGCCACCCGTCTCCAGCGTCGCGTTCCAGGTCAGGCCCCACTCGGAGCGCAGGATCTCGGCCTTGCCCTCGAAGCCGATGCGCTCGTTGCCGAAGGGGTCCTTGGCGGTGCCGTTGAACTCCAGGTCGATGGTGAGGGGCTTGGTGGTGCCGAGGATCGTCAGGTCACCGGTGATGCGGTAGTCGTCGCCGCCCAGGGCCTCGGCCTTGGTGGAGCGGAAGGTCATCTTCGGGAACTCTTCGATCGTGAAGAAGTCCGAGCTCTTCAGGTGACCGTCACGGTCGGCGCTGCCCGTCTCGATGCTCGCCATCTCCACGTCGAGGATGGCGGTGGAGCTGGAGGGGGCGGAGCCGTCCAGGTGCAGAGTGCCGGTGAACTCCTGGAAGCTGCCCTTGACGTTGGTGACCATCGCGTGCCGGGCAACGAAACCGAGAGTGGTGTGCGCGGGGTCGATCGTGTAGTCGCCGCTCAGGGCGGCCAGGTCCGGGTTCACGGCGGCCGGGGCGGTGGCGGTCGCGTCGCTCTTGCGGCTGAAGATGCCCATGGTGTGTTCCTCCTGGGGACGGGGGAGATCGAGTGATCCCGTTGAACGTTCAATCACTTTCAACAAGGCTCACTGTAGATGCATTCCCTTTAAAGTTCAACATCTTTCGTGGGGTGGTGCGAGTGGATCAGCTGAACAGGTGGGACGAGGCCGGTCCGATCGGCGGCAGGCATAGGCGGCAGGCATAGGCGGGAGGGTCCGCTCGTTCGACCGTATCGAAGGCGGGTCCCCCGGACCGCTCACTTCCATGCTCCGCTCCGACTCGTTTTTGTCGCGGCCCGATCGGCCTTGGGGAGCTCGCGGAGTCCGCGAGCCGTACCGCTACCCTCTGCGGTGCGGGCCGACCCGAACGGGTGAATCCCCGGAGAGCATCTGGGATCGACCGGGTGCGGGGATGAGGGAGCGGCCGTCGGCCCGGTGAAATCGGCGGACACCGGGCACCGGATCCGCCAGGCGCGGCACCCGCGGGGGAGTCCGCGCAGCACATGGCTGTGACGGGCGTCTCAGTCCTGGATTTTGTTGGACTCCTACAACGCGCACGCCCTCTGAGCAGTCGGAACGCATGCACGCCGTCACGGTTCTGTTCGGTCGCACCAGGAAAACGGCCCCGAGACTGTGAGGAGTCGACGGCTCGCATTCCCGGGTGAGCTTCGTAAAGTCGCAGCATGACCGTTTTGGATGACGCACCGGGTGAGCCGGCCGACGCGCGCGGACGTGTTGCCGAACTGCACGAGATCCGTGCGCAGGCACTGGCCGGCCCGAGCGAGAAGGCGACCCGGGCGCAGCACGCCAAGGGCAAGCTGACCGCCCGGGAGCGCATCGAACTGCTGTTGGACCCGGGGTCCTTCCGTGAGGTCGAGCAGTTGCGCCGGCACCGCGCGACCGGCTTCGGCCTGGAGACCAAGAAGCCGTACACCGACGGTGTGATCACCGGCTGGGGCACCGTGGACGGCCGCACGGTCTTCGTCTACGCCCACGACTTCCGGATCTTCGGCGGCGCGCTGGGTGAGGCCCACGCCACCAAGATCCACAAGATCATGGACATGGCCATCGCGGCGGGTGCGCCGCTGGTCTCCCTCAACGACGGCGCGGGAGCCCGGATCCAGGAGGGTGTCTCGGCGCTCGCCGGCTATGGCGGCATCTTCCAGCGCAACACCCGCGCGTCCGGTGTCATCCCGCAGATCAGCGTGATGCTCGGCCCGTGCGCGGGCGGCGCGGCCTACAGCCCCGCCCTCACCGACTTCGTGTTCATGGTCCGCGAGACGTCGCAGATGTTCATCACCGGACCGGACGTCGTCAAGGCGGTCACCGGCGAGGAGATCAGCCAGAACGGCCTGGGCGGCGCGGACGTGCACGCCGAGACCAGCGGCGTCTGCCACTTCGCCTACGACGACGAGGAGACGTGCATCGCCGAGGTGCGCTACCTCCTCTCGCTGCTCCCGCAGAACAACCGGGAGAACCCCCCGAGGGCCGAGAGCACTGACGCGGCCGAGCGCCGCAGCGAGGTCCTGCTCGACCTGGTCCCGGCCGACGGCAACCGCCCGTACGACATGACCAAGGTCATCGAGGAGATCGTCGACGACGGCGAGTACCTCGAGGTCCACGAGCGCTGGGCGCGGAACATTATCTGCGCACTGGCCCGGATGGACGGCCAGGTCGTCGGCATCGTCGCCAACCAGCCCCAGACGCTGGCCGGCGTGCTGGACATCGAGGCGTCCGAGAAGGCCGCACGCTTCGTCCAGATGTGCGACGCCTTCAACATCCCGATCCTCACCTTCCTGGACGTCCCCGGATTTCTCCCGGGCGTCGACCAGGAGCACGGCGGCATCATCCGCCACGGTGCCAAGCTCCTCTACGCCTACTGCAACGCGACCGTGCCCAGGATCTCGCTGATCCTGCGCAAGGCGTACGGCGGCGCGTACATCGTCATGGACAGTCAGTCCATCGGCGCCGACCTCACCTACGCCTGGCCGACCAACGAGATCGCCGTGATGGGCGCGGAGGGCGCGGCCAACGTCATCTTCCGCCGCCAGATCGCCGACGCGGAGGACCCGGACGCCATGCGGGCGCGCATGGTCAAGGAGTACAAGTCCGAGCTGATGCACCCCTACTACGCGGCCGAACGCGGTCTGGTCGACGACGTCATCGACCCCGCCGAGACCCGCGAGGTACTGATCCGCTCCCTGGCGATGCTGCAGACCAAGCACGCCGACCTGCCCTCCCGCAAGCACGGCAACCCGCCGCAATAGCCGACCGGTCGAAGCGATCCGCCCCGGTAATCCGGCGGACTCCTCGCGGCAACCCCGAGAACCTCTCTCCCAGGGAGACTGACACCCATGAGCACACCTGACATCCGCGTCGAGAAGGGCCACGCCGGGCTCGAGGAAGTCGCCGCCATCACCGCGATCCTCCTCGCCCGCGCCGCTGCCCGCCCCGCCCACGACGCCCCGGCCCACCCCGGCCGCGCCAGGGCCGGCTGGCGCCGCCTCGATCGCGAGCCCGGCTTCCGCGCCCCGCACAGCTGGCGCTGAGCCCGCAGCACGCCCTGAAGGGGGCCCACCCGCCCGGGTGGGCCCCCTTCACGCGTCCGCCCGCCGGCGGGCAGCACCACGACAGGGGAACGCCCCCTCCGCATCCGGAGGGGGCGTTCCCCTGTTCGTCGACCGTACGGCCCGGCCGCCTCGGCTACCGGAGGCGCGCCATGAGGGCGTGCTCGACCAGAGTGATCAGCGCGCTCTTGGCGTCCGAGCGGTGCCGGGCGTCGGTGGTGATGATCGGGGCGTCGGGCCCGATCTGCAGTGCCTCACGCACCTCTTCCGGCTGGTAGGGCTGTTGTCCGTCGAAGCCGTTGAGGGCGACGACGAACGGCAGTCCGCTGTTCTCGAAGTAGTCGACGGCCGGGAAGCAGTCCGCCAGCCTCCGCGTGTCGACGAGTACGACCGCGCCGATGGCGCCGCGCACCAGGTCGTCCCACATGAACCAGAAGCGGTCCTGGCCGGGTGTACCGAAGAGGTACAGGATCAGGTCCTGGTCCAGGGTGATACGGCCGAAGTCCATGGCCACCGTCGTGGTGGTCTTGTCCCCGGTGTGGGTGAGGTCGTCGATGCCCGCTGAAGCGGACGTCATCACAGCCTCGGTACGCAGCGGGTTGATCTCCGAGACAGCACCGACGAACGTGGTCTTGCCCACGCCGAAGCCGCCCGCCACCACGATTTTCGCGGAGGTGGTGGAGCGGGAAGGACCGCCGCTAGAGCTTGCGAAGTCCACTGAGCACCCTTTCGAGCAGTGTCACGTCTGGCTGGCCGCCGGCGCTCTCGTCGCCGCCGGGCTGATGGATGGCGACCAGTCCTGCCTCCGCCAAGTCGGCGACGAGAATCCTGGCCACGCCGAGAGGGATGGTCAGCAGGGCCGAGACCTCGGCCACCGACTTGATCTCTCGGCAGAGGTGGCAGATCCGCTGATGCTCGGGCAACTGACCCTGCATCTGGTGCGGCTGCGCGGTGGTGTGCACCAGTGCCTCGATGGCGAGCTGGTACCGCGGCCTGGTGCGGCCGCCCGTCATCGCGTACGGGCGCACCAGAGGGTTGTTCGACGCCCCGGCGGGCGCCGGCTCTGGGGTGCGGCGCTGCGGCTGCACGGGCTGGATGTGCGGCGCATGCGGCTGCTCGTACGGCGAAGGGCCGGGACCCTGCGGCATGTACGGCCGGCCGTGGTTCGGCGGAGAGGGGTGGCTGTACCGGTTCTGGGAACCGTCGTTGTGCCCCTGCGCGGGGTCGTACGACCAGTTGCCCGTAGACGATCCGCCTGGTGATGTAGCCACTTTCTCCTCCTCCGACTGTGCCTGGCACCCATCAGGTGGGAGCCGCGTCCCGAAACCTTACGGCCACGGGACGCGAAACCGCACCGTCCGTTTGTCAGTTGAGCAGGCTCCCCTGAAGTTCCGCGCGAAGGTCCGGGGTCAGGACCGTACCGGCACGGTCGACGAGAAGGGCCATCTCGTACCCAATGAGACCGATGTCCGCATCGGGATGTGCGAGAACGGCGAGCGAGGAACCGTCGGAAATGGACATGAGGAACAGGAATCCCCGCTCCATCTCCACAACCGTCTGGTTCACGCTGCCGCCCTCGAAGATCCGGGAGGCGCCTGCGGTCAGCGACGTCAGCCCGGAGGCCACGGCCGCGAGCTGGTCCGCGCGGTCGCGGGGAAAACCTTCGGACATTGCCAGAAGGAGTCCGTCGGCGGAGACCACCACCGTGTGGGACACCCCCGGGGTGTTGTCCACGAAGTTGGTGATCAACCAGTTCAGGTTCTGTGCCGCCTGGCTTATCGGGCTCACACTAACGCTCCTGGTTGTAGGTGCTGTCAGGACCACTGTGGTGATTCCCAGTGGCCTGGCCGTTCGTTTCACTGCTTGCGTTGCGGCCTTGTTGGACGCCGCGCCGCAGGTTGCTCAGCCTGCCCCGGATGTCCTCCGGGGCGCGGGAGACCTGGGGGCCTCCCTGAGGGGTGGTTTCGGCGGCGCCCTCGACCAGGTTGGCCTTGGGAACACGCCGCGGCAGCCCGGATGAGGTCACCCCGCCCGCCTTGGGCCTCCGCAGCGAGGACGCCTGCTGCCAGCGCTCGTCGTTCGCCGAACGCCAGGAGCTGTCGCCGTCGCCCTGCTGGGCCGGAGCCGAAGTGGCGGCGGGAGCCGGAGCCTTGGGCTCCTGGTTCGCACGCTGCTTCCGACCGGCGCCGCCCGTGGCGGCTCCACGGCGGGGAAGCCCGGCATCGGTCAGCTCGTGGGAGGCGGAGTGGGCCGGACCCGGACGGTCGAAGCCTACGCTGTCCTGCGCCGTCGCGTCAGCGGCCGGTGCGGACTCCGCCTCCGGGGACGCCGCGGGGTACTGCGCCGGGTAACCGTTCTGGTAGCCGTCCTGCTGCGGCCAGTCGTCCTGCGGACGCTGCTCACCGAAGCCCGGGAACGTCCCGGGGCCGGCCGGGCCCCCCGTCGTCCGATCGTCCTGGGCCGGCTCCGCGTAGGAGCCGTCCGGGTAGCCGCCGTTCGACGAGAAGGAGTCGTTCTGCGACAAGTGGGCGCCCGGCGCGTAGTACGACTCGTCGTACGCCGGTTGCTGCTGTCCTTCGTACTGCGGCTGCTGCCCGTTGCCGTACGCCTGCTGGTCGAAACCGGCGGGCTCCTGCTCCGGGTAGCCGGCCGGTGCGCCCTCGAAGTTCCGGGTGTCACCGGCGCCCTGGCCGTCGCCGTAGCCCTGCGGGACAGCGGCGAACTCGTCGGGGTAGGAAGCCTGGTCGGAGCCGTTCCGGTCGCCGGTCGCCTGGGGGTTGGGCAGCGCGGGCGGCTGACCCTGCGGGTCCAGGGCCGCCCGCCGCTCCTTGCGCATCAGCGAACGGCCGACCGGGTCCAGGTCGCGGAGGTCGTCCGGGACCTCGTAGCGGCTGTCGTCGAAGCCGAGCTCCGCCGCCGTGCGCAGCGGCTGCTGCTGTTGCTGGCTGAAGTCCTCGCCCGGGTAGGTGTTCTGCTCCGGGATGATCTGGGAGACCGTGAACTCGTCGGGGGCGGGCTGCGTCTCGCCACTGCCGCCATGGGTGATCGCGTCCGGCAGCATGACCAGCGAGGTCGTACCGGCCTGCTCGCCCGAGGGGCGCAGCTGGACCCGGATGCCGTGCCGGTCGGACAGCCGGCCGACCACGAACAGGCCCATGCGCTGCGAGATCGCGACGTCCACGGTCGGCGGGTTGGCCAGCTTGTGGTTGATGTCAGCGAAGTCCTCGGCGGTCAGGCCGATGCCCTTGTCGTGGATCTCGATCATCACGCGGCCGTCGGGAAGACGGGTCGCGGTGACACGGACCTTGGTCTGCGGGGAGGAGAACGTGGTGGCGTTCTCAAGGAGCTCGGCCAGCAGGTGTACGAGGTCGGTCACCGCGCGGCCGTGGATCTCGGCCTCGGGAACACCGGACAGCTCGACGCGCTCGTACTGTTCCACCTCGGAGGAGGCGGCGCGGATCACGTCGACCAGCGGGACCGGCTGGTCCCAGCGGCGGCCCGGCTCCTCGCCGGCGAGGACGAGGAGGTTCTCACCGTTGCGGCGCATACGCGTGGCCAGGTGGTCCAGCTTGAAGAGGTGCTCCAGCTGGTCCGGGTCGGCCTCGTTGTTCTCCAGGCCGGTGAGCAGGGTCAGCTGGCCCTCGATCAGCGACTGGTTGCGGCGCGAGAGGTTGGTGAAGATCGCGTTGATGTTGCCCCGCAGCAGCGCCTGCTCGGAGGCGAGCCGTACGGCCTCGCGGTGGACCTGGTCGAAGGCGCGGGCGACTTCGCCGATCTCGTCCGTGGAGTTGATCGGGATCGGGGTGACCCGGGTGTCGACCCGGCCGGGGTCGGTACGGGAGAGCTGGTCGACCAGCATCGGCAGGCGCTGCTCGGCGATGCCGAAGGCGGCGTTGCGCAGCTGGCGCATGGAACGGCTCATCTGGCGGGCCACCATGCCGGCCAGGGCGAACGCGGCAAGCAGGGCGATCACGACGGCGCCACCGGTGATGAAGGCGTCGCGCTGAGCGTCACCGGCGATGGCGGCCGCCTCGGCCACCGCGGCGTCGGCGAGGTCCGACTCGATCTCGCTGTAGCCGTCGTACTTGAGGGTGTTGACCGCCCAGTAGTTCTCGACGGTGATGCCGCGGCCGGCCATCTCGGTGCGGGCGGCCGGATCCGTGGTGCCGAGCCGCGCGACCTCCGAGATCAACGTGACCGGGTTCTCGGGCGGCGGCACGTAGTCCGGGTCCGAGGCGGCCTTCTCCCTGGCCAGGTCCGCGCCGTCGGCCTTGATCTCCTGCTCGAGCTGCTTCAGCTTGGCGGTGTCGGCCGCGGTGCCGCCGCCGAGGTACTCCTGGACGGCGATGTTCTCGAGGTAGGCGTAGGACGAGAGCGCGACCCGCTGGCTGGCGAGCTGGCTGTCGGTGGGGCCGGGCTTCACCAGCAGGTGCGTACCGATGGACCGCTGGAGCGACAGTGCCGCCTTGCTCAACGAGATCGCGTAGACCGTACGGCCGTAGCTGGTGACGTTGCCGGTGCCCAGGCCGAGTTCGTTGGCGAACTGCATCAGCGGGTTGGCTATCTGGACGTAGCCCTCTTCGGTCTCCACGCCCTTGAGCTTGGAGGTGTACGCGGCCGCGCGCAGCGGCGTGAGTTTGGGCTCTGCCGCGCGCAGCAGCTCCAGCCGGCGCTCCAGGCCCGCCTTGGCGGGCATGGACCGGGCCGCCACGTCGAAGTTGTCGGCGGCCTCGTCCGTCGCGGCACGCGCCTTGGCGACGGTCGGGTCGTCCTCGCCCTCGCCCTGCAGCAGCGGGGCCGCGGTGAGGTCCCGCTCGAGGTAGAGGGCGTTGGCGTAGGTGAGGGAGGCCCGCACCAGACGCGCGGTGTTCTCCGCGTCCTCGGCCTCCTGCCAGGTGTTGATCGAGCCCTTCACCTGGAAGCCGCCCATGACCAGGCCGACCAGCACGGGTATGAGCAGGATCGCGTTCAGTCTGGTTGTCACCCGCCAGTTGCGGGGGGAGAAACGGCCGCCGCTCGGGGCGGGCGCGGCCATCGGTTCCGCGTCGTGCACGGGGGCGGGAGCCGCTGCGCGCGGCGGCGGGGTGAAGTTGCCCCGGGCCGACGGCTCGGGACTGTTCGTGCTTCGCCTCACTCGACCAACAACCTCTCAGCGGTCGGCACCAACGTTGTGCCGCAGTGTCTCAGAGCCCGGCGGGCCAACGACTGCTGAGTGCGTCTTTGACCAATGGGCGGTCCAGGCATTCCAGCATGCCCACCAGTTCTCTTCCAAACAGCGGAAGGGAGGGTTCCGGCGTGATGTGAGCCGCAGATAAAACGGTCAAAAAGAATGAGCCCCGTCAAAAGGCGGGGCGGTCGTACGCACAGGGGCACCGCTCGAACGCGTCGCGTGTCGACCCTGGCCGATTCCTCTGCCGAAACGTTATGAACACCGGGGCCGGCCGTGTCCAAGGACACAGTCGGCCCCGACGCATCTACGACAACTGCTGTATGCCGTTGTTGCCCTCGGCTACCGGAGGCGCGCCATGAGGGCGTGCTCGACCAGAGTGATCAGCGCGCTCTTGGCGTCCGAGCGGTGCCGGGCGTCGGTGGTGATGATCGGGGCGTCGGGCCCGATCTGCAGTGCCTCACGCACCTCTTCCGGCTGGTAGGGCTGTTGTCCGTCGAAGCCGTTGAGGGCGACGACGAACGGCAGTCCGCTGTTCTCGAAGTAGTCGACGGCCGGGAAGCAGTCCGCCAGCCTCCGCGTGTCGACGAGTACGACCGCGCCGATGGCGCCGCGCACCAGGTCGTCCCACATGAACCAGAAGCGGTCCTGGCCGGGTGTACCGAAGAGGTACAGGATCAGGTCCTGGTCCAGGGTGATACGGCCGAAGTCCATGGCCACCGTCGTGGTGGTCTTGTCCCCGGTGTGGGTGAGGTCGTCGATGCCCGCGCTGGCAGAGGTCATCACGGCCTCGGTACGCAGCGGGTTGATCTCCGAGACGGCGCCGACGAACGTGGTCTTGCCCACGCCGAAGCCGCCCGCCACCACGATTTTCGCGGAGGTGGTGGAACGGCGTTCGGAGACCGTCCCGCCGCTAGAGCTTGCGAAGTCCACTGAGCACCCTTTCGAGCAGTGTCACGTCCGGTGCGCCGGTGGTCTCGTCGCCGCCCGGCTGATGGATGGCCACGAGACCCGCTTCCGCGAGGTCCGCCACCAGGATCCGGGCCACGCCCAGCGGCATGTTCAGGAGCGCCGAGACCTCGGCGACCGACTTCACCTCACGGGTCAGGTGGCAGATGCGCTGGTGCTCCGGGAGGAGCCCCATGAGCGCTGCCGGGTCGGCCGTCGTACTGATCAGTGCCTCGATGGCCAGCTGATAGCGCGGCCTGGTCCGGCCACCGGTCATCGCATAGGGACGTACCAGTGGTTGGTCGCCCTCGTCTTCGTACGGCTCCGCGTACGGATCATGAGAAGCGGGGGGCGGGGTCATGGGTCCTCCGGGCGGGACAGCAAGTCGGTCGGTCAAGCCGTCTGAGGGGGCCGGTGGGGGGATTGTGGCGGCCGGACGGTGATTTGGTGAGACGGGTGGTGCCGAGGCCGGTCAGTGGAGCAGACTTCCCTGTAGCTCAGCGCGCAGGTCCGGGGTGAGGACCGCCCCCGCGCGGTCGACCAGGAGCGCCATCTCGTAGCCGACGAGACCGATGTCGCAATCGGGGTGGGCCAGGACGGCCAGGGACGAACCGTCCGAGACGGACATGAGGAAGAGGAAACCCCGCTCCATCTCGACGACCGTCTGTGCGACGTCGCCGCCTTCGAAGATGCGGGAGGCGCCGGCCGTCAGGGAGGTCAGTCCCGACGCCACGGCCGCGAGCTGGTCCGCGCGGTCGCGCGGGAAGCCCTCCGACATCGCCAGGAGGAGGCCGTCGGCGGACACGACGACGGTGTGGGACACCCCGGGGGTGTTGTCCACGAAGTTGGTGATCAACCAGTTGAGGTTCTGTGCCGCCTGGCTCATCGGGCTCAACTAACGCTCCTGCTGGTGAGTGGGTCGGGGGAAGCTGCCGGTCTGGGACGACGAACCGGCCTGACGACCCTGTGCGATACCTCGACGGAGATTGGTCAGCCGGCCGCGCACGTCATCGGGCGCACGGGAGACCTGCGGACCGCTCTGGTGGGACTGCTGCTGAGCCGTGCCCGGGACGAGGTTCGCCTTGGGCACCCGGCGCGGCAGGCCGGATGTGGTGACGCCGCCCGCGGCCGGCTTCCGGACGCGTTCGGCCTGCCGGACCAGCTCGTCGTTGGGCGAGCTGCGCCATGTGGTGGCAACGGACCGCTGCGGGCCGGTCGGCCCCTGCGGCTGCTGCGGTGGCTGCTGCTGTTGCGGCTGCTGGGCCGGAACCGGGGGATTGCCCTGCTCCTCCTGTGCACCATGGAACCAGTTGGTCTCCAGGGTGTCGTACAGCGGGGTGCGCCCGTCGCCGGGACCGGACGCCGGCGGCAGTGCCCAGGCGTCGCTCTGCCCGCGGCCGTTGTCGGGCCGCTGCGGGGCGGCGGCCTGGCCCGGCTGGGGACGGTCCGGCCGCTGCTGCGGGGCCAAAGGACGCTGGTTGCCGAGGCCGGGTTCCTGCGCCCCGTTCATCTGCGGACGCTCGAACTGGCCGGTGGAGGCCGGGTCCGCGTGGTTCGGCCGCTCCGGGGCGGGGTACCGCGCGGGAGCGCCGTCGCCCTGGCCCGGGTACTGACCGGTGGAACCGTTGTCGTACGAGCCGTTGCCGTAGGACCCGCCGGCGTAGCCCTGCTGGGCCGGGAACTGGCCGGTGTGGGACGGGTTCTGCCCGTTGCCCTGACCATTGTCGCCCTGCCCGTTGTAGCGGTCCGCCGGGGCGCCGTAGAGGTCGCCGCGGACGAACTGGCCCGTGTCCTGGGCGCCGTTCGCACCGGGCCCGCCGTACTGGCCGGTGTACTGCGGGGCGCCGGTACCGGGGGCGCCGTGGCCCTGCCGGTCGTCGAACCGAGGCATGGCGTTCGTCCGGGCGGTGTCCGGCTCGTCGTGGCCGCGCGGGGCGTCCAGCGGAGCCCGGGGTACCGGCGGCTGGGCGTTCTCGTCGCTCCAGCTGGGTACCCGCTGCTGCTGCTGGTCGCCGCCGGGCAGCTCTGCGCGCGGACCGTTGCCGCGCGGCGGCAGCTGGGGGCGACGGCCGCGCTCGGCGTTGCCCGTGCCCCGCTGCTGGGGCACGTCACCCCGGCCGCCGCCGAACATGTCCTGGCCCTGCGCACCGCCCTGACCCGCGGACTGCATCCCCTGCGAGGCGCCCGGGGCCTGGCCGCCGTAGCCGGCACCCGCGCCGGCGGGGGCCGGACGGCCCTGCGACGGAGCGCCGCCCTGCTCGAACAGCGATGGAGCGGGCGACCTGCCCGGCTGGCCCTGCGGACCACGCGCCCCGCCCGGGGCACCCGGGCGGCCCTGGCCGTCCCGTCCGGGCAGTGCGGCCCGCGGACCCTGGCCGGCGGCGAGCCGGCCACCGCCGGGCGCACCGGCACCGAGAGCACCGCCACCGGACTGACCGCCACCGGCGGACCGGCGGGCCGCCGCGGCACCGGCCGCGGCCTGCGCGGCGGCGGGACCGCCGCCGACACTCGGCTGACCGGGCTTGCCCTGGGGCTTCTTGCCGCCCTGGGCGACATCGACGGGCAGCATGACCAGTGCGGTCGTACCGCCGGAGTCGGACGGGCGGAGCTGGATGCGGATGCCGTGCCGCTGCGACAGCCGACCGACCACGAACAGACCCATGCGGCGGGAGACGGAGACGTCCACGGTGGGCGGCGAGGCGAGCCGCTCGTTGATCGCCGCCAGGTCCTCCGGGGACAGGCCGATACCGGTGTCGTGGATCTCGATCAGCACGCGGCCGTCGGGCAGCGCGTGACCGGTGACCTTGACCTTGGTCTGCGGGGAGGAGAACGAGGTCGCGTTCTCCAGCAGCTCGGCGAGCAGGTGGACGAGGTCGTTGACGACCCGGCCGGCCACTTCGGTGGTCGGCACGGCGGCCAGTTCGATGCGCTCGTACTGCTCCACCTCGGACGCGGCGGCACGGAGCACGTCGACCAGCGGGACCGGGCGGGTCCACCGTCGGCCGGGCTCCTCACCCGCGAGAACCAGCAGGTTCTCACCGTTCCGGCGCATACGGGTGGCGAGGTGGTCCAGCCTGAACAGCGAGGACAGCTGGTCCGGGTCGGCCTCGCGGGACTCCAGTTCGGAGATCAGCGACAGCTGGCGCTGGATCAGACCCTGGGAGCGGCGCGAGAGGTTGGTGAACATCGCGTTGACGTTGCCCCGCAGCAGGGCCTGCTCGGCGGCGAGGCGGACCGCCTCGCGGTGCACGTCGTCGAAGGCCGCGGCCACACGGCCGATCTCGTCCCGGGAGTGCACACCGACCGACTCCACGGACGTGTCTACGTCCTGCGGGTCGGACTCGGACAGCTGCTTGACCAGCTCGGGCAGACGTTCCTGGGCGACCTTGGTCGCGGTGTCCTCGAGGCGGCGCAGCGAGCGGATCATGGAGCGGGCCACGACGAAGGCGCCGACCAGCGAGACACCGAGCACGATCAGGATCAGCGCACCGGAGATGATCGCGTCCTGCTCGGTGGCGTTGCGCAGCTCGCGGGCCTTCTGCTCCATCTCCTCGAGCAGACGGAGCTCGACGTTCTTCATCTGCTGGATCTTGGTGGAGCTGTCGTCCAGCCAGTCGCGGTAGGACCGCTTGCCCATCGACTCCAGGCCGCCGGCCGACACCAGGGCACGGGTCGCGTACTTGTCGGTGGCCTGGATCGTGTCGTTGCCGTCCTCGACGGGCGCCAGCAGCTCGGCGGCCGCGTCCTCGCCGTAGATGCTCTTGAAGCTGCGCACCTCGGACTTCTGACTCTCCAGCGCCGACTCGGCGTAGAGCCGGTCGTTCTCGACGAGGTCACCGAAGCTGGTGTTGTTGGCGGGCAGTGCCGCCGCGAGGACCGCGCGCTGGATCGACGCGTACTCCTTGGCGGCGGAGAAGGCCCCCAGGGCGCGCGTGCGCTGGATCATCTCGGAGCTGCTGGTCGCCTCGGCCATGTCCTGGGAGAGACTGATCAGGTTCTCGATCAGGCGGTGGTACGCCTCGACGGTCTGGGTGGAGTTGCCCTTCGCCACATAGGCCGTGTTGCGGATCTTCTCGAGGTCGCCCAGGTTACCGGCGAGTTGGACGAGGTTGTCGCGGACACCGGTGAGATTGCCGTCCCGGCTGGCGTTGTTGATCTCCTCGGAGCTGTCGAGGAAGTTCTTCCGGGCGCGGTCGGTCTTCTCGCGGTGGCCCTTGACCCCGAAGTCGGTGGCCTTGCCGCCGTGCGCCAGCGGGCCGGCCGACTGGTCGCGCTCCTCCTGGAGCGCGGCGGCGAGCTCGGTCGCCTGCTGGGTCATCTCCGTCAGCAGCTTCATGTTGTCGAGCTGCTGGATGTCGTCCATCGACTGGTTGATACGCAGGGCGCCCAGCGAGGTGGCCGCGACCACCGGGAGCGCGAGCAGCGACACCAGGCGGGTGGAGATCCGCCAGTTGCGCAGGGCTACGCGCGACCCCGGGCCGGTGGGACTCTTCGGGGGCTTCGGCGGAGCCGGGGGTGTCCCCTCCGGTCCTGCGGGCGTGGCGCCGGAGCGGCCGGGCCGTGCTCCGCCTTCACCGTTCGCCGCCGGACCCTGGTTCTGGTTCTGGGCGTGCTGGGGCGAGGAGCCGGCGGCCATGGGGCCATTGCCGCCGTGCTCCGGCTCCGCCGAAGCGCTGCCATCCCTCTTGAAACGTCCCTGCACTAGCGTCGCAACCTCTGGACCAGGCGTCCCTCCGCGCGAACGGCGGGACACGGTGTCGGCGTCATAGGGGCGCCCTGAATACGCCCCCGTGGTGGTCGTGAGTGACCGGCGCGGGTTCCCCCTTGCTTCACCGCCACGGTGGCGCGTTTACGCGCCCCCTGTGCGCCGGATCGGAATCTGCGGCGGTCGCTGGAATTCCAGCACAGTGCGGGATCTCCCAACAAGGCCCCTGGGGCATGCCGTGACTTACGTGACACCACGTGAGGGACAGGTCACCCGGCGTAGAAAGTGATCTCAGGCAAAGGGGGCGAATGAGGGTGATTCCGTCGGGCCGATTCGGTGTCCCAGTCGCGATGATCAGGAGCGGAATGGTGGGCTCAGGGGGTTAATGTCTGTTTCGGGGGAGTGGGTCGCCGGTCCGGATTGGGATGGTTTGACCGTCGATTCGTGAGCAAACTCACACGCGTATCGCGGCCTCCGGTGGCGGTCGGCGGGGGATCACATGTTTAGCCTGGCGCTTTACAGAGATGGCAAAACAGACAACCCGCGCCCGACGGGTGGTCCCCGGACCCCGTCGGACGCCCGTGAACAGGACAGGGTCGAGTAAACAGTGAAGACGACGACGATGTTCCACAAGATCGCCAACCCGCGACGCACGACGCTGGCACACCTCGACGGCGCCGCCGAACTGCAGACGCCGGTCCACCAGGAGCACGCCGTCGAACTGCCGGCCCAGACTGCCAATCCCAGGCGCACCATCCTCATGGAGATCCCGATCGCGGCCGGCGCCGCGAACCAGTAGGGCCTGTCGCCGGCACCCCTCCGGTACCAGCACCGACTGGTACGGGCACCGGCCCCGAAATGCTCAAGGTCCCGGAGGTGTCCGCAGCGGCCCGGAGCAGCCGGACCAGCCCCACGGCGTCCCCTCCCCAGGGGGCGCCGCTCTTTGCTGTGCCCGTTGCCGCGCCCGTTGCCGTGCCCGGCCGATACGCGTCGAGCGCGTGGAACGTGAGGGGGCGGTACGCGGGTCAATGCGCGAGGCACGCACCCCCTGCCGCGTTAGCCTGGGGCGTCAGACTCCAGCCAGCTCAGTCAAGGGGCCAAGCATCCCGTGCGCATCGCCAGATTCTCCATCGACGGGAACGTCGCCTTCGGCGCGGTCGAGGGTGACCAGCAGGACGAACTCGTCCTGGACATCATCAAGGGCATCCCGTTCACGGACTTCGAACTCTCCGGCACCAAGGTCCCGGTGAGCAAGGTCAGGATGCTGCCCCCGGTGCTCCCCAACAAGGTGGTCGCCTTCGGCCGCAACTACGCGGAGCACGCCAAGGAGATGGGCAACGAGGTGCCCGACACCCCGTTCGCCTTCTTCAAGCCCGCCACCTCCGTGATCGGCCCCGGCGACGAGATCCAGTACCCCTCCTTCTCCCAGGAGGTGCACCACGAGGCCGAACTGGCCGTGGTGATCGGCCGGCTCTGCCGCGAGGTGCCGCGCGAGCGCGTCAAGGACGTGATCTTCGGCTACACCTGCGCCAACGACGTCACCGCCCGCGACGTCCAGCGGCGCGAGACGCAGTGGGCGCGCGCCAAGGGCTTCGACACCTCCTGCCCGCTCGGCCCCTGGGTGGAGACGGACCTGGACCTCGCCGCCGCCTCGGACCTCACGCTCCAGCTCACGGTCAACGGCGAACAGCGGCAGCTCGCCCGCACCAGCGAGATGATCCACTCCATCGAGGACCTGATCGTCAACATCTCCGAGGCGATGACGCTGCTCCCCGGCGACGTGATCCTCACGGGCACCCCGGCCGGCGTCGGCCCCCTCAACGTCGGCGACGAGGTCGCCGTCACCATCGAAGGCATCGGCACTCTCACCAACAAGGTTGTCAAGCGTGGCTAGCGCACCCGGATCCCCCTCCCCCAAGTCCTCGACCACGCTCGGACAGGGGGTACCCCCACGCGTCCGTTTCTGTCCGTCGCCCACCGGTAACCCCCACGTGGGCCTGGTCCGTACCGCCCTGTTCAACTGGGCGTTCGCCAAGCACCACCAGGGCAGCGGTGCTCAGTTCGTATTCCGCATCGAGGACACCGACGCGGCCCGCGACTCCGAGGAGTCGTACAACCAGCTCCTCGACGCGATGCGCTGGCTCGGCTTCGACTGGGACGAGGGCCCCGAGGTCGGCGGCCCGCACGCGCCGTACCGCCAGTCCCAGCGCATGGACATCTACGCCGACGTCGCCGGCAAGCTCCTGGACGCCGGCCACGCCTACCGCTGCTACTGCTCCCAGGAGGAGCTGGACGCCCGCCGCGAGGCCGCCCGCGCCGCCGGCAAGCCCTCCGGGTACGACGGCCACTGCCGCGAGCTGACCGACGCCCAGGTCGAGGAGTACAAGGCCCAGGGCCGCGAGCCGATCGTCCGCTTCCGGATGCCCGACGAGACGATCACCTTCACCGACCTGGTCCGCGGCGAGCTGACCTTCACCCCGGAGAACGTCCCGGACTACGGCATCGTGCGCGCCAACGGCGCCCCGCTGTACACCCTGGTCAACCCGGTCGACGACGCCCTGATGGAGATCACCCACGTCCTGCGCGGCGAGGACCTGCTCTCCTCCACCCCGCGCCAGGTCGCGCTGTACAAGGCGCTGACCGAGCTCGGCATCGCGAAGCGGACCCCGGCCTTCGGCCACCTCCCCTATGTCATGGGCGAGGGCAACAAGAAGCTCTCCAAGCGCGACCCCCAGGCGTCGCTCAACCTCTACCGCGAGCGCGGCTTCCTGCCCGAGGGTCTGCTCAACTACCTCTCCCTGCTCGGCTGGTCGCTCTCCGCCGACCAGGACATCTTCACGATCGAGGAGATGGTCGCGGCCTTCGACGTCAGCGACGTCAACCCCAACCCGGCCCGCTTCGACCTCAAGAAGTGCGAGGCGATCAACGCCGACCACATCCGCCTGCTGGACGTGAAGGACTTCACCGAGCGCTGCCGCCCGTGGCTGAAGGCCCCCGTCGCCCCCTGGGCCCCGGAGGCCTTCGACGAGGCCAAGTGGCAGGCCATCGCGCCGCACGCGCAGACCCGCCTGAAGGTGCTGTCGGAGATCACGGACAACGTCGACTTCCTGTTCCTGCCGGAGCCGGTCTTCGACGAGACATCCTGGACCAAGGCGATGAAGGAGGGCTCCGACGCCCTGCTGCGCACCGCCCGCGAGAAGCTGGACGCCGCCGACTGGACGTCCCCCGAGTCCCTGAAGGAGGCCGTCCTGGCCGCCGGCGAGGCCCACGGCCTCAAGCTCGGCAAGGCGCAGGCCCCGGTCCGCGTCGCCGTCACCGGCCGCACGGTCGGCCTGCCCCTCTTCGAGTCCCTCGAGGTCCTGGGCAAGGAGACGACACTGGCCCGCATCGACGCGGCCCTGGCGAAGCTCGCCGCGTAGTCCTTCCTGTACACCTGGCAGGGGCAGCAGCCGACGCGGCTGCTGCCCCTGTTTCTGACTTCCTGGGCCGGTAGACGGGCAGGCCGGGTACTGACCGGCAAGGCAGACACCCCATCCGCTGCAGAGAAAGTTACAACGACTCTAAGGCAAGTGCAGAGTTTGTTACGTCAGGGATGAAATAAACTCTGCGAGATTATGTAACGTTCTCTGTGTGGACCGTGTTGAGCAGCTGGTGACTCTGTCGGGTGTGGCCGCCGACCAGTGGGGATTGGTGACCGCCGCGCAGGCCAAGGCCCTCGGTCTCAGCGCTGTCCAGCTCATGCGACTGGCGGAAGCCGGTCTGTTGGAGAGCGTCGGCCGGGGCGTCTACGCCCTGCAGGCTGCCGGTCTGCCTCAGCACCTGGAGGTCAAGGTGGCCTGGCTGCGCCTCCAGCCTCGGGTTCCCGCGTGGGAGCGTCCCCTCGGCGGCCGGGACTCAGGTGTCGTCTCCCACGCCTCCGCGTGCCGACTGCACGGCCTCGGCGACATCCCCGCCCCCGACGTAGAGATCAGCGTGCCCCGTCGGCGTACGACCACCGAGCCGTTCGTCCGGCTGCGCACCGCCTCCTTGGAGCCGGCGGACATCACCGTCGTCGACGGACTGCCGGTAACCACCGCGGCGCGCACCATCGTCGACCTCCTGCGGGCCAAGGCCGACGGCGGTCATGTCGGCGGCGTGATCGCCGACGCGGAACGCCGCGACCTCGTGGACCTCGACGCACTGGCAGAAGCCGTCCAGCCGCACGCCCGCAAGTACGGCCTTTCCCTCACCGCCACGGGTCACCAGCTCATCGAGCACCTGGTAGCCCAGGCAGGCCGGACCCTGCACTCCCAGGAAATCGCCCGTGCCGGCCAGGAAGGCTTCACCGTTGGCGCTGGGCTGTTCGGCGCGCTCGACAGGGACACCGCAGCCCTGGCGCCTTTCCTCAACGGGGAGGCGCTGGCCGCAGAGGCCCTCGCCCCCGTGTTCCGGAACATCGCTGCGCAGCAGATCGGGATCCGGGCAGCACTCAACGGCGCCATGCCCTCCTCCGGTCTCACACAGAGCCTTCAGCAGGCCATTCTGCCCGGCGAGGGCCTCCTGTCGGCAGTGAAGGCACTGAAGCTGCCTTCCGTGCTGTCGCCCGAAACCCGGCGGGCTCTGCAGCGAGCGGCCGTGCCCGGCACCGCCATGGCCCGAGCCGTCCAGGTCATGCAACAGCTCGAAGCGGTGTCACCGAGCAGCACGAGCGAATCGGCCGGTGACGACGGTCCCGCACCGGACGGAGGTCAGCCGAACGAGCTGAAGGACAAGCACGCTCCCAGCTAGAGTCGACGGCTCCAGTTGATCAGGCCGGGGGAGCGAACCGCACGTGGGCAAGGCCTATGCGAGTCCAACATGTTCCGCGCGGCCCTGAAACAGGCCGCGAGGAACATGTCGAAGAAGACCGGCATGAGCGTCCCCGACCTCATGAAGATGTTCTACTTCAACCGCCTCGCAGCCCGCGTCTTCACGAAGGAACCCGACGGGTGGCTCATCAAGGGCGGGCAGGCCCTGCTCGTCCGCTACCGGGGAGCCGCCCGCCTCAGCCAGGACATCGACTTGCAGTGCGTCTACCCGGACCGCAGCGCCGAAGAAGCCAGACAGCTCGTCATCGACGCCGCCACCCTCGACCTCGGTGACTACCTGCGCTACGCACCCGGCAAGTTCTACGGACACAGCGACGAAGGACGCGGCGGCGCGCAGCACTTCCAGGTCTTTCTCGGCCACTCAGCGGTCGACAGCATCAAGGTCGACCTCGTCGTCGGCCGGACGCCGGCCGGCACCCCGGAGATCCGCACCCTGAAATCCGCCGTCGACATCGAATGGCCCGTCGACTGGCCCGATGTCCGCCTCTACCCCGTCATCGACCACGTCGCGGACAAAATCTGTGCCATGTACGAGCGTCATGGCCAGAACGGCGAGCATGGGTCCAACCGCTACCGAGATCTGGCTGACCTCCTTCTGATCAGCCAACAGGAAACTGTGCCGGGCGAAGCCCTGTGCCAGGCCCTCCAACGCGAAGCGGACCGTCGGCGGTGCAACGGCATCAACGTGGTACTGCCCGCCGCGTTCGAGGCTCCAGGTCCCGACTGGCACGACGGTTATCCCCCGCAGGCAGCCCTCGTCCTTGGCCTGCAAGGCTGCAGCAGCTTCGCCGAGGCAGTCGAGGCAGCGGCAGCCTTCATCGACCCCATCCTCAGCGGAACGGCACAGGGAAGGTGGAACCCGCACCAGACGGCATGGACGTAACCGGCACCCGTGGGTGCGGGCCTCTCAACCGCTGATGTCCGACTTACCGCCTGGTACGGCCGGCCCCTCTCCCGGACACCGTCCGCCGTCGGTGCAGCCACCCGGCGCCGAGACGGCACCGATAGACCGGGC
This sequence comes from Streptomyces chlorus, assembly GCF_042655885.1. Lineage (NCBI taxonomy): Bacteria > Bacillati > Actinomycetota > Actinomycetes > Kitasatosporales > Streptomycetaceae > Streptomyces > Streptomyces chlorus. Next base: position 117,659 of record NZ_JBHSOA010000018.1, read on the forward strand.
AGGTGTCCGGAGAGCGGGCTTCTGTCCGGGGTCTCGCAGTCAGAGGCGCATCGGGTGGCGGATTCGGTGGGTCCGTTGTCGCCATCGCGCACGGCACTCCCGTCCCGACCAGGGGCCGTCGGGTCGCGACCCGGTCGAAGAACCACCGGTACTCCACCAGCCTCTGTGGACAGAACACCTAGGCTGGTTCCCATGGCGATCCGAGCCGTCGTCTGGGACGTGGACGACACCCTCTTCGACTACACCTCCGCCGACCGCGAGGGCATGCGCGCGCATCTCCTCGCCGAGAGACTCCTCGCCGGGTACGCCTCTGTGGAGGAGGCGTTGCTGCGCTGGCGGGAGGTGACCGACGCGCAGTGGGCCCGGTTCGCCGCGGGCGAGGTCGACTTCGAGACCCAGCGGCGCGACCGTACCCGGGTCTTCCTGGAGCGTGAGCTGACCGACGACGAGGCCGACGACTGGTTCGGGCGCTACCTCGTCCACTACGAGTCCGCCTGGGCCCTCTTCCCGGACGTCCTGCCGGCGCTGGACGCGCTCGCCGCCAGCCACCGGCACGCGGTGCTGTCCAACTCCAGCCTCCACGTCCAGGACCCCAAGCTGCGCGCCCTCGGCGTCCACGACCGCTTCGAGGCCATCCTGTGCGCCGCGGAGCTGGGCGTCTCCAAGCCCGAGGCCGGCGCGTTCCTGGCGGCCTGCGAAGCCCTGACACTGCCCCCCGGCCAGGTCGCGTACGTGGGCGACCACCCGGAGATCGACGGCCGGGGCGCCGCGGACGCCGGACTGCTGTCCGTGTGGATCGACCGGGGCGGCGCGTACGCGATCGCCGAACCGCCCGCGGGGCCGCACAGGATCGTCTCCCTCGCCGAACTCCCCGCGCTCCTCGGCGCGGATACCCGTTTTGGAGCCCCGTCCGGCATCGGGTAATGTTCTTCCTGCGCCGCGGGGGTCAGGGCCGGAAGGTCAAAGCCCTCAGGTGTACAGCTAGAACATAATCCCTCCGGGGCTTGCGTTCCAGTGGCCTATGGTGTAATTGGCAGCACGACTGATTCTGGTTCAGTTAGTCTTGGTTCGAGTCCAGGTAGGCCAGCTCGCAGAGCTCATCTGCACACCGCGGATTTCATCCGCGAGCCCCCGTTGTGTAGCGGCCTAGCACGCTGCCCTCTCAAGGCAGTAGCGCCGGTTCGAATCCGGTCGGGGGTACAGATCCATCCCGCGAGGGCGCCCGGGTAGCTCCCACGTCCTCGCGGTGACATCACCCGGCTCCGGCCGGGTGAGGATCGCTAGGGCCCCCGTTGTGTAGCGGCCTAGCACGCCGCCCTCTCAAGGCGGTAGCGCCGGTTCGAATCCGGTCGGGGGTACGACTGGTCTAAACCGTCATTGGTCTATGGTGTAATTGGCAGCACGACTGATTCTGGTTCAGTTAGTCTTGGTTCGAGTCCAGGTAGACCAGCTCGGACCTGCGGAAACGCAGTGTCCAGGCCCCCGTTGTGTAGCGGCCTAGCACGCCGCCCTCTCAAGGCGGTAGCGCCGGTTCGAATCCGGTCGGGGGTACAGAGAAGGAAAGCCCTCCACTTCGGTGGGGGGCTTTCGTCATGTCCGTAGGGGCGCCGTGCCCGTACACGTCATGCCTGCGGGTCCGCTCCTCCGTGCACGCCCCGCGTATCCGTAGGTCCGGGGGAGGGCCTGCCGCGGCGTTGAGGCGGGCCGGTCCCCCTGGGGCGGGTCGGGACGGGTCGGACGACGAGGGTCAGGAGCGGCGCAGCGCCTCGGAGAGGCGGTTCGCGGAGTCGATGACGGCCTGGGCGTGCATCCGGCCCGGGTGGCGGGTCAGGCGCTCGATGGGCCCCGACACCGAGACGGCGGCCACCACTCGGTTCGACGGGCCGCGCACCGGTGCGGAGACCGAGGCGACGCCGGGCTCACGCTCCCCGATCGACTGGGCCCAGCCGCGGCGCCGGACACCCGACAGGGCCGTCGCCGTGAAACGGGCGCCCTGCAGACCGCGGTGCAGACGCTCCGGCTCCTCCCAGGCCATCAGGATCTGAGCGGAGGAACCGGCCTTCATCGTGAGCGTGGAGCCCACCGGGACCGTGTCCCGCAGGCCGGAGAGGCGCTCCGCCGCGGCGACGCAGATGCGCATGTCGCCCTGGCGGCGATAGAGCTGAGCGCTCTCGCCGGTGACATCGCGGAGATGGGTGAGCACCGGGCCCGCCGTCGCGAGCAGCCGGTCCTCGCCGGCCGCCGCGGCCAGCTCGGCCATGCGAGGGCCGAGGATGAACCTGCCCTGCATGTCCCGCGCCACCAGCCGGTGGTGTTCCAGTGCCACGGCCAGGCGGTGGGCCGTGGGTCGTGCCAGTCCGGTGGCACCGACCAACCCCGCGAGGGTGGCCGGACCGGACTCCAGAGCGCTCAGGACGAGGGCCGCCTTGTCCAGAACGCCGACGCCGCTACTGTTGTCCATGCAACGATACTTGCGTCTCACTCTGTGAAACGCAAGTTCAGTTTTCCATGGAACGCGCCACTCTTGACGTACACAGTCATCAACACCATGGTCCGTGAATCACCGGGCCCGGCGGCGATGCCCCGGAATCAGCGATGGGGGCGCCGTCTCCTCACGGATTTCTAGTTGGGCCGGCGCACCTTTGCCGGCCGGAGGGAAAGCGATGGGTAGGACACTCGCGGAGAAGGTCTGGGACGACCACGTCGTCCGGCGCGCCGAGGGCGAGCCCGACCTCCTCTTCATCGATCTGCACCTGCTGCACGAGGTGACCAGCCCCCAGGCCTTCGACGGCCTCCGTAAGGGCGGCCGCACCGTGCGCCGTCTCGACCTCACCATCGCGACCGAGGACCACAACACCCCGACCCTCGACATCGACAAGCCCATCGCCGACCCGGTCTCCCGGATCCAGCTGGAGACGCTGCGGGCGAACTGCGCCGAGTTCGGCGTCCGGCTGCACTCGCTGGGTGACATCGAGCAGGGCGTCGTGCACGTCGTCGGACCCCAGCTGGGCCTGACCCAGCCCGGCATGACCGTGGTCTGCGGAGACTCGCACACCTCCACGCACGGCGCGTTCGGCGGGCTGGCCTTCGGTATCGGTACCTCCCAGGTCGAGCACGTCCTCGCCACGCAGACGCTGCCGATGGCCCGCCCGAAGACCATGGCGATCACCGTCGAGGGCGAACTGCCCGACGGTGTCACGGCCAAGGACCTGATCCTGGCGGTCATCGCGCGCATCGGCACCGGCGGCGGCCAGGGCTACATCCTGGAGTACCGCGGCGAGGCCATCGAGAAGCTCTCGATGGAGGCCCGCATGACCATCTGCAACATGTCGATCGAGGCCGGCGCCCGCGCCGGCATGATCGCCCCCGACGAGACCACCTTCGCCTACCTCGAGGGCCGCCCGCACGCCCCGAAGGGCGAGGACTGGGACGCGGCCGTCGCCTACTGGAAGACGCTGCGCACCGACGACGACGCCGAGTTCGACGCCGAGGTCGTCGTCGACGCCTCCCGGCTGTCCCCGTTCGTCACCTGGGGCACCAACCCGGGCCAGGGCGCGCCGCTCTCGGCGGCGGTCCCCGACCCGGCTTCGTACGAAGACGCATCGGAGCGCTTCGCTGCCGAAAAGGCCCTGGAATACATGGGGTTGGAGGCCGGCCAGCCGCTGCGCTCCATCGGCGTGGACACCGTCTTCGTAGGTTCCTGCACCAACGGGCGGATCGAGGACCTGCGCGCCGTCGCGGACATCGTCAAGGGCCGCAAAGTCGCCGACGGGGTGCGGATGCTGGTCGTCCCGGGCTCCGCACGGGTGGGTCTGCAGGCCGTCTCCGAGGGCCTGGACGTGGTCTTCAAGGAGGCCGGCGCCGAATGGCGGCACGCGGGCTGCTCCATGTGCCTGGGCATGAACCCCGACCAGCTGGCCCCCGGTGAGCGCTCCGCGTCCACCTCCAACCGCAACTTCGAGGGCCGGCAGGGCAAGGGCGGCCGCACCCACCTGGTGTCCCCGCAGGTCGCCGCCGCCACCGCGGTCCTCGGCCACCTGGCCTCCCCGGCCGACCTCGACGCCGACGCCCCCACGCCCGCTGGAGTCTGATCAGTCATGGAAGCATTCACCACCCACACCGGCCGGGCCGTCCCACTGCGCCGCAGCAACGTCGACACCGACCAGATCATCCCCGCCCACTGGCTCAAGAAGGTGACCCGGGACGGGTTCGAGGACGGGCTGTTCGAGGCCTGGCGCAAGGACCCCGAGTTCGTGCTCAACCGCCCCGAGCGCGAGGGCGCCACGGTCCTGGTCGCCGGCCCCGACTTCGGCACCGGCTCCTCCCGTGAGCACGCCGTCTGGGCGCTGCAGAACTACGGCTTCAAGACCGTGATCTCCTCCCGCTTCGCCGACATCTTCCGCGGCAACTCGCTGAAGAACGGCCTGCTCACCGTCGTCATCGAGCAGAAGACCGTGGACGCGCTGTGGGAGCTCACCGAGCGGGACCCGCAGGCCGAGATCACCGTCGACCTCGAGACCCGCGAGGTGCGCGCCGAGGGCATCACCGCCGCTTTCGAGCTCGACGAGAACTCCCGCTGGCGGCTGCTGAACGGGCTCGACGACATCTCCATCACCCTGCAGAACGAGGCGGACATCTCCGCGTACGAGGCGAAGCGCCCGTCGTTCAAGCCGCGGACGCTCTCGGCGCAGAACACCTGAGTCGAAGTCCAGGCGGCAGGTCGACTTTCGGCCACCCCCACCCCCCTCCCGTACCCCCGATCGGCCCGATCGGGGGTACGGCCGTGTCTGCACCCGTTCGGACCCGCGCGTCCTCTTGAGGCCTTGCAACTTCCCACGTTATGAAGGTGGTTGTCGGGGTACACGTGTCACGTGCGCGTGACCTCGGAGCGTGCCTGGAATGCCGTCCGAGGCTGCAGTTGCCCCCTGCGCAGGCGACAACTCGCCCCAGATGGCACAATCTGTGCATGGAACGTGACGGCCAACTCGAGATCTACACGGAGGTCGCGGTCCGGCTCAAAGAAGCGCATGCAAGAGTGCGCACACTGCAAGTCCCGGAGGGCGTACGGATGGCGCTGACCCGGAAGCTGCTGGTCATTACGGCCGCGGCCAAACACGATCTCGCCGGTGCGGCAAAGCGGCTGGAGCGGTTCATCACGGACCTCGACGAGGGTCGATTTCCCGAAGAGGAACGCTGAACCGCTCAAGGCGGCCGGGTTCGTTGCGGCACAAGGGTGATAAGCACGTTTCGTGTTTGATTTGCGGTATATATCTGCCTAACGTGCGAAAACGCTTGAACGGATTCGTTCGGGCGATGTCTCCGAAGGGGAAGACGTGAACAAGGCGCAGCTCGTAGAAGCGATTGCCGACAAGATGGGCGGCCGGCAGCAGGCCGCCGATGCCGTCGACGCGGTCCTGGACGCCATCGTCCGCGCTGTGGTCGCCGGTGACCGGGTCTCGGTCACCGGCTTCGGTTCGTTCGAGAAGGTCGACCGCCCCGCCCGCTACGCCCGCAATCCCCAGACCGGCGAGCGGGTTCGGGTCAAGAAGACGTCGGTGCCGCGCTTCCGTGCGGGCCAGGGCTTCAAGGACCTGGTGAGCGGCTCGAAGAAGCTGCCGCGCGGTGGCGAGGTCGCCGTCAAGAAGGCGCCCAAGGGCAGTCTCTCCGGCGGGGTTTCCGCGACGGTGAAGAAGGCCGCCGCCAAGAAGACCGCGAAGGCGGCCGCCGCCAAGAAGACGACGGCGAAGCGGGCCGCGGGAAAGGCGGCCGTCGCCAAGAAGACGACCGCAAAGAAGGCCCCCGGCAAGACGGCGGCGGCGACCGCCAAGACCACCGCCGCGAAGAAGACGACCGTCAAGAAGGCCCCGGCGAAGAAGGCGACGGCCGCGAACGCGCCCGCCAAGAAGTCGACCGCACGCAAGACCACCGCCAAGAAGACCAGCGCCCGCAAGAAGTAGCGGCAGCGAAGCGGTACTCACGCGCCGGGCCGGACTCCGTCACGGAGTCCGGCCCGCGGTGTGCCGGTCCATGTGTTCCGTACCGGGACCGGTGACCGGTGACCGGTCGCCCGTGGGAGTGCCGGTCGGAGTGCGCCGGTCGGAGTGTGCTGGTCAGAACGTCTGGAGCGTCACCAGGGTGATCCGCAGGGTCTCGCCCTCGCCCCGGGTCTCGATGCGCACGCGCTGCCCGGGACGCAGCAGCCTCAGACCTCCCGCGTCGAACGCCGGCGCGTCGAAGGGCACCGGAGTGCCGTCGTCCAGCAGCACCTGGCCGCTGCGGCTCTCGGGGTCGTAGGTGTACGCGGTCGCCTGCATGGCCGCAGCCTACTGCTCCGCGATCAGCAGCCGCGCGCCGGCGGCCGCCGTGCGGGGCCCCACCCCCAGCGCCAGCGCCGCCCGGAGATCGTCCCCCGTGTCCACGTCCTGCCGTACGGAATCCACCGCGTCGAGACGCAGTTCGACGGCTCCCCACGCGCGGTGCCGGGCCCGGGAACCGGGGCCGAAGGACGGCCGCAGTTCCTCCGTCGCCGCCGCCGTGAGCAGCGTGGTGCCGACGCCCGCCGCATCGGGGAGGAACGCGCGCGGGAACGCGGCCGCTCTCTCCAGTACACGTGCCAGTTCGGCTGCGCGCAGCGCCGGGAGGTCGGCGTTGAGAGCCGCCACGGGGCCCGCGTGCCACAAGGCCCGCACGGTGGCGGCCGCGTGGGCGAGTGCCGCGTTCAGGCCGCTGCCCGGCTCGTCGGCGACGATTCCCGCACCCAGCGCGGCCAGCTCGCGGCCGGCCAGGGCGTCGTTCGTGACGACCACCACGTCCCGCACCGCGCGGCACGCCAGGGCGGCCGCGACCGTGTCCTGTGCGAAGGCCAGCGCGAGCCCCGGACGCAAGGCGTCGTCCGCGGTGTCGGAGAGCCTGCTCTTGGCCTCGGCCAGCGGTTTCAGGGGTACCACCAAGGTCCACTGCACGCGTGTTACATCCCTCTCTTGTCGCCGTCATTGTCCCCCGCGACACCCGGCGGCCGGGGGGCCGGGGCGTACGGTGTTCTCGACAGACCGGCGGCCCGGGGCGACACTTGTGCGGCCCGCCTGGCCCCCGGGTCCAGGACTTAGAGGAAGGTGTCCCTGTGCCGCGCCGCAGAATCGGCTTCGCGTACCGCTTCGCCGCGGTGATCTGCAAACCACCGCTGGTGGTTCTCCTCAAACGGGACTGGCGCGGAATGGAGAACATTCCGGCTGAAGGTGGATTTATCACCGCGGTGAACCACAATTCGCACATTGACCCCGTCGCCTATGCGCACTTTCAGTACAACACCGGTCGCGTTCCGCGATTCCTGGCGAAGAGCGGTCTTTTCAGCAAGGGATTCGTCGGTGCCATGATGCGCGGCACCGGGCAGATCCCCGTCTATCGCGAAAGCACGGACGCGCTCAGCGCCTTCCGGGCCGCGATCGACGCCGTGGAGCGCGGCGAATGCGTCGCCTTCTATCCCGAGGGCACCCTCACCCGCGATCCGGACGGCTGGCCCATGACCGGCAAGACCGGTGCCGCGCGGGTCGCCCTGCAGACCAGGTGCCCCGTGGTCCCGGTCGCGCAGTGGGGCGCCAACGAGGTGCTGCCGCCGTACAGCGGCAAGCCCCGTCTCTTCCCGCGCAAGACGCACCGTGTGCTGGCCGGACCGCCGGTCGACCTGGACCGTTTCTACGACCGGGAGATGACCCCGGAGCTGCTCAAGGAGGCGACCGAGGCCATCATGGCCGCGGTGACCCGCCACCTGGAGGAGATCCGCGGCGAGAAGGCCCCCGAAGAGCCCTATGATCCGCAGCGCGAACGCGTGGAGCAGCGCCGCAAGACCCGGGCCCAGACCCGGCGCAGGGGGCACGACGGTCCGTCCGGGCACGAGCCGGCGGAACACGGACCGTCCGAGCACCGGTCGTCCGCGCACGGTTCGCCGGCGGACGGGACGCAGGGCGGCGGGCAGCACCGGGAACGCCGGCACCAGGAACGGCAGAACGAACAGCGGAGGGCCGGGGAACGGGCCACCGCGCGGGAAGAGGGGCTGAATACGTGAGCAAGCCGGTCAAGGCGGCCGTCTTCGGCACCGGATCGTGGGGTACGGCCTTCGGCATGGTGCTCGCCGACGCCGGATGCGACGTGGTGCTGTGGGCGCGGCGCCCCGGGCTCGTCGAAGCGGTCAACTCCACCCGCACCAACCCCGACTACCTGCCCGGAGTCGAACTCCCGGCGAACCTGCGGGCCACCACGGACGCCGCCGAGGCCGCGCGCGACGCCGACTTCACCGTCCTGGCCATCCCCTCCCAGACGCTGCGCGGCAACCTCGCCGGGTGGAAGCCGCTGCTCGCCCCGGACACCGTCCTGGTGTCGCTGATGAAGGGCGTCGAACTCGGCTCCGCCATGCGCATGAGCGAGGTGATCGAGGACGTCGCCGGGGTCGGCGCCGACCGGATCGCCGTGGTCACCGGACCCAACCTCGCCCGGGAGATCGCCGCCAGGATGCCGGCCGCCGCCGTGGTCGCCTGCCCCGACGAGGCCGTCGCCCGGCGGCTCCAGGCCGCCTGCCACACGCCGTACTTCCGCCCGTACACCAACACCGACGTCGTCGGCTGCGAACTGGGCGGCGCCGTGAAGAACGTGATCGGGCTGGCCGTCGGCATCGCGGACGGCATGGGGCTCGGCGACAACGCCAAGGGCTCGCTCATCACCCGCGGGCTCGCCGAAACCACCCGGCTCGGTGCCGCGCTCGGCGCGGACCCGCTGACCTTCGCCGGACTCGCGGGCCTGGGCGACCTGGTGGCCACCTGCTCCTCACCGCTGTCGCGCAACCACACCTTCGGCACCAACCTCGGCAAGGGCATGACGCTGGAGGAGACCGTCGCGGTCACCAAACAGACCGCCGAGGGCGTCAAGTCCTGTGAGTCGGTGCTGGACCTGGCCCGCCGGCACGGCGTCGACATGCCGATCACCGAGACGGTCGTCGGCATCGTGCACGAGGGCAAGCCCCCGGTGGTCGCCCTCAAGGAGCTGATGTCGCGCAGCGCGAAGCCGGAACGACACTGAGCGACGAGAGGTGCGTGCCCGCGTGACAGCCCTCCGTCTGCCGCACCGTGGGCGCTGTATCAGGGGGGCGGCCACCGGGTACTCTCATCGCGATATGAGCACCCAGAACCTCCCCCAGAGCCCCGAGCAGCCGCCTCGCAAGCCGCGTGTGGCCGTTGTGTTCGGCGGGCGCAGCTCCGAGCACGGGATCTCCGTCGTCACCGCCGGCGCCGTCCTCAAGGCCATCGACCGGACGAAGTACGACGTCCTGCCGATCGGTATCACCCGGGACGGCCGCTGGGCACTCACCGCCGACGAGCCGGACCGCATGGCCATCATCGACCGGCGGCAGCCCAGCGTGGACGAACTCACCGACGCGGCCGAGGGCACGGTGGTGCTCCCCCTCGATCCCGCGAACCGTGAAGTCGTCTACAGCGAGCCCGGTTCGGTACCGAAGGCGCTCGGCGAGGTCGACGTCGTCTTCCCCGTGCTGCACGGCCCCTACGGTGAGGACGGCACCCTGCAAGGACTCCTGGAGCTCTCCGGTGTTCCCTACGTGGGCTCCGGGGTGCTCGCCTCCGCCGTCGGGCAGGACAAGGAGTACATGAAGAGGGTCTTCACCTCCTTCGGGCTCAAGGTCGGCCCGTACGCGGTGATCCGGCCCCGCGAGTGGGAGAACGACGAGCCCGCCGCCCGCAAGAAGATCATCGACTTCGCCGGTGAGCACGGCTGGCCGCTGTTCGTGAAGCCCGCGCGGGCGGGCTCCTCGATCGGGATCACCAAGGTCGACGGTCTCTCCGGTCTGGACGAGGCGATCGCCGAGGCCCAGCGGCACGACCCGAAGATCCTCGTGGAGGCCACCCTGCGCGGCCGCGAGATCGAATGCGGGGTGCTGGAGTTCGAGGACGGCCCGCGTGCCTCGGTGCCCGCCGAGATCCCGCCGCCCGACGCGCACGCGTACTACGACTTCGAGGCCAAGTACATCGATTCCACGCCCGGCATGGTGCCCGCACCGCTGACCGGCGAGGAGACGGCCGAGGTGCGCCGGCTGGCGGTGGAGGCGTTCGAGGCGGCGGGCTGCGAAGGGCTGGTGCGCGCGGACTTCTTCCTCACCGAGGACGGCGAGTTCGTCATCAACGAGATCAACACGATGCCCGGCTTCACACCCATCTCGATGTACCCGAAGATGTGGCAGGCCGCCGGCATCGAGTACCCCGAGCTGGTGGACCGGCTGGTGCAGGCGGCGCTGCGACGGCGGACCGGACTGCGCTGAGGCGCCGGACCGGCTTCAGAAGGCGATCCCCTCGGGGATCGCCTTCTTGACGGCGGGGGCGAGATCGATCAGTACGCCCGTGCTGTCCCGTCCGTCGGTCACCCGCACCTCGACATAGGCCTCACGGCTCGCGGTCGTGAAGCGGTGCGTCCCGTCGTCCTGCTGCTCCATCAGCCAGTTGACGCCGTCGACACCGCCCGCCATCGCCTCCGGGTCGTTGCCGCCCGCCACCTTGGGATCCACCATCTTCGGCGGTTGTCCGACACCGCACCGCAGTATGATCGCCTCGCTGCCCCAGCCCGCGGTCAGTGCGGACGCGGGTTCGGGATCGTCGCGATTCTCGCCGTCCACCGTCGCCGGCAGGACCTCGTCCAGGTTCCGGCACAGCTCGGTGGCCTTCGCGTCCGGGCTGGGAACCGCCGCCGACGCGCCGTCGTCTGCTGAGGAGCAACCCGCGGTGGTGATCAGCAGGGCGAGGGCGGGCAGGACGGCGTGACGGTGACGAAAGGAACTCACCGCCACAGGGTAGACGGGGGCTACAGATGGACGACCGGGCAGGTCAGGGTACGGGTGATGCCGTCCACTTGCTGGACCTTCGCGACCACCATGCGACCCAGGTCGTCGACGGTGTCGGCTTGAGCGCGCACGATGACGTCATAGGGTCCGGTCACGTCCTCGGCCTGGAGGACTCCAGGGATCTTGCCGACCAGATCGGCGACGGTCGACGCCTTGCCGACCTCTGTCTGGATCAGGATGTACGCCTGTACCACGGAACCTCCAGGGCGGCCACGAGGATCATGTGGGGAAAAGGAACGCCACGGTATCGCGTCGCCGCTCGCCGCGGGGAGACCTGCGGGAACCGGAGCCCGCGCGCCGGGGTACGGACTGGACATAAGTTGACGGTCACTTCGACCGTAGCGAGGGCAGGAACGACTCGCGACCGGGAACGGGACCGGGAACGGACCGGTACAGAAGGGGAGCTGGGGAAATGAAGGGCACGGTTGGTGAGCTCGGGGAGTTCGGGCTCATCAGGGAGCTCACCTCCCGCCTCACCACCACCCCGGCGGTCCGGATCGGCCCAGGCGACGACGCCGCCGTGGTCGCCGCACCCGACCGCAGGGTCGTGGCCAGTACCGACGTCCTGCTCGAGGGCAGGCACTTCCGCCGCGACTGGTCCACCGCCTACGACGTCGGCCGCAAGGCGGCCGCGCAGAACCTCGCGGACATCGCCGCCATGGGCGCCGTGCCGACCGCGCTGCTGCTCGCGCTGGTCGTCCCGGGCGAACTGCCGGTGACCTGGCCCTCCGAGCTGATGGACGGACTGCGCGACGAGTGCCAGGTGGCGGGTGCCGCGGTGGTCGGCGGAGACGTCGTACGCGGCGACACGATCATGGTGTCGATCACCGCGCTCGGTGACCTGCGCAACCAGGAACCGGTGACCCGGGCCGGCGCACAGCCCGGCGACCTCGTCGCGGTGACCGGCTGGCTCGGCTGGTCCGCGGCCGGGTACGCGGTGCTCTCGCGCGGCTTCCGCTCGCCGCGCGCCTTCGTCGAGGCGCACCGGCGGCCCGAACCGCCGTACCACGCGGGTCCCGCCGCGGCCGGGCTGGGGGCGACCTCGATGTGCGACGTGAGCGACGGACTGATCGCCGACCTCGGGCACATCGCCGAGGCCAGCAAGGTGCGCATCGACATCCGCTCCGGGGCGATCGACATCCCCTCCCAGATGAACGACATCGGGCAGGCCGTCGGCGTCGACCCCATGCAGTGGGTGCTGACCGGGGGAGAGGACCACGCGATCGTGGCCACCTTCCCGCCGGACGTGAAGCTGCCCGCCCGCTGGAAGGTGATAGGCGAGGTGCTCAACCCCTCGGCGCTGCCCCAGGTGACGGTCGACGGGGCACCCTGGACCGCCCAGGGCGGCTGGGACCACTTCGCGGACATCGAGTCATGAGCACCGGGAGCGCCGGGAGCGGCGTGGGCAGGGAGGGCGCCGCGGGCGCCGGGGCCGTGCCGCCGAGGGTGCTGACGGTCGCCGGCTCGGACTCCGGCGGGGGTGCGGGGATCCAGGCCGACCTGAAGACGATGCTCGCGCTGGGCACCCACGGCATGAGCGTGATCACCGCGGTCACCGCGCAGAACTCCCTCGGCGTGCAGGGCGCCTGGCCGCTGCCGGTGGAGGCGGTACGGGCCCAGTACCGCAGCGTCGTCGACGACATCGGGGTCCAGGCGGTCAAGACCGGCATGCTCGCCTCCGCCGAACTCGTCGAGGCGGTGGCCGGCCTGCTCGCCGGCAGCCGGGCGCCGGTGGTCGTCGACCCGGTGGGGGTCTCCAAGCACGGGGACGCGCTGCTGGCGGCCTCCGCGCTCGACTCCGTACGGACGAAGCTGCTGCCGGTCGCGACCGTGGCCACGCCGAACCTGGACGAGGTGACCCAACTCACCGGTGTGCGGGCACAGTCGGAACGGGACTTCCGCAGGGCCGCGGAGGCGGTGCTGGCGTTCGGGCCGCAGTGGGTCGTGATCAAGGGCGGCCATCTCGCCGGGGACTCGGGTGAGGCCGTCGACCTGCTCACGGACGGTTCGCAGGAGTACTGGCTGCGCGCCCCGAGGCACGACAGCCGGCACACCCACGGCACGGGCTGCACCCTCGCCTCGGCGATCGCCGCGCAGCTGGCGAAGGGACAGCCGGTGCCTCAGGCGGTGACGGCCGCCAAGGAGTACGTCACGGGGGCGATCGCGGCCGGGTTCTCGCTGGGCGCCGGTATCGGGCCGGTGGATCACGGGTGGGCGCTCGGGCGGGGGACCGGGTGGGGGACCGACGTAGGGGCCGGGGCTGCGTCCGACGAGGGCTGAGGCGAGACCCCGGCCGGGAACGGCGGCGTGGGCGACAGGGCCCATGCTGCCCGTGTGCGCGGGCATGGCAAAAAGCCGGCCCACCCGAGGTGGACCGGCTCAGTGCGGTGAACCAGCTGTGGCCGCGCGCTCAGCGAGAGCGTCAGCGCGAGACCTTGCCGGCCTTGATGCACGAGGTGCAAGCGTTCACGCGCTTCGGCGTCCCGCCCACCACGGTACGCACACGCTGGATGTTCGGGTTCCAGCGACGGGGCGTACGGCGGTGCGAGTGCGAGATGTTGTTGCCGAAGCCCGGCCCCTTGCCACAGACGTCGCAGTTGGCAGCCACGGGTCACTCCAAAGACTTCAGATGCACTTACGGTTGATCCCGGCATGCCGGGATCAGAACGTCGGAACTCGAGGAGCTCTTGGGAATCTGAGTGGCTCTGCCAGGGAGAGGCCCGATTCGGATCGGGCAACCGGAGCAGCATACAACGGCTGAACCAGTAGGACGAAACCAGCATGGCAGCTCAGCGGCCCGCCCCGGCCCACTTCCTCCGTCCGGCCCCCCAAGGTCTACGCTGCGTGCCACGTCCAGCAGCTCAGGGAGGCGCAGGTGGCGCAGGTGCCGCAGACATTCTTCGATGCTCTCGCGGTGCGTGCCTGGTGCGGACTCGCGCTCGACGCCCTGGGGCGCGCGCGCGAGGAGATCGACGCGATCAACGTCTACCCCGTGGCGGACGGGGACACCGGTACGAATCTCTATCTGACGGTCGAGTCCGCGGCCACGGCGGTCGAGGCGGTGTTCGCGGGGTACGCGGCAGAGGGGCCCGAGGGGCCCACGCTGGCCGACGCGGCGCGGGCGATGGCCCACGGGGCGCTGATCGGCGCCCGCGGCAACTCCGGGACGATCCTGGCGCAGCTGCTGCGGGGGATGGCGCAGGTGCTGGCCGGGGACGGGGCGGCCCACGCCGACGGACAGGGGCTGCGGCGCGCCCTGCGGACCGCGGCCGCCTCCGCGCGCCAGGCCGTGGCCCACCCCGTGGAGGGCACCGTGCTCACCGTCGCCTCGGCCGCCGCCGACGCGGCCGACGGTGCGGAGGGCGACTGCGGGAAGGTGGCGCGGGCGGCCTACGACGGCGCCCGCACGGCCCTCGCCGCGACGCCGGGCCAGCTGGCCGTGCTCCGGCGGGCGGGCGTGGTGGACGCGGGCGGCCGGGGGCTGGTGGCGGTGCTCGCGGCCCTGGTGGAGACGTTCACGGGGGAGACGCCGGGAGGGCCCGCGCCCGGAGCGTACGGGAACGGTGCCGGGACACACGCGCGTGTGCGACCCGGCACCCACGCGCGCGTGGAGCACGACGAACCCGCCGAATGCGCCGGCGGCGGGGGAGTGACGGAGGCCACGGTCACCGGGCCCGCCTACGAGGTGATCTACCTCCTGGAGGCCGAGGATGCGGCCGTGGAGCGGTTGCGGCAGCGGCTCGACGGCCTCGGGGACTCGCTCGTCGTGGTTGGCGGTGACGGACTGTGGAACGTCCACGTCCATGTCGACGACGCCGGAGCCGCCGTGGAGGCGGGGGTCGAGGCAGGGCGCCCGCACCGTATCCGGATCGCGCACTTCGGTGCCGGTGACGCCCATGCCCCCGGGGCCGGCCGTCCGTCCGTGGAGCGCGCCGCGCGGGCCGTGGTGGCCGTGGTGCCCGGCGAAGGGCTGGCCGTCCTGTACACCGGGGCCGGTGCGACCACGGTCCTGGCCCGCCCCGGCGAGCCGCCCGCGAGCGGCGAACTGGTCGAGGCCGTACGGCGGGCCCACGCGCATGAGGTGGTGCTGCTGCCCAACGACGCCGAGCTGCGCCACACCGCCGCCGCGGCGGCCGAACAAGTCCGCGCCGAAGGGCTCAGGGTGGCCCTCATCCCGACCCGCTCCGCGGTCCAGGGCATCGCGGCGCTCGCGGTGCACGAGCCGGAGCGCCGTTTCGACGAGGACGTGGTGGCGATGACCTCGGCGGCGGGCGCGACCCGGTACGCCGAGATCGCCGTCGCGGAACGGCAGTCCTGGACCATGGCGGGCATCTGCCAGGCCGGAGACGTCCTCGGCCTCATCGACGGCGACGTGGCCGTGATCGGCGACGACGTCACCGCCACCGCCACGGCCGTCCTGGACCGTATGCTCTCCGCCGGCGGCGAGATGGTCACCCTGGTCCTCGGCGACGAGACCCCCCACACCGTCGCCACCCACCTGGAAACCCACGTCCGCGAGGGCTACCTGGCCGTCGACACCGTCCTCTACCAGGGCGGCAGACAGGGCGCCCTGCTCCTCATCGGAGTGGAGTGAGGACGGGGCGACGGTCCCGTCCGTGACGGACGGGGACTGATCGCGCGGGCGGCATCCGAGGCGGACGCGAGTGCGCGGTGCTCGGGCCGGTGCGGGGGATTCCAACGGGGTGCCGCCTACCGTCCGGCCCCGACCGCAGCCGCGCACCACCGTCAGGCCCGGCCCGGCCCGCTGGCCTCGCCCCGTGCGACCTCGCCCGCGCCGGAAGGGCTCCCGCTGCGTGCGGCCGTTCGCCTCTGCCGTGCCACCAGACGCATCGGCCCCGCCGGGCAGGTACCGGCCCGGCCGCGCGCAGGCGGGCCGGCGCCTGCCGGGTTCGTGTAACTGCCGTTGGGCGGGTCCAGTCCTCGGCGCGGCTTCCGTTTCTTCTCCGTGAGGGCCGGCCCGCCCCGGCATGCGGCCGCGTGGCGGTCCGGCGTCTGGCGGGTTCGTTTGGCCGTCGTTCGGCGAATTCAGTCCTCCGCGCGCTCTCGGTTCTCCTCCGCGAGGGTGTTCAGGAGGCGTTCCGCCTCGCTGCGCAGGGACTGGGCAGTGTCGTCCTCCTCCGGGGCGTTCTCGTGGGCGCTCAGGACGGCACGCGCGCGTGCGGCCGCGTCCGCGGGACGGCCCAGGTCGGCCTCCAGCCAGGCCGCGGCCAGTTCGGCCCGGGAGCGGTCCCGGAGGGTGTCCGGGCCGAGGAGCGCGAACGCGGCGACCGCCCGGTCCAGCGCGGTCACCGCCTCCTCGAACAGGGCCTGACCGCCGACGTCCGCGGCCCGTCCGCCCGCCACCCGTACCAGCAGGTCCGCGAACTGCCGGTGGGTGTGGCCGAGATCGGCGGTGAGACGCGCGCGGGTCTCGTCGTCCGGAGCCGCGTCCACTGCCGCCCCGCACTCCTCGACCGCGTCCGCCATCAGCGCGCGTGCCCCGTCCGGGCCCGCCTCCCCGCGCAGCGTGAGCCACGCGCGGGCGCGCAGCGAGCGCACCAGACCGGGCGCGTCGCCGACCGTGCGCCACAGCTCGCCCGCGCGCGCGTAGGCCCGCTCCGCCTCGTCGGTCAGGCCCGCCTGCTCCAGGCTGGACGCGGCCAGATGGGCCAGCGTCGCGTGGTCCTGCTGCTCCGGCCAGTTCCGGGCGATCTCGGCGGCCTGCAACCGCCGCTCGGCGGCGGCCCGGTGCTCGCCCAGCTCACCGAGGCAGTCCCCGAGCCACCAGAGCGTCTGCACGACCGCCCCGTCTCCGTGCGTCCCGGCGGTCACATCGGGCAGTACGGACTCCAGCACCTCGGCGGCCTCGGCCCACCGCCCGCGCCGCAGCAGGAACCCGCCGAGCTGATGCCGCGCCCAGGCGCCCAGCGTCGGCCCCTCGCCCGCCTCGTCGGCCCAGTGCGCCGCCTCCAGGGCGTGGTCCGCCGCCTCCGCCACCCGCCCGAGCCCCCCGGTGACCTCGGCGAGCTGCAGATGCAGCTGCGCCCGCCCGACCGGCTCCAGGTACGGCCCGCCGTGCTCCAGGGCCGCCCGCAGCGCCCGTTCGGCGCCGTCGACGTCGCCGAGATGGTGGGCGAGCTGCGCCAGCCGGGCCTCGTACTCCACCGCGAACCACGGCAGCCCCGCCGCGACGAACGCCTCGGCGGCCCGCGCGGACAGTTCCGCGGCGGTTTCCACGTCCCCGGCGTGCCCCGCCAGCTCGCCGAGCATCGCCTGCGCCTCGGCGGCCCGAGCGGCGAACCGGACGTCCTCGCCGGTGTGCCCCTCCACGAGCGCGAGCACCGCGCGTACGGCGGTCACGGCCTCCTCCAGGACGGCGTCCTCAAGGTCCTCCCCGGCGGCGTGCACGCGCCGGGTCAGGATCCGTGCCCGGGCCATCAGCACCGACGCCGTCTGCCGCATGCCCGTACCGCCGGCGGCGTACAGCGCGAGGATCTCCTCGTGCGGCCCGGCCACCGCCGCGAGCGCCTCGTCCACCCGGCCCGCCAGCGCATGGACATACGCCGCACGCGCGCGTGCGGCCAGGGCCTCCCCGGGGTCGCCCGCCTCCGCGTACAGCTCGGCGGCCCGCTCGAAGAGGTTGGTGGCCTCGGGGCCGAGGACCATCGCCTCGTGGTCGGCGGCCTCCGCGCGGTCGCGGGGCTCCAGGGCGACGTCGTCCCCCGCCGCCTTTGCCTCCCGGGCGGCGCGCGCCACCGCCGCCCAGGCCTCCACGGCGTGCGGCTGCAGGGTGTCCGACAGCCGCCGTGCCTCGATGAGCAGCGCGGGCAGCGCGGAAGCGCCGGAGGACTCCGTGCCGGGTGCCGCGGACATCTCGGCACCCGGCGCCACCGGCCGTACCGGGCGCTCGGGCGTGCGTATCGGGGACGCGCCCGACGGCCGTACGCCGAGCGGCAGCCGGTCCACCAGCGGGCGGCGCGCCATCCGCGCGCGGGCCCGCTCGCTGACGTACTCCGTGCCGTTGCGCTCGTCGAAACGGGCCGCCAGAGCGAGCGCCCCGGCCCGCGCGTGCGGGGCGAGTTCCGCGGCGGTCCAGGTCCGCCCGGCCGGACCGGGGACCTGACTGCCGCCCAGGCCGAGCCCGGTCAGCCGGTCCATGAGCAGTGCCACCACGCTCAGGAAGTCCAGCTTGCTGCGCGGATGCCCCTCGTCGGTGAAGTAGGCGGGCCGCTCCGCGAGCAGTTCGAGGGCGCGCGCCTCGTTGCCGCTCAGCGTGCAGAACTCCACGTGGTCCGCGTAGGCGCCGCGCATGCTCTCCATGGGCCGGACCAGCCGGAAACCGCGCAGATGGTGGGCGCGCGCCTCGTCCGCGCGGCCCAGCCGCAGCAGCGGCAGCAGGGAGGACGCGAGGGCCGTGTGCGGTTCGTGGGCGCAGGTGAACTCGCCCTCCAGGACCGGCCGCCACAGCTCCAGCGCCTCCGCGTCCCGTCCGTTCTCCGCCTGCCACCAGCCCTGCCCGTGCAGTTCGCACGCGTGGCAGTCGGCCATGGTGTCCCGGTCGGCGGCCAGCCACCCGGCGTACGCCCGCTCGGCCCGCGGCATGTCCCCGACATGCGCGGCCACACTGAACTCGGCGCTGCGCACCGCCCGTTCGGAATGACCGGCCAGCCGGTAGCGGTGCTCCATCTCGCCGAGCCACTTCGCGATCGACGCGAGCGGGATGTGCGGCTGGTCGAGCATGCCGGCCGACATCCACTTGAAGACCCAGTGCAGCGCATGCGTCTCGTACTGGTCGAAGTCCTCGGGGCGTTCGTCCCACATGCGCAGCAGCCGCGCGAAGGGGACGAACATCTTTCCCTTCTCCGAGCTGTAGTTGTAGACCTTCAGCTGGTGCCCGAGCGCCTCGATGACGGCGAGCGGGGTGTTCAGCTTCTCGGCCTCGAGCAGCAGGTGCTCCGCGCGCGCGTTGCGGGCCGGTCCCTCCGGCTGCTCGGAGTTCTCGCCCATCGCGCGGCGCAGGGAATCGAAATCGGTGATCGAACTCATCGGTGAGAGCCCCCCGTGGACTCGTCGTCGTGGGTGGCCCACTCCAGCAGGCCGAGGAACGCCCGGTTGAGCAGCGCCGAGTCGGCCGGCCGCAGCTGCCGCTGCGCCATGAGCAGCGCCTGCCCGTACAGCGACTCGGTCGCGGTGCCGATGAGTTCGGGGTCGCCCAGCGAACTGATCCGCCGCACCAGCGGGTTGAGATGATTGAGCACCAGGCGCGCCCGCGGGGCACTGCCGCGCAGCGAGCCGAGAATGCCGGCCCACAGGTCGTCGGCCCCCGACTCCGCCTCGGCGCGCGCCTGTTCGTGCCGGGACTCCCGGTCGTCCAAGTGCAGTGCGGGCACGGACAGCGGGTGGAACGCGCGCAGGACGACGTCGCAGCCCAGCGGATCCAGCTTGGCCCGCGCGGCGGCCAGGAAGCCCGACAGGGCCAGCTCCTCGGCCGGGTCCACCGCGTCCAGATGGGCGGTGACCGTGTCCGCGTCCAGCTCGGCGACCACGGTGCCCGGCCGCACCGCCGGCAGCGCCTCGACCAGCTCGCTGTCGTACGTGTAACCGCCGTTGACCACGCCGATGCCCTGCGCGGACGCGATCGGCGCGACTTGCCGGTACTCCTCGACCGTCCGCGTGAAGTGCACCATCGGGTGCCGCTGCGCGAACTCCTCCAGGGACAGCCGCCCGTCCGTCGTCTCGAACGGCAGCCAGGGCAGCATGGTGCGCAGCATCTCCCGGTCGTGCCGCGCGAGCGCCTTCACCCCCAGGTGGTGCACCGACAGGAACGCCGCGAGCCGCTCCGGGTCACCGGCGGCCAGCCCGGTCAGCCAGCCGCGGACCCGCTCGCCCAGCGCCTCGCGGACCCCGGCCAGCGTCTCGTCCTCGTACAGCGACTCGCGTGAGGCCGTGGGCCGCAGACTGTCCGTGTCCAGGACGCAGCGCACGAAGAAGGCCCAGTCGGGCAGCAGCTCCTCGGCCCGCTCGGTCAGCAGCATGCCCTTCAGGTGCACGCGGTGCCCCGCGCGCCGGGCCGGGCTGACCGCCGAGGGCAGCACGTACGCCACTCCGCGCACCCCGGCCAGTGGCACGTCCAGGTCGATGGAGTCCAGCGGGGTGAAGCCGAACAGGTCGTGGCAGTTCCGGGCGAGCGCCACCCTGCGGGCCGCGGGGCTCGGATACGCGCGGTCCCAGGGCGCGGGCAGCTCGGTGACCGCCTCCTCGCCCACCCGCACGTCGTACGGCAGCAGCGAGCCGAAGTCCCGGGCCAGCGACAGGACCCGCTCCTCGGCCAGCCACTCGGCGGACCCGGTCCGCGCCACCAGGTGCACGGTGGTGCCCGGTTCGGGCCGCGCCTCGTGCGGCAGCGTCCGCACCGTGTACGAACCGTCGTCGCGCGCCGTCCACTCCACGGGCGGCGCGTCCGGCGTCCGCGAGCTGCGGCTGACCACGCGGATCCGCTCGGCCACCACGAAGCAGGCGAGCAACCCGATGCCGAACTGTCCGAGGAAGTCCGAGCGGGCCTCCTGCAGACCCTCGGCGCGCTTGGAACTGCGCCCGATGGTGGCGAGCAGATCGTGCACGTCCGCCTCGGTGAGACCGACGCCGGTGTCCTCCACCCGCAGCGCTCCCGCCTCCACGGACAGCCGCACCCGGGCGGGGGCGTCCGGATCCTCGGCGCGGCGGGCGGTGATGGCGTCCACCGCGTTCTGCAGCAGCTCGCGCAGATAGACCTTGGGACTGGAATAGAGATGATGGGAGAGCAGGTCCACCAGGCCGCGGAGATCGACCTGGAACGTATGGGGCGACTGGGGTGAGCCGGATGCCTGGGGTGCCTGAGAGATCTGGGAGTCCATCGTCACGGCGCCGGTGGGGGACTCTTGACGGCGCGGGGTCGGGCGGTCCCGGTGAGGCGGTGACCGCGGGGATGGCCGGAGCGTTGGCGCGTCATCCTAGAGCCCGGGAGACTCCTCTGACCAGGGAATTCCTGATCCTCTCCCAAGCTCTTCGAGCAGGGGCCCCACTCGCCGCACCGGGCCCGGACCCGAGTACATCCAGTACGAGGCTCAGGGCCCGGCGCACCGAGAGCACGCTCCTCCAAGCTCTCAGCTTCTCCCCCCCTCTCGGCTTCGCTCGAGCGGGGGGGACCCCCATGAGCAGGGGCCCCCATGACGCCGCGAGGCCTGCCCTCCGGGCGGACGACGCGAGTCGGACGACAGGGCCCAGCGGCACCGGCGTTCCCGCTTTGTCAGTGCTGTGGTGTGCAATAGATGCCGTGTCCGCACTGCAAAAAACGTCGCCAGAACCACTGCAACAGCCGCTGAAGTCGGTGCTCGGCCCTCCCACCGCGAAGGTGATGGCCGAGCACCTCGGCCTGCACACGGTCGGCGACCTCCTCCACCACTATCCCCGCCGGTACGAGGAGCGAGGCCAGCTCACCCACCTCGCCGACCTCCCCATGGACGAGCACGTCACCGTGGTCGCCCAGGTCGCCGACGCCCGCCTGCACACCTTCGCCTCCAGCAAGGCCCCGCGCGGCAAGGGCCAGCGCCTGGAGGTCACCATCACGGACGGCAGCGGCCGGCTCCAACTCGTCTTCTTCGGCAGCGGAGTCCACAAGCCGCACAAGGAACTCCTGCCGGGCACCCGCGCGATGTTCGCCGGCAAGGTCTCCGTCTTCAACCGCCGCCTCCAGCTCGCCCACCCCGCGTACGAGCTGCTGCGAGGCGATCCGGAGGAGCCGCAGGAGAGCATCGAGACCTGGGCCGGCGCGCTCATCCCGATCTACCCCGCCACCGCCAAACTGGAGTCCTGGAAGATCGGCAAGGCGCTCCAGACCGTTCTGCCCCACGCCCAGGACGCCGTGGACCCCCTCCCCGGCCCGCTGTGCGAGGGGCGCGGTCTGGTCCCGCTCCCCGAGGCCCTGCTGAAGATCCACCGCCCGCACACCAGGGCGGACATCGAGGACGCCCGCGCCCGCCTGAAATGGGACGAGGCCTTCGTCCTTCAGGTCGCCCTCGCCCGCCGGCGACACACCGACACCCTGCTCCCCGCCGTCGCCCGCAGACCGCAGCTCGACGGCCTGCTGGCCGCCTTCGATGACCGGCTCCCCTTCACGCTCACCGACGGCCAGTGGAAGGTCTCCAAGGAGATCTTCGACGACCTCGCCACCGAACACCCGATGCACCGGCTGCTCCAGGGCGAGGTGGGCAGCGGAAAGACCCTGGTCGCCCTGCGCGCCATGCTCGCCGTCGTCGACGCCGGGGGGCAGGCGGCCATGCTGGCGCCCACCGAGGTGCTCGCCCAGCAGCACCACCGTTCGATCACCGAGATGATGGGCGAGCTGGCCGAGGGCGGCATGCTGGGCGGGGCGGAGAACGCCACGAAGGTGGTGCTGCTCACCGGCTCGATGGGCGCGGCGGCCCGCCGCCACGCCCTGCTCGACCTGGCCACCGGTGAGGCCGGCCTCGTGATCGGCACCCACGCGCTGATCGAGGACAAGGTGCAGTTCCACGACCTGGGCCTGGTCGTCGTCGACGAGCAGCACCGGTTCGGCGTCGAACAGCGCGACGCCCTGCGCGGCAAGGGCAAACAGCCCCCGCACCTGCTCGTCATGACCGCCACCCCCATCCCGCGCACGGTCGCGATGACCGTCTTCGGTGACCTGGAGACCTCCGTCCTCGACCAGCTCCCGGCCGGGCGCTCACCCATCGCCAGCCATGTCGTCCCCGCCGCCGACAAACCCCACTTCCTGGCCCGCGCCTGGGAACGGGTCCGCGAGGAGGTCGGAAACGGCCACCAGGCGTACGTGGTCTGCCCGCGCATCGGGGACGAGGAGGACGACCCGAAGAAGGCCGGCAAGGCGAAGCCCGCGACCCCCGAGGACGACGCCGAGAAGCGCCCGCCGCTCGCCGTCCTCGATGTCGCCGCACACCTGGCCAAGGGGCCCCTGAACGGCCTCGGCGTGGAGGTTCTGCACGGCAGGATGCAGCCCGACGACAAGGACGCCGTCATGCGCCGCTTCGCCGACGGCGAGGCCGATGTCCTGGTCGCCACCACCGTCATCGAGGTCGGCGTCAACGTCCCCAACGCCACCGCCATGGTGATCATGGACGCGGACCGCTTCGGCGTCTCCCAGCTCCACCAGCTGCGCGGCCGGGTCGGCCGCGGCTCGGCCCCCGGCCTGTGCCTGCTCGTCACCGAGATGCCCGAGGCGAGCCCGGCCCGCGGGCGGCTCGGCGCGGTCGCCGCGACTCTGGACGGCTTCGAGCTCTCCCGCATCGACCTCGAACAGCGCCGCGAGGGCGACGTCCTGGGCCAGGCCCAGTCCGGCACCCGCTCCAGCCTGCGCGTGCTCGCCGTCATCGACGACGAGGAGATCATCGCCGAGGCACGCGAGGAGGCCACCGCGGTCGTCGCCGCCGACCCCGAGCTGGAGCGCCTGCCGGGACTGCGCACCGCGCTGGCCGCGCTGCTGGACGACGAGAGGGAGCAGTACCTGGAGAAGGGCTGACAGACTGGGATGGCCGGCCTCCGGGCACTGGCCGGCACACCGACAAGCACACCGACAAGCACACCGACAAGCACACCGACAAGGACAAGGACGAGGACATGACCCGCGTGATCGCCGGCCGGGCCGGCGGACGCCGCCTGGGCGTACCGCCGGGCAGCGGCACCCGCCCCACCTCCGACCGTGCGCGCGAAGGCCTGTTCTCCACCTGGCAGGCCCTCCTCGGCGGCCCGCTGGACGGCGAGCGCGTCCTCGACCTGTACGCCGGTTCCGGCGCCGTCGGCCTGGAGGCCCTGTCCCGGGGAGCCGGACACACCCTCCTCGTCGAGGCCGACGTCAGAGCCGTCCGCACGGTCCGGGACAACGTCAAGGCACTGGGGCTGCCCGGCGCCGAGGTCAGACCGGGCAAAGCGGAACAGATCATCCGTACGCCCCCGCCCGCCGAACCGTACGACCTCGTCTTCCTCGACCCCCCGTACGCCGTCTCCGACGACGATCTTCGCGAGATCCTGCTCACACTCCGTACCGGGGGCTGGCTCGCCGACGAAGCCCTCGTCACCGTGGAGCGCAGCACCAGAGGCGGGGAGTTCGCGTGGCCGCCCGGCTTCGAAGCGCTCCGGGCCCGTCGTTACGGAGAGGGAACGTTTTGGTACGGTCGCGCCGCCTCTACGTGCGAAGACGCACGATGACCGGACCGGAGAGCGAGGGATCACCAGTGCGCCGCGCCGTCTGCCCCGGGTCGTTCGACCCGATCACCAATGGACATCTCGACATCATCGCCCGAGCCTCGAGCCTCTATGACGAGGTCTACGTCGCGGTGATGATCAACCAGTCCAAGAAGGGCCTCTTCGAGGTCGAGGAGCGGATCGACCTGATCGGCCGGGTCACCGCCGAGTACGGGAACGTCCGGGTCGAGGCCTTCCACGGCCTGCTCGTCGACTTCTGCAAGCAGCGCGAGATCCCCGCGATCGTCAAGGGCCTGCGCGCGGTCAGCGACTTCGACTACGAGCTGCAGATGGCCCAGATGAACAACGGCCTCTCGGGCGTGGAGACCCTCTTCATCCCCACCAACCCGACCTACAGCTTCCTGTCGTCCTCCCTGGTCAAGGAGGTCGCCACCTGGGGCGGCGACGTCTCGCACCTGGTGCCCCCGGAGGTCTTCTCCGCCCTCTCCGAGCGCCTCCGCAAGGACTGAGAGCCACCCGCCCGCGGTCCGGGAGCCGCCCGCGCAAGCACGGAGCGCACGGCGGAGCCGGACAGGCCCTCCAGGCCCGGGGCCGCCGGCCCCGGGCAATTCGCCGGGCGGTGTTCCCCATCCGCCCCAGGGTCGTACAGTCGTTGCGTCCGTCTCCAACACAGCTGTAGAGAGTGGCGAGCACACGGTGGACGTGCAGAAGAAGCTGGATGAGATCGTCGACCTGGTCTCCGGGGCCCGGTCGATGCCCATGTCGGCCTCGTGCGTGGTCAATCGCGCCGACCTGCTCTCGATGCTCGAAGAGGTGCGCGCGGCGCTGCCCGACTCCCTCGCCCAGGCCCAGGAACTCATCGGCGGCCGCGAGCAGATGGTTGAGCAGGCGCGTCAGGAGGCCGAGCGGATCATCGAGGGCGCGCACACCGAGCGCGGCTCCCTGATCTCCGGCACGGAGGTCGCCCGCCGCTCCCAGTCCGAGGCCGACCGGATCCTCACCGAGGCCCGCAAGGAGGCCGAGGAGGTCCGCGCCGAGGCCGACGACTACGTCGACTCCAAGCTCGCCAACTTCGAGGTCGTCCTCACCAAGACCCTCGGCTCCGTCGGCCGCGGCCGCGAGAAGCTGCTCGGCACCGGACCCGGCCTCGACGAGCAGGGCTACGTGGACCCCGAAGAGGACGACGCCCCCGAGCGCAGCCACGACCCGGAGACCCTGCGCCGCAGCGCCGACGAGTACGTCGACGTCAAGCTCGGCGCCTTCGAGGCAGTCCTCGCCAAGACCCTGGAGGCGGTCGGCCGGGGCCGCCAGACCCTGCACGGCCGGATCGCCAGCGACGACCTCGGCGCCCTCGCCGAGGACATGACCACCATCCAGCACTCCAGCGACGCCGACTACCTCGCCGACCTCGCGGCCATGTCGGACGCCCCGGCCCCGCGGCCCGCCCGGCCCCAGCAGGCCGCGCCCGAGCAGCCCCAGCAGGCTCCGCAGGTCGCCCAGCAGGACTACGCCCAGCAGGACTACGCCCAGCAGCAACAGGCGTACGACTACGTGCAACAGAACCAGCAGCCCGATCCGTACGGCGGCTACCCGCAGCAGTACGGCGGCGGGCAGGACCCCTACGGCTACCCGCAGCAGGCCGCCGCTCAGCAGGCCGACCCGTACGCCGCCTACCAGGGCTACGAGACGCCGCGGCAGCCGGCCTACGACCCCGGACAGGGCCGGCAGGACTACGCCCCGCAGCAGCAGAACCCGGCGGCCCTCGACGAGGCCAGCCTCTTCGACACCAGCATGATCAGCGCCGAACAGCTGCGTGCCTACGAACAGGGCCGCGGCAACGGCTGACCGTCCGGCCACGACCCGGGCGGCGCCCGGCCCCCAGCCTGTCACCGGCCCGGATTGGGACGAGAGCCGAAGGTCCAGTATCCTGGCTCATCGGTCGTGTGTGCGCTGCTCTGACTTCGTAGACGTCCGCGATCCACGCTGCCCGGGAACATCACGGGACAGCGTTTCTCCGAACTCGAAGATCGAAAGCAGGAATGGTTCTGAACGCCCGCCTCGACCACCGTGATCCCCTCGTGTTCGACACACACGAGCTGGGACGGAGGCCGGGCGCGCTGCAGCGCCTGACCCGCTCGATCGAAGCGCCCAGGGACCTCGGGATCCAGGGAGTCATCGGAGTGCCGGAAGGCGCCCCGGTGGAGCTCGAACTCCGGCTCGAGTCGGTCATGGAGGGTGTGCTCGTCACAGGCACCGCCCGTGCGACGGCCGAGGGGGAGTGCGTAAGGTGTCTGGAGCCGCTCGAGCAGGAGCTCGTCGCGGAATACCAGGAGATGTTCTCGTACCCTGACGCCGACGACCGGGGCCGCGCGAAGGCGGAACCGGGCGACGACGCCGAGGACGACGAGGACAGGCTCCCTCTCGAGGACGGCATGTTCGACCTCGAGCCCGTGCTGCGTGATGCGGTGGTGCTCGCACTGCCGATGCAGCCGGTGTGCCAGGACGACTGCCCCGGCCTGTGCTCCGAGTGCGGAGCCCGGCTCGCGGACGACCCGGACCACCACCACGACGCCGTCGACATCCGTTGGGCGGCACTGCAGGGACTCGCCGGTTCACCCGAAGATGGCGAGAAGGACGAGATGAGCGGCGCCGAACCGGGCGTCGACGAGAAGCAGGAGAAGTAGCCGTGGCTGTTCCGAAGCGGAAGATGTCGCGCAGCAACACGCGCCACCGCCGGTCGCAGTGGAAGGCTGCGGTCCCCACCCTGGTTGCGTGCGAGCGCTGCCACGAGCCCAAGCAGCAGCACATCGCGTGCCCGTCTTGCGGCACCTACAACAAGCGCCAGGTCCTCGAGGTCTGAGCGGCTGGTGAGAGGCACTGTGTCCACGCCCAAGAAGCAGTCGCCCCGCGCGAGCGGGAGCGGATCGGCGGACCATCAGGCCTCGTCCCACACGCTTCTGGAAGGGCGGCTCGGCTATCAGCTCGAGTCCGCCCTTCTGGTGCGCGCGCTGACCCACCGTTCCTACGCGTACGAGAACGGCGGTCTGCCGACGAACGAGCGGCTGGAGTTCCTGGGGGACTCCGTGCTCGGCCTCGTCGTCACGGACACGCTGTACCGCACCCACCCCGATCTGCCCGAAGGCCAGCTGGCCAAGCTGCGGGCCGCGGTGGTCAACTCGCGTGCGCTGGCGGAGGTGGGCCGCGGGCTCGACCTCGGTTCCTTCATCCGGCTCGGCCGCGGTGAAGAGGGCACAGGTGGCCGGGACAAGGCATCCATCCTCGCCGACACCCTCGAAGCGGTGATCGGCGCGGTCTATCTCGACCAGGGACTCGACTCGGCGGCGGAGCTGGTGCACCGTCTGTTCGACCCGCTGATCGAGAAGTCCTCCAACCTCGGTGCCGGCCTGGACTGGAAGACCAGTCTCCAGGAGCTCACCGCGACCGAAGGACTCGGCGTGCCCGAGTACCTGGTCACGGAGACCGGCCCCGACCACGAGAAGATCTTCACTGCTGCCGCCCGCGTCGGAGGCGTCTCGTACGGCACCGGCACCGGCCGCAGCAAGAAGGAGGCGGAGCAGCAGGCCGCCGAGTCCGCCTGGAGGTCCATCCGGGCCGCGGCGGACGAGCGCGCCGAGGCGGCTGCCACGACCGAAGCGACTGTCTCGACCGAAGCGGCCGGCCCGGCCGCCGACGTGAGCGCAGAGCCCGTCGCCGACGCGAGCGCCGAGCCGGCCGCCGACACGTCGTCGGCCTCCGCCTGACGATCCGTACGCGGATCACGCGGCACCCGCGGTCTTCGGGGTGTTCGCGATACACGCAGAGCGCGACCCGAGCGCCCGCCCCGGCAGGGGACGAGCGCTCGGGTCGCGGTCGTGGAGAGAGGTCCTCGGAGGGGGAACCATGCCCGAGCTGCCCGAGGTCGAGGTCGTACGGCGCGGACTGGAGCGGTGGGTCGCCCACCGGACCGTCGCCGCGGCCGAGGTGCTGCACCCGCGCGCGGTCCGCCGCCACCTCGCCGGCGCCGACGACTTCACGCACCGCCTGAAGGGTCACCGCGTCGGCGTTCCCAGCCGCCGCGGCAAGTACCTGTGGCTGCCTCTGGAGGACTCGGACCAGTCGGTCCTGGCCCACCTCGGCATGAGCGGCCAGCTGCTGGTCCAGCCGCACAGCGCGGCGGACGAGAAACACCTGCGCGTGAGGGTCCGCTTCACCGACGACCTGGACACCGAGCTCCGCTTCGTCGACCAGCGCACCTTCGGCGGGCTCTCGCTGCACGACAACACCCCCGACGGGCTGCCCGACGTCATCGCGCACATTGCCCGCGACCCCCTCGACCCGCTCTTCGACGACGAGGCCTTCCACCGGGCGCTGCGCCGCAAGCGCACCACGATCAAGCGGGCCCTGCTCGACCAGTCGCTGATCAGCGGAGTGGGCAACATCTACGCGGACGAGGCGCTGTGGCGGGCACGCATCCACTACGAGCGCCCCACGGAGACCTTCACCCGCCCACGTTCCCAGCTTCTCCTGGACCACGTCCGGGACGTGATGAACGCCGCCCTCGCGGTGGGCGGCACCAGCTTCGACAGCCTGTACGTCAACGTCAACGGGGAATCGGGCTACTTCGACCGGTCCCTGGACGCCTACGGCCGGGAGGGTTTGCCCTGCCGCCGCTGCGGTACGCCGGTGCGCCGGCGGCCCTGGATGAACCGGTCCAGCTACTTCTGCCCGAGGTGTCAGAGGGCTCCGCGCGCCTCGTCGTAGTTCTCGCGGGCCTGGAGCACGTCGTCCATGCTGCTCTCCAGGAAATGGATGAGGGACAGCACGCGCCGCGCGACCTCGTGGCCCAGCGGGGTGAGTTCGTAGTCCACCCGGGGCGGGTTGGTCGGCTGCGCCTCGCGGTGCACCAGGCCGTCGCGCTCCAGCGCGTGCAGAGTCTGGGAGAGCATCTTCTCGCTCACGCCGTCGACCCGGCGGCGCAGCTCGTTGAAGCGCAGCGATCCCCCGCACAGCGCCCCGAGCGTCAGCGCGCCCCAGCGTCCCGTCACATGCTCCAGCGTGCCGCGCGACGGGCACAGTCTGGCGAACGCGTTGTAGGGGAGCCGCTGCTCCGCCGAGTCCTCCGAGTGCGGCCGCGTACTTGTCATGTCGTCAGCGTACTTCGATGCAGCGCTTACCCGCAGATTGCACTAACCGCACGACAGTGCCGGGAAGGCTGTGCGGAGAGGCACGGACGGCGGCCCGGGAT
>NZ_JBHSOA010000018.1:147063-242359 GCF_042655885.1 Streptomyces chlorus
GCGTACTGCTGTGAACCTCTGGTACGGGAACCTCTAGTAGCCGAAGAAGTGACGCGCCGGGTCTCCGACCTGCGGTCGCCTCACCGATCAACGCTGTGACCTGTGGCTGAGCCGTCAACGGTTGTCAGCGTTGGTCGCCGTTGAGCACCCCCGCACGGCCCAGAGACGGCCCGAGCAGGGGTGCTGTGGTGCGCGCCCCTCGATGCGAACTACGGGCGGGACGGTCGCTGAGGTCTGCCCGGCTGATCAGACGTTCGCCGGCAGATGATGTTGGTCGGCTGCAGTCGCGGCAGTTGCTGTACTTCACTGCTGTACAGCACCGGTCGACCACCAAAGAGGGCGCGGTGTGTGCGTACTCCGACTAGAGAGCCGTACAACGGCCACACACCGCGCTCCGAAGGTGCTCAGTCTCCGTAGTCTCCGTAGCCGCCGTAGCCGCCGTAGCCGCCGTAGCCGCCGTAGCCGCCGTAGCCGCCGTGGTCTCCGTAGCCGCCGCCGTAGCCGCCGTAGCCGCCGTAGCCGCCGTAGCCGCCGTGGCCGCCGTAGCCGCCGCCGTAGCCGCCGTAGCCGCCGTGGCCGCCGCCGTAGCCGCCGCCGTAGCCGCCGCCGTAGCCGCCGTGACCGCCATAGCCACCGCCGTAGCCGCCGTGACCGCCGCCGTAGCCGCCGTAGGAGCTCACGGAGGTCTGGGCGTGAGTCGGAGCGGCGGCAGCTGCGGTCCCCGCCGTACCGATCGCGGCACCAGCGGCCACGAGAACGCCGGCTGCGGAAACCGCAAAGAGGTGCTTCAGACGCTGCGCCTGCATGATTTATGCCTTCCCTCTGGTCGACTTGCGCGTTGTCGGACGCGCGATTGTCGGCCGCGGCCATAATGAAGATGCGCGGCGTGATCTTGAATTCGCCACGTGTCATGCGGGAATAGCTTCCCTGCCCGGCTCCGTAGTCCCGCAGTGCGGGGGTTTCACGAATGCGCGGAGGCCGCGGTCTTCAAGGATCCGCCGGAAGGGGCATACCGCCGGGTTCCGGCTCCTCCTGATATACGCTAGTCGCCCTTTGAGCAATCGCATCTTGGGCGGGCTGTCAACCGTTTGCCGCTTCGAGCGTGGCGGGTCCAGGTCGGCCCGGTGGTCCGCGATGACTGCGGAAGACCCGCCTGCCGCCCCGATTGCCCCAGCCTGCAAGATCGCGTAACCGGACTTGGGTTGACCTGGCGGTGGGCCCACCAGCGCCTTTCTGGCGCCCTCACCGGGGTTCCCCACTGTTTCCCCTCCGGAACCCGTCCGATCGGGCACGCAAGGGGTACGAGTGGCTGCCTGTGCGTGGCTATGGCGACGGGGTCGGCTTCCTGCGCCGGGTGAATCGACGGCAGGCTACCCAGAGGTTGATCAAGAACAGCACTGATCCGGCGATGGGGTCTGTACGGTCAACGGCTCTGTCTCACATGCGGTGGTGACAGAACGTCATCGCTGATGTGCCTGGTCCGAACTCCGAGGAGAGCAGTCGCAGACGCACCATCGAGCGGAACAGACACGGTGTCGACGGTCGCGTCACCCGTGCTGGTCTGGGAGTGTTACTGCCAGCCACGGCAACTGCTTACCGTCACCGCCACATGTGAGACAGAGCCGTTCGCTGTACAGACCCCATGGCAGTGCGAGCGGCCTTGCCGGAGAGCTACCAAGCTCTCGTGAACGTCGCCGCCGGATGCGGCCTGCGACAGGGGGAGGTCTTCGGCTTGGCCGTGGAAGACGTGGACTTCCTCGGCGGGGTTATGCACGTCGTCCGGCAGGTCAAGCTTCTGCAGAGGCATCGGCCGGTGTTCGCTCCACCCAAGGGAGGCGAGGAACGTGACGTGCCCTTGCCCGAGTCGGTGGCCTTCGCGTTGGCTGCGCACCTGAAAAGTCAACCGGCCGTAGAGGTCACCCTGCCGTGGAAAACACTCGACGGCCCTCCGGTCACGGCATCGCTGGTCTTCACCGGTTCCATGGGGCTGTCCCTCGATCGGAGCCGCTTCAACGATCGCGTGTGGCGGCCGGCACTTCGGGCTGCGGGCGTGGAGATCGGGCGGGACAACGGCATGCACGCGCTGAGGCACTTTTACGCCTCGGTGCTCCTGGACGCGGGGGAGAGCATCAAGGCTCTCAGCGCGTACCTGGGCCACCACGACCCCGGCTTCACGCTGCGCACGTACACGCACCTGATGCCGTCCAGTGAGACCCGGACCCGGGCCGCCGTCGATAACGTGTTCCAGGGTGATGACCCTACGGAAGACGGCCCGGAGACGGCCCAGGGCCCGGTCTAAGCCTCTGACCTGCGGTTATCTCAGTAGCCGAAGTTCTGGGTCCACCACGGGCCGCCGGAGTCGAAGTGCACGCCCACGCCCAGGGTCTTGAAGTCGCAGTTCAGGATATTCGCCTTGTGGCCGGGGCTGTCCATCCAGGCCTCCATCACGGACGCGGCGGTGGCCTGGCCGCGGGCGATGTTCTCCCCGCCGAGGTCGGATATCCCGGCCGCCGACGCCCGGTCCCACGGCGTGTCGCCGTCGGGGTCGGTGTGGTCGAAGAAGCCGCGGTCGGCCATGTCCTTGCTGAACGCCGTGGCCAGACCGGTCAGCGAGCTGTTCGCGGCCACCGGACTGCAGCCCACCTTGGCCCGCTCCTGGTTGACCAGCTGGAGCACCTGGGCTCCGGCGACGGCCTCCTCGGACACGGTCACCGGGCTGCTGGGCGTCTCCTTCTCCGGTTGCGGGGCGGTCCTGCGCTCCGGAGCCGTCGTCTTCTCCGACACCTCCTCGCTCGGTGTCGTCGACGGCTTCTCCTCCGCCGTTTCGGCCTCCGCGGGCGCCTTCTTCTCCGGCGTCTTCGTCGCCTTCTTGTCGGACGAGTCCGACGGCGAGGGCTTGGGGGAGGCGGCGCGTTCGGCGTCGCGGCTCGCGGGGTTGCCTGCGTCGCGGCTCGGGCTCTCGAGGCTGCCCGAGGTGCCGCCGAACTCGCCGGGCGTGTTGGTCGGGGTGCCCGCGGCCTCGACGCTGTCGGCGGGGGCGCTGTCGCCGCCCAGCTTGTAGTTCTCGAGACCGGGAACCACGCCCGTGGCCACCGCGACCGTGCCGAGGGCCATCGCGGCGGACACCCCGAGCAGGCCGGTGCGGACCGGGGTCGCGGCCTTCTTCTTCCGGCGTCGTCCGCCCGCGTGCCGGTCGCTCTCGCCGGGCGTGAAGCCGTTGTCCGGGGAACCGCCCTGCGGGAAGTCCTCGCGCCGGAGGCCGTCACTCGCGAACACGGCCGTGTCGGCGGCGGCCGTGTCCGCGGCGGCGGCCGTGTCCGCGGCGGCGGCCGTGTCCGCGGTCATGGAGCGGCCCGGGCCCGCGTCGAAGCCGCCGCTCTGGTGGCCGTTCCCCTGGTAACCGTTCTCCGGGTGGGCGCCTCCGGAGGAGCCGCCCTGCGTGAAGTTCCCCGCGTAGCCGTCCCCGGGAGCGTTCTCCATCGCGAAGAGGTAGGCCTCGCTCCGCGCGGACGTCTCGGCGTACGCCTCCGGGTTCAGATAGGGGGCGATGCCCATCGTCGGAGCGTCTTCGGCGTGAGCACCCAGCGGGCCGCGGCTTCCGTCGTACAGGTCGTCGTGCTGAGTGACCCCCGTGGCGGCGCGGCCCGTGGCGGCGCGGCCGGCGGCGGAGCGTCGGTGGCGTCCCATGTTCTGGCCTTCCTCGTTCTTGCGGTCGGTCGACTCGTCCTCGCGTTCAACACGAAACTCACACCATCGAGTGAGTTTCATATGAGATTCATTCGATCGGGACGGTACCGCATGCCGCCAGGGGAGGGAGTGCCCCGAGTGACATTGTCCGGTTAGGTTGCAGTCATGAGCGAGGATGTGCGACTGGTTGCCTGGGTGCGAGGACGCGTCCAAGGTGTGGGTTTCCGCTGGTTCACGCGGGCCAAGGCGCTGGAGATCGGCGGCCTGAGTGGCTTTGCTCTCAATGTGGCGGACGGACGCGTCCAGGTGGTCGCGGAGGGTTCCCGCGAGCGCTGCGACGGACTGCTCGACTGGCTCCAGGACGGCGACACGCCCGGGCATGTGGACGGTGTCACCGAGATCTGGGACACACCCCGTGGCGGATACGACGGCTTCGCCATCCGCTGAGCCCGCCGCCCCCGGAGGGCCTCCGGGGGGCCGGGTGGCCGGCGCGGCCGGCTCTCCGAAGCGGAAAAGTCCTGGTGATCGCCAAGGCCCGCGAGGTCGTGGGAAGCTCCCCCGCACCGACGGCCGCCGCGCCGAGAGCGCCCGCGGGAATCGCGGCGCAGCCGCCCGGCGGCCGTGTGCGCCGGGTCGTCGGCCGATACGGCGTGTGATCGTGTTGACCGTCAAACTTTTTGGTGAGACGCTGAAAGTCCCCGCGCACCTTAGCTGTTTGGCATGGCTGAACGGCAGTACAACTCCAGGTCTGCCAGGCATCGCGGGTGCTCATCCCTCACGACCCACACCGCACAGGTCGGTCACGCATTGTGGAGGACCATCCATCATGGCAAAGGCGCTTCTCGGTTACGTCGGCGGCTCCGACCCGCGACTCCTCGCCGAGATGCGACGGCTCCAGCAGCGCGTCCAGGACCTGGAATCCGAACTCGTACGGATCCAGGCGGAGAACGACGAGCTTGCGGCTGCCGCTTCTCACGACAGGATCATGGAGAGCGTTGACGCACACCAGGCGGAGCCTGCGCTGACCTGATCACTGCACCGCTCCACCGCGGCGCAGCAGTGGTCGGTCCGCCCGTCAGCACCGCCACGTTGTCAGAGGTGCAAGGGACGCCCCGGCGTCCCTTCTTTCTTTCCTCCGCACCCCCGCGCCGCCCGGATCCCCAAGTTCCTTGCTCCGTGCATCCTTTCACCGTCTTTAACATTTGGTTTGCCCTGCGCGTTCATCCGCGAAACCGACGGTTCATGGAGTGGGACATCCCGGACGGGTAAAGTCCGGCGGCGTGCACCTCAAGGCCCTGACCCTCCGCGGCTTCAAGTCGTTCGCGTCGGCGACCACGCTCCGATTCGAACCGGGGATCACGTGCGTCGTCGGTCCGAACGGCTCGGGCAAGTCCAATGTCGTGGACGCGCTCAGCTGGGTCATGGGCGAGCAGGGCGCCAAGTCACTGCGCGGCGGCAAGATGGAGGACGTCATCTTCGCCGGCACCACGGGCCGCCCGCCGCTCGGCCGGGCCGAGGTGTCCCTGACCATCGACAACGCCGACGGGGTCCTGCCCATCGAGTACGCCGAGGTCACCATCACGCGGATCATGTTCCGCAACGGCGGCAGCGAGTACCAGATCAACGGCGACACCTGCCGCCTCCTCGACATCCAGGAACTGCTCTCCGACTCCGGCATCGGCCGTGAAATGCACGTCATCGTCGGCCAGGGCCAGCTGGACTCCGTCCTGCACGCCGACCCGATGGGCCGCCGCGCCTTCATCGAGGAGGCCGCGGGCGTCCTCAAGCACCGCAAGCGCAAGGAGAAGGCGCTGCGCAAGCTGGACGCGATGCAGGCCAACCTCGCGCGCGTGCAGGACCTCACCGACGAACTGCGGCGCCAGCTCAAGCCCCTCGGTCGCCAGGCGGCGGTCGCCCGGAGGGCCGCCGTCATCCAGGCCGACCTGCGCGACGTCCGCCTGCGCCTCCTCGCCGACGACCTCGTGCGCCTGCGCGAGGCCCTCACGGCGGAGAACGCCGACGACGCCGCCCTCAAGGAGCGCAAGGACACCGCCGAGCGGGAACTGCGCAAGGCCCTCCAGCGCGAGACGGTCCTCGAGGACGAGGTCCGCCGCCTCACCCCGCGTCTGCAAAACGCCCAGCAGACCTGGTACGAGCTGTCCCAGCTCGCCGAGCGGGTCCGCGGCACCATCTCGCTCGCCGACGCGCGCGTGAAGAGCGCCACCTCCGCACCCCCCGAGGAGCGCCGCGGACGCGACCCCGAGGACCTGGAGCGCGAGGCCGCCCGCGTCCGCGAACAGGAGGCCGAGCTGGAGGCCGCCCTCGAAGCCGCCGAACGTGCCCTGGAGGACACGGTCGCCCACCGCGCCGAGCTGGAACGCGAACTCGCCCAGGAAGAACGGCGCTTGAAGGACGCCGCGCGTGCCATCGCCGACCGGCGGGAGGAACTCGCCCGCCTCACCGGTAAGGTCGGCGCCGCCCGCTCGCGCGCCGCGGCGGCCCAGGCCGAGATCGAGCGCCTGGCGGCCGCCCGCGACGAGGCCCGGGAACGGGCCGCCGCCGCCCAGGAGGAGTACGAGACCCTGCGGGCCGAGGTCGACGGCCTCGACGCCGGCGACGCGGAACTCGCCGGACAGCACAACAAGGCCAAGCAGCGGCTCGCCCAGGCCGAGGCCGCCCTCACCGCCGCCCGCGAGGCGGCCACCGCCGCCGAACGCGAGCGCGCGGCGACCCGGGCCCGCCACGAGGCCCTCGCCCTGGGTCTGCGCCGCAAGGACGGCACCGGCGCGCTGCTCGCGGCCCAGGACCGGCTCACCGGACTGCTCGGGCCCGCCGCCGAACTGCTGACCGTCACCCCCGGCCACGAGGCCGCCCTCGCCGCCGCCTTCGGGGCCGCCGCCGACGCCCTCGCCGTGACCAGCCCCTCCGCCGCCGCCGAGGCGATCCGCCTGCTGCGCACACAGGACGCGGGCCGCGCCGCCCTGCTCCTCGCCACCGCCCCGGACACCTCGCATGCCGGGGTGCACGACGGCCCGCACGAGCAGCGAGCCGACGGTTCGTACGGGGCACACGAGCCGTACGGGGCACACGAGCCGCTCACCGACGTACTCGACGCGCAGTGCGCCGCCGATCTGGTGCGCGGGCCCGCCGAGCTGCTGCCCGCCGTGCGCCGGCTGCTGCGCGGGATCGTCGTCGTCGGCACCCTGGAGGACGCCGAGGAGCTGCTGTACATGCGGCCCGAGCTGACCGCCGTGACCGCCGAGGGCGACCTGCTGGGCGCGCACTTCGCGCACGGCGGCTCGGCGGGCGCCCCGAGCCTGCTGGAGGTGCAGGCATCCGTGGACGAGGCCGCCGCCGAGCTGGAGGAGCTTGCCGTGCGGTGCGAGGAGCTGACCCGGGCACAGCACACGGCGACCGGGGACCGCGGCCGGTGCGCCGCCCTCGTCGAGGAACTGGGGGAGCGGCGCCGGGCGGCCGACCGGGAGAAGTCCTCCGTCGCCCAGCAGCTCGGCCGGCTCGCCGGGCAGGCCCGCGGGGCCGCCGGGGAGGCTGAGCGGTCCGCCGCCGCCGCGGCCCGGTCGCAGGAGGCCCTCGGCAAGGCGCTCGGCGACGTGGAGGAACTCGCCGAACGGCTCGCCGTCGCCGAGGAACTGCCGTTCGACGAGGAGCCCGACACCTCCGTGCGCGACCGGCTCGCCGCCGACGGGGCCAACGCCCGACAGACCGAGATGGAGGCCCGCCTCCAGGTGCGGACGCACGAGGAGCGCGTCAAAGGACTCGCCGGGCGGGCCGACTCCCTGGACCGGGCCGCCCGTACGGAACGCGAGGCACGCGCGCGTGCCGAGCAGCGGCGGGCCCGACTGCGGCACGAGGCGGCCGTCGCCGAGGCCGTCGCCGCCGGCGCCCGGCACCTGCTCGCACACGTCGAGGTGTCCCTCGCGCGTGCCGACGAGGAGCGCGCCGCCGCCGAGGCCGCGAAGGCCCACCGCGAGCAGGAACTCGCCCGCGCGCGGACCGAGGGACGCGATCTCAAGGCAGAACTCGACAAGTTGACGGATTCAGTTCACCGGGGCGAGGTACTCGGCGCCGAGAAGCGGCTGCGGATGGAGCAGCTGGAGGCCAAGGCGCTGGAGGAACTGGGTGTCGAACCGGGGGGACTGGTGGCGGAGTACGGCCCGCACCAACCGGTGCCGCCCTCGCCCTCCGCCGAGGGTGAGCGGCTGCCGGACGCCGAGTCCGACAGCGACTCCGCCGCGGGGTCGCACCCGCGCAACAGGCCCCGCCCCTTCGTGCGGGCCGAGCAGGAGAAGCGCCTGAAGACCGCCGAGCGCGCGTACCACCAGCTCGGCAAGGTGAACCCGCTCGCCCTGGAGGAGTTCGCCGCGCTGGAGGAACGCCACCAGTTCCTCGGCGAGCAGCTGGAGGACCTGAAGAAGACCCGCGCGGATCTGTTCCAGGTCGT
Source organism: Streptomyces chlorus (assembly GCF_042655885.1). NCBI lineage: Bacteria > Bacillati > Actinomycetota > Actinomycetes > Kitasatosporales > Streptomycetaceae > Streptomyces > Streptomyces chlorus. Next base: position 155,213 of record NZ_JBHSOA010000018.1, read on the forward strand.
CAAGGAGGTCGACGAGCGCGTCGAGCAGGTCTTCAGCGAAGCCTACTGGGACACGGCCAGGGAGTTCGAGGGAGTCTTCTCCCGGCTGTTCCCCGGCGGCGAGGGGCGGCTGGTGCTGACCGACTCCGACAACATGCTCACCACGGGCGTGGACGTCGAGGCGCGTCCGCCGGGCAAGAAGGTCAAGCGGCTGTCGCTGCTCTCGGGCGGCGAGCGGTCGCTGACCGCCGTGGCGCTGCTGGTGTCGATCTTCAAGGCGCGGCCGAGCCCGTTCTACGTCATGGACGAGGTCGAGGCCGCTCTCGACGACACCAACCTCCAGCGGCTCATCCGGATCATGCAGGAGCTGCAGGAGGCCTCGCAGCTGATCGTGATCACGCACCAGAAGCGCACCATGGAGGTCGCCGACGCGCTCTACGGCGTCTCCATGCAGGGCGACGGCGTGTCCAAGGTCATCAGCCAGCGCCTTCGCCAGGCGACCTGACGAGCCCTCAGTCTTCTCCGGCTTTGGCTTCACGTTGCGAATCCGAGCTCACGCGTATCTGGATTCATCCTGTGAATCCGTGACCATTTCGCGACCCATCCCCAATTTCGACTTCAGGACTTGAAGACATAGTCTCAGCGGCATCGCATTTACCTTCAGGTACCTTCAGGTGAACATCGAAGGGCTGACACCCACCCGGCGCCGATGCCGGTGGCCCGAGGAGTTACGAACACCGCCCACTTCGCGGCGGCGGCCGCCCGCGTGTTCGTCCTCTCCTTCGCCCTGTCGTGGGGTGTGGTCGTCTGGGTCATGCTCGGCGAGATGTTCCCCGACCGGATCCGCGCCGCCGCCCTGGGCGTGGCAGCCGCCGCGCAGTGGATCGCCAACTGGGCCATCACCGCGAGCTTCCCGTCGCCGGCCGACTGGAACCTGTCGGTGACCTACGTGATCTACACCGTGTTCGCCGCGCTCTCCATCCCGTTCGTCCTGAAGTCCGTCAAGGAGACGAAGGGCAAGGCCCTGGAGGAAATGGGCTGACCGCGGCCGCAAGGCCGGTGCCGACGGGCCCCCTCAGGGCCGGTCCGTCCCATGAACCGAGGAGAAGGGTTCAAGTCCCCGCTGCCCCTCTCCTCGTACCCCCGCCGCCCCGCTCCGGACCCGTCCGGGCCGGGGCGGCGGTGTGCCGTGCCCCGGCTCCGCACATTCCTCGGGCGTGGGAATCCGGTACCGCCCTTTGCGCGCGGCTCCTCCACCGTCGTGGCCGCCGAACGCACCGCCGACCACACCGCTGAGCGGATCCCGGCCGCTCCCGGCCGACTGCCGCCACGGCGGTCTGCGCGGCCGGTCGCAGCGGGTCGTACAGCCGGTCGCAGCGGGTCGTACAGCGGACCGCCGAGCTCGTCGGGGGAGGCGTCCGGAGCAGCCGGACGGAAACGTACGACCGTGACGGGCATGACCTCGTCCCCCTTCACCCTGCACCGGGCGGCACGGACCGCGTCATGCGGGCCGCCATCAGCACGACCGGGGTGCCCATGGCTGATACTGGGGCTGTTATGGACATCGTCATCCTTGCTGTAGTCATCGCCGTGATCGTGGTCGGCGCGCTCGGCGGGCTCATCGTCGGCAGCCGCCGCAAGAAGCAGTTGCCCCCGCCGCCGCCCACCGCCCCCGACATCACCGCCCCCCCGGCCGAGCCGCACGTCGGCGACGAGGCCGAGACGCCGCGGGAGGAACCGCGGCGCACCGTAGAGGAGGTTGATCTTCCGGACGGCTCCGCCCCGGTCGTCATCGAGGAGCCGCCCACCGAGGCGCCCGCGATCGAGATCCCGGAGCCCACCGCCGGCCGGCTCGTCCGGCTGCGCGCCCGTCTCTCCCGCTCGCAGAACGCGCTCGGCAAGGGCCTGCTCACGCTGCTGTCCCGCGAGCACCTCGACGAGGACACCTGGGAGGAGATCGAGGACACGCTGCTCACCTCCGACATCGGTGTGCAGCCCACCCAGGAGCTGGTCGATCGGCTGCGCGAGCGCGTGAAGGTGCTCGGCACACGCACCCCCACGGAGCTGCGCGGACTGCTCCGCGAGGAACTGGTCGCCCTGGTCGACCCCAGCATGGACCGCACCGTGCGCACCGGGAACGAGACCGGTGGGCCGGGCATCGTGATGGTCGTCGGGGTCAACGGCACCGGCAAGACCACCACCACCGGCAAGCTCGCCCGGGTGCTGGTCGCGGACGGCAACACCGTTGTCCTCGGCGCCGCCGACACCTTCCGTGCCGCCGCCGCCGACCAGCTCGAGACCTGGGGCGAGCGGGTCGGCGCCCACACCGTGCGCGGCCCGGAGGCCGGCGACCCGGCCTCCGTCGCGTTCGACGCGGTCAAGGAGGGCAAGGAGATGGCCGCGGACGTCGTGCTCATCGACACCGCCGGCCGGCTGCACACCAAGACCGGCCTCATGGACGAGCTCGGCAAGGTCAAGCGGGTCGTGGAGAAGCACGCCCCGCTGGACGAGGTGCTGCTCGTGCTCGACGCCACCACCGGCCAGAACGGCCTGGTCCAGGCCCGGGTCTTCGCCGAGGTCGTCAACATCACCGGCATCGTGCTCACCAAGCTCGACGGCACGGCCAAGGGCGGCATCGTGGTCGCCGTCCAGCGCGAACTGGGCGTCCCGGTCAAGCTGATCGGTCTCGGCGAGGGCGCGGACGACCTGGCGCCGTTCGAGCCGGACGCGTTCGTGGACGCGCTCATCGGGGAGTGAGACCCCGGGGCGGCCGGCCGGACCGGACCGCCACGGAAAAGCGAAGAAGCGCCCGCTTCCGGAACCCGGAAACGGGCGCTTCGCCGTTCACCACCACAGAGCCCGGTCACCGCTACCGGAGCCGGCCGGTACGCCGGTGCCCCTGCGACGCCTATGCCTGCGACCGGTGCACCACATACGCCAGCGTGCCCAGCACCAGGCGGGCCTCCGGCGGCCGGGGCGCCGAGTCGAGGGCGGGGGAGCGCAGCCAGCGCACCGGGCCGCGACCGCCCCGGTCGGACGACGGAGCCGTGATGTGCGTACCGGGGCCCAGGCCGCGCAGGTCGAGGGCGGCCGGGTCGTCCCAGCCCATGCGGTAGAGCAGCTCGGGCAGCGCGGCGGCGGCCCCGGGGGCGACGAAGAACTGGGCGCGGCCGTCAGGGGTGGCGGCGACGGGGCCGACGGGCAGTCCCATGCGCTCGAGCCGGGCCAGCGCGCGGCACCCGGCGGGCTCGGCCACCTCGATCACGTCGAACGCCCGTCCGACCGGCAGCATCATCGCGGCACCCGGATACTCGGCCCAGATCTCCGACACGTCGTCCAGCGGGGACCCGGCGGGGATCTCCGGCGCGAAATCCAGCGGATGCGCACCCGGTGCCCGGCATCCCGTCCGGCCGCAGGAGCAGGTACCGGCGGCGGCGCGGGCGCCCGGCACCACATCCCAGCCCCACAGTCCGGTGTACTCCGCCACGGCGGTGCCCTCCGACCCGCGGCCCCGGCGGCGCGAGCCGGACCGGATGTCACGGATGCCCCGGCTGATACCGATCGTGAAGCCCATGCCCCCTCCAACGGGTCCGACGTACCGGTGGTTACGCAGTGGGCGCGACGCGTGACTCTCTGTTCTCGACTTCCCCGTGCGGCCCTGCTCGGTCGGCGCTTCGAAGCGCCGTGGGTGGTGCGCACGATGGCGCGCGCCCCCGTGTGCGTCACCGCATCCATTCTTGGCTGTCCTGTGTCAAGTGAAGCGTGGGACGGCCACGGTGAGTTCATCCGATGGGGTGGCGAATGGTGGCGATTACGGGTTCGCCATGGCTGGACGGGTGATCGTGGGACTACGTTGTGTGCACGGTTTCTCGGGGCACATGCGCCGAACGGGTATGCCGGAGGCAACTCGGCTTTCCGTTCGAAGGGTGGGAACCGCCGGACGGCGGCCCCGACAATCGGCATTCTGATAGGGCTTGGCGCACTCAGCGGCACGTGGTTTTCAGGAAATGGGGGCGTTCCAGTGAGCGGCAACGGCGGTGGCGGGACGAACGCTGCGAGTACTCAGAAGCGTCCGAACGAGCTGCTCGCCTCGTGGTTCATCCGCAGCGGCTGGTCCAAGGGCGAGCTCGCCCGCCAGGTCAACCGCAGGGCCCGCCGGCTGGGCGCCGGCCACATCTCCACCGACACCTCGCGGGTGCGCCGCTGGCTGGACGGCGAGAATCCGCGCGAGCCCATCCCCCGGATCCTCTCCGAGCTGTTCTCCGAGCGCTTCGGCGTCGTCGTGTCCGTCGAGGACCTGGGCCTGCGCACCACCCGGCCCTCGCCCTCCGCGACCGGCGTCGACCTGCCCTGGACGGGCCCGCAGACCGTGGCCCTGCTCAGCGAGTTCTCGCGCAGCGACCTGATGCTCGCGCGGCGCGGCTTCCTCGGGAGCTCGCTGGCCCTTTCCGCGGGCCCGTCCCTCATCGAGCCCATGCAGCGCTGGCTCGTCCCCTCGCCGTCCGCCGCGCGGTCCCGCCCGGAGCCCGAGCCGGCCTCCGTCGGCCGTGCGCGCGGCCGGCTGTCCCAGCCGGAGCTGGACCTGCTGGAGACCACCACCGTGATGTTCCGGCAGTGGGACGCCCAGTGCGGCGGCGGCCTGCGCCGCAAGGCGGTCGTCGGGCAGCTGCACGAGGTGACGGACCTGCTCCAGGACCCCCAGCCCGACCCGATCCGGCGGCGCCTGTTCAAGGTCGCCGCCGAGCTCGCCGAACTGGCCGGCTGGATGTCGTACGACGTCGGGCTGCAGCCCACCGCGCAGAAGTACCACGTCCTCGCCCTGCACGCGGCGAAGGAGGCCGGGGACCGGCCGCTCGGCTCGTACATCCTGTCGAATCTGAGCCGGCAGATGATCCACCTCGGCCGGCCCGAGGACGCCCTGGAGCTCATCCATCTCGCGCAGTACGGCAGCCGTGACTGCGCGAGCCCCCGCACCCAGTCGATGCTGTATGCGATGGAGGCCCGCGCCTACGCCAACATGGGCCAGCCCGGCCGGTGCAAGCGCGCGGTCAGAATGGCCGAGGACACCTTCGCCGAGGCCGACGAGTGGGACGAGCCGGACCCCGACTGGATCCGCTTCTTCTCCGAGGCCGAGCTGTACGGCGAGAACTCCCACTCCTTCCGCGACCTCGCCTACGTGGCGGGCCGCAGTCCCACCTACGCCGCGCTCGCCGAGCCGTTGATGCGGCGGGCCGTGGAGCTGTTCGCCGCGGAGGCGGACCGGCACCAGCGGTCGTACGCCCTCAACCTGATCGGCATGGCCACCGTGCATCTGCTCCAGCGCGAGCCCGAGCAGGGAGCGGTTCTCACCACCGACGCCATCAAGGCGGCCAAGAAGGTCCGCTCCGAGCGTGTCAACACTCGTATCCGAAAGACGGTCGACACGGCCGTCCGCGACTTCGGCGACCGGGCCGAGGTCGTCGACCTCACCGAGCGGCTCGCCATCGAACTGCCGGAGACCGCCGAAGCGGTCTGACGCCAGGAAAGACCCCGGAAAGACCCCGGAAGAACCTCGGAGATCTTCAGGAATCCCGGGGAGATCCGGGAAAACCCCAAGCCCCGGCCGCGGCCGGTCCTCCCGAACTGCCCGACTCGGCTCCCCCATGCCAGGTCATCGGAAGGCCCGCCGCGGTCGGCTTTCTGTTTTTTGCGCCTGAACCGGCGCCGCTCTCGCGGATCTGGGTGCTCGCCGTCGTGGTTCCTCCATTGATGGCTGCGGTGCCATGTGATGAAGATTGCGCCACGACAACGATCGACGCGCCCCGCATCCGGCAGTTCATCGACGCGTAACACGCTGGGTGCCTTCGTCACGGCGGCGAAACAGCGAGGGGCTTCCACCGAAACGGCGCTGCGCGAATCTCTTGGCGCAGGACCGGCCCACCCCTCACGACCCGCTCAGGCTTCGCCCGCACGGGGCCGTACCAATGACGAGGAGACGCCGATGGCACCAGCCGTCACCCTTGCCGCGGAAGCGCCCACGCTCTCTGCCGCCAACACAGGGTTCATGCTCATCTGTACCGCTCTGGTGATGCTCATGACGCCAGGCCTGGCCTTCTTCTACGGAGGCATGGTCCGGGTCAAGAGCACCCTGAACATGCTGATGATGAGCTTCATCAGTCTGGGAATCGTCACCATTCTGTGGGTGCTGTACGGCTTCTCCATGGCGTTCGGCACCGACTCCGGCGGCGTCGTCGGCTGGAACTCCGCCTGGGTCGGGCTGAGCAACATCGGCCTGACCGAGCTGTGGGGCGGCTACACCATCCCCGTCTTCGTCTTCCTGGTCTTCCAGCTGATGTTCGCCGTCCTCACCCCCGCCCTGATCAGCGGCGCGCTCGCGGACCGCGTGAAGTTCACCGCGTGGGCGCTGTTCATCGCGCTGTGGGCCACCATCGTCTACTTCCCGGTCGCCCACTGGGTCTGGGGCGCCGGCGGCTGGGCCTTCGAACTGGGCGTCATCGACTTCGCCGGCGGGACGGCCGTCCACATCAACGCCGGTGCCGCCGCGCTCGGTGTGATCCTGGTGATCGGCAAGCGGGTCGGCTTCAAGAAGGACCCGATGCGCCCGCACAGCCTGCCGCTGGTCATGCTCGGCGCCGCGCTGCTGTGGTTCGGCTGGTTCGGCTTCAACGCAGGTTCCTGGCTCGGCAACAACGACGGCGTCGGCGCGCTGATGTTCGTCAACACCCAGATCGCCGCCGCCGCCGCCCTCCTCGGCTGGCTCGCCTACGAGAAGATCCGCCACGGCGCGTTCACCACGCTCGGCGCCGCTTCCGGCGCGGTCGCGGGCCTGGTCGCCATCACCCCGGCCGGCGGCGCGGTCACCCCGCTCGGCGCGATCGCCGTCGGCGCCATCGCCGGTGTGCTGTGCGCCATGGCCGTCGGCCTGAAGTACAAGTTCGGCTACGACGACTCCCTGGACGTCGTCGGCGTCCACCTCGGCGGCGGCATCATCGGCTCCCTCCTCATCGGCTTCTTCGCCAGCGGCAAGGGCCAGTCCGACGTCGCGGGCCTCTTCTACGGCGGCGGCCTCGACCAGTTCTGGAAGCAGTGCGCCGGTGTCTTCGGTGTCCTCGCCTACTCCCTGGTCGTCTCCGCGCTCCTCGCCTTCCTCCTCGACAAGACGATCGGTATGCGAGTCTCCGAGGACGACGAGGTGACCGGCATCGACCAGGCCGAGCACGCCGAGACCGCATACGACCACAGCGGTGCCGGTGGCGGCGCCGCCCGCAGCACCGCCACGGCGCCCGCAGCCCAGGCCGAGAGCAAGAAGGTGGACGCATGAAGCTCATCACCGCCGTCGTCAAGCCGCACCGGCTCGACGAGATCAAGGAGGCCCTGCAGGCCTTCGGGGTACACGGCCTGACGGTCACCGAGGCCAGCGGCTACGGCCGCCAGCGCGGCCACACCGAGGTCTACCGCGGTGCCGAGTACACCGTCGACCTGGTCCCCAAGATCCGCATCGAGGTGCTGGTCGAGGACGCCGACGCCGAGCAGCTGATCGATGTCGTCGTCAAGGCGGCCCGCACCGGCAAGATCGGTGACGGCAAGGTCTGGTCGATCCCGGTCGACACGGCCGTACGGGTCCGGACCGGCGAGCGCGGCCCGGAAGCGCTCTGAGACAGACCGACGGAACAGGAGTCGCCGGGTGACGAGCACCGACACGCACGACGAGGCACAGAACTCGGGACCCAGCGGCTACGCGGCGGCCCGGCTGCGCCTCCTCACCGAGGAGGCACGGTCCGGGCCGCCGCGCCGTGCCGCCCTCGCCCGGCTCACGGACGACTGGCTCACCGGACTGTTCGCCGCGGGCACCGAACAGCTGCGCGGGGCCTCCCTGATCGCGGTCGGCGGCTACGGGCGCGGCGAACTGTCCCCGCGCAGCGACCTCGACCTGCTCCTGCTGCACGACGGCAGCGACCCCGGGGCCGTCGCCGCCCTCGCCGACCGGCTCTGGTACCCCGTGTGGGACCTGGGCATCGCCCTCGACCACTCCGTACGCACCCTGGCCGGGGCCCGCCGCACCGCCGGCGAGGACCTCAAGGCCCAGCTGGGCCTCCTGGACGCCCGGCACATCGCCGGGGACCTCGGACTCACCGCCGCCCTGCGCACCGCCGTCCTGGCCGACTGGCGCAACCAGGCACCGAAACGCCTCCCCGAACTCCAGGAGCTCTGCGCCGAACGCGCCGAACGGCAGGGCGAGCTGCAGTACCTCCTGGAACCCGACCTCAAGGAGGCCCGCGGCGGGCTGCGCGACGCCACCGTGCTGCGCGCCGTCGCCGCCTCCTGGCTCGCCGACGCCCCGCGCGAGGGACTCGCCGACGCCCGCCGCCGGCTCCTCGACGTACGGGACGCGCTGCACCTGACGACCGGCCGCGTCACCGACCGGCTCGCGCTCCAGGAACAGGACCAGGTCGCCGCCGAACTCGGCCTGCTCGACGCCGACACCCTGCTGCGCCAGGTGTACGAGGCCGCCCGGGCCATCGCGTACGCCGGCGACGTCACCTGGCGCGAAGTCGGCCGCGTGCTGCGCTCCCGGGCCATGCGGCCGCGACTGCGCAAACTTGCAAGGGAGCGAAGCGACTTCCTCAGAAGGGCGGTGGCGGGCGACGGGAGGGCGCTGGGCGGCGGAAAGCCGAGCGCCGAGCGCTCGCCGCTGGCCGAGGGCGTCGTCGAGCAGGACGGCGAGGCGGTCCTCGCCCGTGCCGCCCGCCCCGAACGCGACCCCGTGCTCCCGCTGCGTGCCGCGGCCGCCGCCGCACAGGCGGGACTCCCGCTGTCGCTCCACGCCGTCCGGCGCCTCGCCGCCACCGTGCGCCCGCTGCCCAGCCCCTGGCCCGCCGAGGCCCGCGAACAGCTGGTGACCCTGCTGGGCGCCGGCCGCCCCACCGTCGACGTCTGGGAAGCACTGGAGGCGGCAGGCCTGATCACGCGGCTGCTGCCGGACTGGGAGCGGGTCCGCTGCCGCCCGCAGCGCAACGCCGTGCACCTGTGGACCGTCGACCGGCACCTCATCGAGACGGCGGTCCACGCCTCCGCCTTCACCCGGCGCGTACACCGCCCCGACCTGCTCCTGGTCGCCGCGCTGCTGCACGACATCGGCAAGGGCCGGCCCGGCGACCACTCCGTGGCCGGCGAGACCATCGTCCGGGACATGGCCGCGCGGATCGGCTTCGACCGCGCCGACGCGGGCGTCCTCGCCACCCTCGTACGCCACCACCTGCTGCTCGTCGAGACTGCCACCCGCCGCGACCTCGACGACCCGGCCACGGTGCGCGCGGTCGCCGACGCCGTCGGCACCCAGGGCACCCTGGAGCTGCTGAACGCCCTGACCGAGGCGGACGCACTGGCCACCGGACCGGCCGCCTGGTCGGCCTGGCGCGCCTCACTCGTCGCCGACCTGGTCACACGCGTCTCGGCGGTGCTGGCCGGGGACCCGCTGGAGGAACCCGAGGCCGCCGAGCCCACCGCCGAGCAGGAACGGCTCGCCCTCGAGGCGCTCGCCACCGGCGGCCCGGCGCTGTCCCTGCGTGCCCAGACCGAACCGCCGACCGGGCCCCCGACCGGGCAGGCGGACACCCCGCAGCCGACCGGCGAACCGGAACCCCTCGGCGTGGAGCTGCTGATCGCCATACCCGACCAGGCGGGCGTGCTCCCCGCGGTCGCCGGTGTGCTGGCCCTGCACCGACTGACCGTCCGCACCGCCGAACTGCGCACCCTCGAACTGCTGGAGGGCGTCGAGGGATCCGTCCTGCTGCTCGACTGGCGGGTCGCCGCCGAGTACGGCTCGCTGCCCCAGGCCGCCCGCCTGCGCGCCGACCTCGTCCGCGCCCTGGACGGCACCCTGAACATCGCCGGCCGTCTCGCCGAACGCGACGCCGCCTATCCGCGCCGCCGGGGCGTGGTCCCGCCCCCGGCCCGGGTGACAGTCGCCCCGGCCACGTCCCGGCTGGCCACGGTGATCGAGGTCCGGGCACAGGACGCACCGGGGCTGCTGTTCCGGATCGGGCGGGCGCTGGAGGACGCGGAGGTGCGGGTGCGCAGCGCGCACGTGAGCACCCTGGGCGCGAACGTTGTCGACGGTTTCTACGTCACCGGCCCGGAGGGCGCGCCGTTGCCGGGTGAAGAGGCGGCGGCGCTCGCGGGGAAGCTGGAGGAGACCTTGCGGGCGTGACCTTTCAGTCATGTCATGCGTTCACCGGATGTGCTCCCCGCTGATGCGGGGGTGATCCGGCGACCGACAACCGTTCGGAGAGAGTGTCCAGCTGCTCCCCGCCGACGCGGGGGTCCGCCCCCGACCACTGACTGCAGCGGGCGGGGGCGATTTGCTTGCCGGGCCGGATACCCTGGAGGGCAGCCCAGTTCCGCCCCCGACCTCGAGGACCGACGCCACCGTGTTCGATACCCTCTCCGACCGCCTCAGCGCGACTTTCAAAAACCTCCGCGGCAAAGGCAGGTTGTCCGAGGCGGACATCGACGCCACGGCCCGCGAGATCCGTATCGCCCTCCTCGAAGCGGACGTGGCCCTGCCCGTCGTCCGGGCGTTCATCAAGAGCGTCAAGGAGCGGGCGCTCAGCGCCGAGGTCTCCAAGGCCCTCAACCCCGCACAACAGTTCGTCAAGATCGTCAATGACGAACTGACCTCCATCCTCGGCGGCGAGACCCGTCGCCTGCGGTTCGCCAAGCAGCCGCCGACCGTGATCATGCTGGCCGGTCTGCAGGGTGCGGGTAAGACCACCCTCGCGGGCAAGCTCGGCCACTGGCTCAAGGAGCAGGGCCACTCGCCGCTCCTGGTCGCCTGTGACCTCCAGCGCCCCAACGCCGTCAACCAGCTCAGCGTCGTCGCCGAGCGCGCCGGCGTCGCCGTCTACGCGCCCGAGCCGGGCAACGGCGTGGGCGACCCGGTCAAGGTCGCCAAGGACTCCATCGAGTTCGCCAAGTCCAAGGTCCACGACATCGTCATCGTGGACACCGCCGGACGCCTGGGCATCGACCAGGAGATGATGCGGCAGGCCGCGGACATCAGGGACGTGGTCTCGCCCGACGAGATCCTGTTCGTCGTCGACGCGATGATCGGCCAGGACGCCGTCAACACCGCCGAGGCCTTCCGCGACGGCGTCGGCTTCGACGGCGTGGTGCTCTCCAAGCTCGACGGTGACGCCCGCGGTGGTGCGGCCCTGTCGATCGCCTCGGTGACCGGCAAGCCGATCATGTTCGCGTCGAACGGTGAGAAGCTCGACGAGTTCGACGCCTTCCACCCCGACCGGATGGCCTCCCGCATCCTCGACATGGGTGACCTGCTCACCCTGATCGAGCAGGCGGAGAAGACGTTCAGCCAGGACGAGGCCGAGAAGATGGCCTCCAAGCTGGCGTCGAAGAAGGGCCAGGACTTCACCCTGGACGACTTCCTGGCTCAGATGGAGCAGGTCAGGAAGATGGGCAGCATCTCGAAGCTGCTCGGCATGCTGCCCGGCATGGGACAGATCAAGGACCAGATCAACAACCTCGACGAGCGGGACGTCGACCGCACGGCCGCGATCATCAAGTCGATGACCCCGGCCGAGCGCCAGGACGCGACGATCATCAACGGCTCGCGCCGCGCCCGTATCGCCAAGGGCTCCGGCGTCGAGGTCAGCGCGGTGAAGAACCTTGTCGAGCGCTTCTTCGAGGCCCGCAAGATGATGTCCCGCATGGCCCAGGGCGGCGGCATGCCGGGGATGCCCGGGATGCCGGGCATGGGTGGCGGTCCCGGCCGGACGAAGAAGAAGCAGAAGCAGGCCAAGGGCAAGCAGCGCTCCGGCAACCCCATGAAGCGCAAGCAGCAGGAGGAGGAGGCCGTCCAGCGCCGCGCCGCCGCGGTCGAGGGGGACAACGCCTTCGGGCTGCCGCAGCAGGGCAGCCAGGACTTCGAGCTGCCGGACGAGTTCAAGAAGTTCATGGGCTGATCGCTTTGGGGCCGGCGGCCCTTCCCACGTCACGGGGGCACCTCTTCGGCAAGAGGTGCCCCCGTGGCGTAGGTGCGCAGTGTCCTCGACGGTGTCAGGGGGTCCGGGCGATCAGATACCGGAAGACGTTCGGCATCCACACCGTCCCGTCCCGCCGTTCGTACGGATGCAGCGCCTCGGCGATTTCCTTGTCCACCTGGATCCGGTCCGTCGCCGTGATCGCCGGGTCGAACAGTCCCGTCGACAGCAGGCCCCGTACGGCGCTGTCCACGTCGGCGTATCCGAAGGGGCAGGTCACCCGTCCCGAGCCGTCCGGCCCGAGGCCCGCCCGCCGGGCGACGTCCTCCAGGTCGTCACGGTGCGCGGGGCGCCAGGTTCCCGTGCCGCGCAGCGGCTCCGCCTGCCTGGTGGTCACCCGGAGCACGGACGCCGTGGCGCAGCGCTCCGGCGGACCCCAGCCGGTGAGCACCACGGCCGCTCCGTGGCCGGCGAGCGGAACCGCCTCGGCGAGCTGTTCGCTCAGCCCGTCCGCGTCCCCCGTGAGGCATCCGATGGGTTCGAAGGCGGTCACCACGGTGTACGCGGGGCTGTCCCCGTCGGCCGTGTCCGTACCGGAAGTCGTCGTGTCCGCCGTGTCCGCTGTGCCCCGGCGGACCATGTCCCCGGGGGAGCCGTCCACGATCCGGGCGTCCGTACGCGCGTGTGCGTCCCGTCCGGAGGGCAGCAGCCGCTCGCGCGCGAGGGCCAGCAGGTCCGACGAGGTGTCGACACCGGTGACCGCGGCGCCTAGGGAGGCCGCCATCAGCAGGGCGAGTCCGGAACCGCAGTCGAGGCCGAGCAGCCGCGTCCCGGACCCCACGTCCAATCGCTCGTAGACGGCCTCGTAGAGCGGCACGAGCATCCTCTCCTGTATCTCGGACCAGTCACGCGCGCGTGCCTGCCGGTCCACGCGAGGGCCGTGGCCTGTGCGAGGAAGGTGCTGCCGCACGAGCGTAGGTGTCATAGGTGAGCGCCCCAATCAGCCGAGAGTTGCCGCGCCGCCCATCGCCTCGCCCCCGCGCGGCGCGCTCGCACTACCCCCGTCATGCCAGGAAACTCCGCCCTCGACCCGGCGTCCAGTGGAGCGGGGCGGTGGCTTGGGAGTCGCTCGTGCCAGTGGCAAGAATTCACATTCCGGTAATCCGGGGGAGACGGGATGGTTCTGGCCAAGGTCCACAAACCGGTGATCACGGACGGGTCCGGGACAGGCGGCAGGGGCGGCGGACGGGCCGATGCCGGGTGTCGGCGGCGGACGGGGTAACGTCGTGACCGTGACACGCGCCCGCGGAGCCGGGGCCGGTCCGGGGTCGCTCCGTCGCGAGAGCGGCCGAAACGCCCCTTGCGCATTCTTGGGTCACGGGAGCACCGGCGCGCGGACACCGCGTACACGCCGGGCCGGGGGGCCGTGTACGTCAGCCTACGCACCACCTTGAGGTGAGCTGTGAGGCTTCTCCGCAGATCAGCGCACCCGCCCTCGGCGGGACGCATGAGCGCATACTGACGGGTAAGGGCAAATTATTTGGGATGCCCCGGAATCGGAACACAGAGGCACCCCGGCTCGTTGTCATTACGTGAGCACGACACAGACACCACCTGTACTCGCCGCAGAACTGGCGCAGGCGTGGGCCGATATTCAGCGGTACCACCCCGAGCTGCCCGATCTTGCCGCGCCCGAGTCCCTGATCGGGGAGTCGTCGTCCGCGTGCGGTCACGAGCTCTCCTTCGAGCGACTGCTGCACGAGGCAGTCCATGGCATCGCCGCCGCACGCGGCGTACGCGACACTTCCCGAGCCGGCCGCTACCACAACCGCAGATTCCTCGCGATCGCCGAGGAGTTGGGCCTGGACCACCCCGACGAGCCGCATCCCAGCAGCGGCTTCTCGCTGGTCTCCCTCACCCCGGAGGCGAAGCGCCGCTACCGTCCGACAGCCGAGCGCCTTCAGCGCGCCCTGAAGGCACACTCCGTCGCGACCGCGGGCGACACCGCCCGCAGCTTCCGCGGTCCGGCGGCGCGACATGGCTCGTCCGGCGGTGGTGTGCGGGTCAAGGCCGTCTGCGACTGCGGCCGCAATGTGCGGGTCGTCCCGTCGGTCCTGGCGCAGGCCCCCATCGTCTGCGGCGGCTGCGGCAAGCCGTTCCGGATTCCCGAGGGGGTGGCCGCGGCCGCGAGCTGACAGCAATCCGGCATCTCGTGGGTGCCGGACGCACGTCAGACGCGCGGATGCCGTCCACGCCCGCGCATCCGTGACAGTCGTGCCGCCTCGCCGGCACCCGGCACCCGGCACGGTCTCCGTCGCGCCGGGTGCCGGCGAGGCGTACCCCGGTGCGGCCTGCCGCACCCGCGGTCCCCGGCGTCCCGCGGGGTGTGGCAGAATGGCTAGCTGTACTCGACGGCCGCACAGGAACCCTCTCTCCTCCGGCTGACGCGTCCATCGGGCATTCGGGTACCGCAACCCCACGCGGCCGTCTCGCGTGCCCAACCACGTCAAAATCCAGGAGAACCCACTCCCGTGGCAGTCAAGATCAAGCTGAAGCGTCTGGGCAAGATCCGTTCGCCTCACTACCGCATCGTCGTCGCCGACTCCCGTACCCGCCGTGACGGCCGGGCCATCGAGGAGATCGGCAAGTACCACCCGACGTATCACCCGTCGGTGATCGAGGTCGACGGTGAGCGTGTGGCGTACTGGCTCGGCGTCGGCGCCCAGCCGACCGAGCCCGTGCTCGCCATCCTGAAGAAGACCGGCGACTGGCAGAAGTACAAGGGCGAGCCCGCCCCGGCTCCGCTGCTCCAGCAGGCCGAGAAGGCCGGCCGCCCGTTGTTCGAGGCGCTTGGCGGCGAGGACGAGGGCAAGGGTGAGGCCATCACCCAGAAGAAGAAGACTGAGAAGAAGGACGAGGCCCCGGCCGAGTCCGCGTCGACCGAGGCCTGAGCATGCTCGAGGAGGCTCTCGAGCACCTCGTGAAGGGCATCGTCGACAATCCTGACGATGTGCAGGTCGCCTCGCGCGACCTGCGTCGCGGGCGTGTGCTCGAGGTCCGGGTCCACCCGGACGACCTCGGCAAGGTGATCGGCCGCAACGGCCGCACCGCACGCGCCCTGCGCACCGTCGTGGGCGCCATCGGCGGCCGCGGTGTCCGTGTCGACCTCGTCGACGTGGACCACGTCCGCTGACGCTCAGCGCAACCGGCTCGGGCCGGGGAGGGCCTCCGGGCCGTCCCCGGCCCGTCGTCGTACGACAGGAGATCAAGCACAGTGCAGCTGGTAGTCGCTCGCATCGGCCGTGCCCACGGCATCAAGGGCGAGGTCACCGTGGAGGTCCGCACCGACGAGCCGGAGCTGAGGCTCGGGCCCGGTGCCGTCCTGGCCACCGATCCCGCCTCCGCCGGACCGCTCACCATCGAGACCGGCCGGGTGCACAGCGGCCGCCTCCTGCTGCGCTTCGAGGGCGTCCGCGACCGCACCGGCGCCGAGGCGCTGCGCAACACCCTCCTCATCGCCGAGATCGACCCGGACGAGCAACCCGAGGGCGAGGACGAGTACTACGACCACCAGCTGATCGACCTCGACATCGTCACCCGGGACGGGCAGCCGGTGGGCCGGATCACCGAGATCGCCCACCTGCCGACGCAGGACCTCTTCGTGGTGGAGCGCCCCGACGGCAGCGAGGTGCTCGTGCCGTTCGTGGAGCAGATCGTCACCGAGATCGACCTCGAGGAACAACGCGCGGTCATCGACCCGCCGCCGGGCCTCATCGACGACCGGTCCGCCCGCGACGAAGTCGCTGATGGACACGGCGCCTCATCGCGGGACGAGACCGCTGTCGCGCCGGACGAGACCGCTGCCTCACGGGACGAGGTGTGATGCGGCTCGACGTCGTCACCATCTTCCCCGAGTACCTCGAACCGCTGAACGTCTCCCTCGTCGGCAAGGCACGCGCGCGTGGACAGCTGAACGTCCAGGTGCACGACCTCCGCTCCTGGACCCACGACCGGCACAACACCGTCGACGACACCCCGTACGGCGGCGGCCCCGGCATGGTCATGAAGACCGAGCCGTGGGGCGAGGCGCTCGACGAGATCCTGGCGGACGGCTACGAGGCCGGCGCGCACGTGCCCGCCCTGATCGTCCCCACCCCCAGCGGCCGCCCCTTCACCCAGGAACTCGCCGTCCACCTCTCCGAGCGCCCCTGGCTGATCTTCACCCCGGCCCGCTACGAGGGCATCGACCGGCGCGTCGTCGACGAGTACGCGACCCGCATGCCGGTGTACGAGGTATCCATCGGCGACTACGTCCTGGCCGGCGGCGAGGCGGCCGTCCTCGTCGTCACCGAGGCCGTGGCCCGGCTGCTGCCCGGTGTCCTGGGCAACGCCGAGTCCCACCGGGACGACTCCTTCGCCCCGGGCGCCATGGCCGGCCTCCTGGAAGGCCCCGTCCACACCAAGCCGCCCCTCTGGCGCGGCCGGGGAATTCCCGAGGTGCTGCTCAGCGGCCACCATGGGAAGATCGCCCGCTGGCGGCGCGACGAGGCGCTGAGGCGCACCACGGCCAACCGGCCCGACCTCATCGAGCGCTGTGAGCCCAAGGCCTTCGACAAGAAGGACCGCGAGATGCTCTCCATCCTGGGCTGGGAGCCGGACCCGGCCGGGGAGCCGTACGGCCGATTTTGGCGCAGGACCGGTGCCGTGGAAGAATAGGCCGCTGTTGTGCGTCGTCCGGCGTGCGCCCCTGCCGCAGGGGGACACGACGTCCGCCCCGAACCGCACACCCCGATCCGAACCCCTATTGCCGTTGATGACCTGCGGCATCAACGAAGAAAGCAGACGAAATGTCTCACCTGCTCGACTCCGTCGACTCCGCGTCGCTGCGCAGCGACCTCCCGAACTTCCGTCCCGGTGACACCGTCAACGTCCACGTGCGCGTCATCGAGGGCAGCCGCTCCCGTGTGCAGCAGTTCAAGGGCGTGGTGGTCCGCCGCCAGGGTGCCGGCGTGCGCGAGACCTTCACGGTCCGCAAGGTCTCCTTCTCCGTCGGCGTCGAGCGCACCTTCCCGGTGCACACCCCGATCGTCGAGAAGATCGAGCTCGTCACCAAGGGCGACGTCCGCCGTGCCAAGCTGTACTACCTGCGTGAGCTGCGCGGCAAGGCGGCGAAGATCAAGGAGAAGCGCGAGAACTGAGCGCTTCCCGAGGCCGGATAACATCTGGCCTCGATGGACACCGAAGCACAGTCGACGGAGCGCGACCGCTCCCCCCACCCGGCCGGACCCGAGGACACCTCGGGGGCCCCGGGCCCGGAGGGACGGTCGCGTTCCGCGTTGGCAGGGCACCTCGCGGGATGGCTCCCCGGGGGGCGGGTCACCGCGGCCCTGCTCCTCGTGCTGCTGCTCCTGCTGGCGCTCAGTACCTTCGTGGTCCGGCCGTTCCAGATCCCCAGCGGATCGATGGAGCCCGCGTTGAGGGCCGGGGACCGTGTTCTCGTACTCAAGTTGGCATACCGTTTTGGTGCCGGTCCGCAGCGCGGCGACATGGTTGTGTTCGACGGCACCGGGTATTTCGGGGACGCCGACTACATCAAGCGCGTTGTCGGTGTGGGCGGGGACCACGTGGTCTGCTGCGACAAGGACGGGAGGATCCGGGTGAACGGCCGGTCGGTCGACGAGTCGGGTTTCCTGTTCCCCGGCGAGAGCGCCTCCACGGTGCCCTTCGACGTCGTCGTCCCCGAGAAGCGCCTGTTCGTCCTCGGCGACCACCGCGGCTCCTCCAGCGACTCCCGTGACCATCTCGGTTCGCCCGGCGGCGGCATGATCCCGGTGAGCAGGGTGATCGGCCGAGCCGACTGGATCGTCTCGCCCTTCGGCCGCGCCACCCGGCTGCACCGCCCCGACGCCTACGCGCGCGTGCCGGCTCCGGTGCCGACCGACCGGGCGAACGCGGCGCACCCGGGGGAGGGGCCCCATGGGTAACCGCGGCAAACCCCGCGGCGTCCCGGCGAGCGCCGCGGACAACCTGCTGCCCACCGGCGCGCGCCGCGCGGTGAGCGCGTCGAGCGGACGCAGCCGGGCCGACCGGCGCAAGCTTCAGCGGAAGGTCAAGCGGCGCCGTCGGCACGGCGCGGTCAAGGAGATACCGCTGCTCATCGGGGTTGCCGTCCTGATAGCGCTGGTACTGAAGACGTTCCTCGTCCAGGCCTTCGTCATCCCGTCCGGCTCCATGGAGCAGACGATCCAGGTCGGTGACCGTGTCCTGGTGGACAAGCTGACCCCGTGGTTCGGCTCCAAGCCGCAGCGTGGGGACGTCGTCGTGTTCAAGGACCCCGGCGGCTGGCTGCGGGACGAGCAGCCCACCCCCCAGGAGGAGGACCCGGTCGGCATCAAGCAGGTCAAGGCCGGACTCACCTTCATCGGCCTGCTGCCTTCGGAGAACGAGAAGGACCTCATCAAGCGGGTCGTGGGGGTCGGTGGCGACCAGGTCCAGTGCTGCGACACGCAGGGACGGGTCACCGTCAACGGGGTGCCCCTGGAGGAGGGTGACTACCTCTTCCCGGGGAACGCCCCGTCCACGACGCCGTTCGACGTCACCGTGCCCCAGGGGCGCCTGTGGGTGATGGGCGATCACCGGTCCAACTCCGCCGACTCCCGTGCCCACCAGGACACCGACTACGGCGGCACCGTCTCCGAGGAGGAGGTGGTGGGCCGGGCCATGGTCATCGCCTGGCCGTTCGGTCACTGGAACATGCTGGACGAACCGACGGCTTACGCGTCCGTGTCGGACTCGACGCCAGGGTCGACCGCTGCCGCCCAGCTGTCGCATAGGGTTGCCCCGGATGATTCGAACGGAATGATTCAGCTCCCGAGCCCTGCGGAACTCCCGCTCGTTATGGGAGTGGTGGGCCTGCGCCGCGTATGGGGCAGGCGGTGGCACGGAGTGAGGAGCTGGCGTGGGGGATGTGGCGGTTGGCGCACGGTCCGGAGCCGACGGCGAGGAGTACCGCGGGCGTCCCGCGGAGCCCTTCGTCCCGGTCGAGGACGGCGCCGTGACCTTCGGGAGTGACTTCCCGGCGGCAGGAGAGGGAAGAGTGGCGGACGACCGGTCGGAGAGCGGCGGCCGAGGGCCGGACGAGCCGCCCCGCGAGCAGAAGAAACCACGCTCCTTCTGGAAGGAGCTGCCCATCCTGGTCGGTATCGCGCTGGTCCTGGCGCTGCTGATCAAGACGTTTCTGCTGCAGGCGTTCTCCATCCCGTCGGACTCGATGCAGAACACCCTGCAGCAGGGTGACCGTGTCCTGGTCGACAAGCTCACCCCCTGGTTCGGCTCCGAGCCCGAGCGCGGCGAGGTCGTGGTCTTCCACGACCCGGACAAATGGCTGGCGGGCGAGCCCACGCCCGACGCGAACCCGCTGCAGAAGGTCCTCAGCTGGATCGGTCTGATGCCGTCCGCGGAGGAGAAGGACCTGATCAAGCGGGTCATCGGGGTCGGCGGCGACGTCGTCGAGTGCAAGGGCACCGGCCCGCTGACGGTCAACGGCGTCGCCCTGAACGAGGCGGACTACGTCTACCCGGGCAACACCCCGTGCAGCCAGGACGACCAGGGCGGCCAGTTCAAGGTCGAGGTCCCCGAGGGCAAGCTCTGGGTCATGGGCGACCACCGGCAGAACTCCCGGGACTCCCGCTACAACCGGGCCGACAAGAACAACGGCATGGTCCCGGTGAGCGACGTCGTCGGCCGTGCCGTCGTCATCGCCTGGCCGGTCGGCCGCTGGGACATGCTCGAGGTCCCGGACACCTTCGACCAGCCGGCGCTGGGTACGCAGGCATCGGCATCCGCGGCGCTGACGGTGGCACCCCAGGGAATCGCGCTCGTAGGTGCGGTGCCGCTGGTGCTGTGGCGGCGCAGGTGGGACCGTCGGCGCGAGGACGGGCCCAAGGCCTGAGCGCGGCGGGCGGCCGCGAGGTGATTGCCCGAAGGAGGGGCTGACCCGGTCCGGTACTGCCGGGTAGGGTGCCGCCCATGACTGGCCAGAGCACGACACGTACGGCTTCGCGGGGCGGCGGTGCGGGCCGGGGCCCGGCGGGCAGTCGGACCGGGCAGCGACTGTCCTCACTGACCGTGGCGCTGGGCCTGGTGCTGTTCCTTGGCGGGTTCGTCTGGGGAGCGCTGGTGTACCTGCCGTACACCGTGCCCACCCCCTCGATGGCGCCGACGATCGGTCCCGGTGACCGGGTGCTGGCCCAGCGCGTCGAGGGCGGCGACGTCCGTCGCGGCGACGTCGTGGTCTTCAAGGACGACAACTGGGCAAACGTACCGGTCGTCAAACGGGTGGTCGCCGTCGGCGGGGACACCGTCTCCACCGGACAGGACGGCAAGCTGAAGGTCAACGGTACGGAGATCGACGAGCCGTATCTCTCCGAGGACGAGGCGACCGGGCTGGGCGCCTTCCCGGAAGTGACCGTGCCGAAGGGCCGCCTGTTCCTGCTCGGTGACGAGCGAAGCGGCTCACTGGACTCGACCTCCCATCTCACCGACACCGCGAACGGCACCGTCTCCCGCGAGGCGGTCGAGGCCCGGGTCGACGCGGTGGTCTGGCCCATGGACGGCATGCTGAAGGCCCCGACAGGCTTCGAGAAGCTCGGCGAACTCTCCGCGCCGGGGCCGCTGCCGACGGTCGTCGCCGTGGTCATCGGCGGTGCCGTGCTCATTCTCGGCGGGGCCGCGTACGGTCCGCTCGCCCAGCGGGCCGGCGCCTCCCGGGCCCGTAGTGCGGACGCGGGAGCGAGGGTGGGCAGTGCCCGCTGAGACGGCCCACGCCACCGGCGATTCCTACGAGGGCCAGAGCCAGGGCCAGGGCCAGAGCGAGGGCGGGCTGCGCAGGGTCGCCCGCGTCGTCCTGCTGGACCCGAGGGGTCGCATCCTGCTGCTGCACGGCCATGAGCCGGACGACCCCGCCGACGACTGGTGGTTCACACCCGGCGGCGGCGTGGAGGGTGACGAGACCCGTGAACAGGCGGCGCTGCGGGAGCTCGCGGAGGAGACCGGCATCACGGAGGTGGAGCTGGGACCCGTGCTGTGGCGGCGGACGTGCTCCTTCCCGTTCGCGGGCCGCCGCTGGGACCAGGACGAGTGGTACTACCTCGCCCGCACCACCAGGACGGCCACCGGGGCCACGGCGCTGACCGAGCTGGAGCGGCGCAGTGTCACCGGAGCACGCTGGTGGACATGCCCGGAACTGGCTCGGGCCCATGAGACGGTGTACCCGACGAGACTCGCCGAGCTGCTGCGCACCCTGCTCGACGAGGGTCCCCCGGCCGGACCCGTGACCCTGGACACCGAGATCGTCTAGCCGCAGGCCCCGGGGGCCGTCCGGCGGCGTCCGGCGGGTCGGCCCGGTTCGGGGACGGCGGCCCCCGGGACTGGCGCACAATGGTGGGATCGCACAGGTGAAGGGGAACATGCCATGAGCGCCGAGGACCTCGAGAAGTACGAGACCGAGATGGAGCTGAAGCTCTACCGGGAGTACCGCGACGTCGTCGGTCTGTTCAAATACGTGATCGAGACCGAGCGCCGCTTCTATCTGACCAACGACTACGAGATGCAGGTGCACTCGGTCCAGGGCGAGGTGTTCTTCGAGGTGTCCATGGCGGATGCCTGGGTCTGGGACATGTACCGGCCGGCCAGGTTCGTGAAGCAGGTGCGCGTCCTGACATTCAAGGACGTGAACATCGAGGAGCTCAACAAGAGCGACCTGGAGCTCCCGGGCGGGTGACCTGAGGTTCCCGGCGGGGACATGATGCACCCCGGCGGATGACGGAGTTTTCCACAACCGCCGGGTTTTCCACCAAGATCCACTCCGGATGGCCGGCTGCGTGACGGTTGGCGCCGGAGGTGGTGCCGACATGAACCCACAACAGCAGGCACGCAGCGCACTCGGCAGGTACGGCGAGGCGCTGGCCGCGCGGCGGCTGGCGCAAGCCGGAATGACGGTCCTGGAGCGCAACTGGCGCTGCGGCAGGACCGGCGAGATCGACATCGTGGCCAGGGACGGCGACGTCCTCGTCGTCTGCGAGGTGAAGACCCGCAGGGCCACGTCCTTCCAGCACCCCATGGAGGCGGTCACCCCCGCCAAGACGGATCGCCTGCGGGGCCTGGCGCAACGCTGGCTCCAGGAGCACGGGGGAGCACCGCCCGGCGGCGTCCGCATCGACCTGGTCGGCGTCCTGCTGCCGAAGCGTGGCGCGCCCCAGGTGGAGCATGTCCGGGGGGTGGCCTGAGATGGGGTTCGCCCGTACGTGCTCGGTGGCGCTGGTCGGCGTCGAGGGCGTGGTCGTGGAGGTCCAGGCCGACCTGGAACCGGGAGTGGCGGCGTTCACACTGGTGGGGCTGCCGGACAAGAGCCTGACGGAGAGCCGCGACCGGGTCAGGGCAGCGGTCGTCAACTCCGGGGCGGAATGGCCGCAGAAGAAACTCACCGTGGGCCTCAGCCCGGCGTCGGTGCCGAAGGCCGGCAGCGGTTTCGACCTCGCCGTCGCCAGCGCCGTCCTGGGCGCCGCAGAGCGGATCGACCCGCGGGTGCTCGCCGACCTCGTGATGATCGGCGAGCTGGGACTGGACGGCAGGGTGCGGCCGGTCCGGGGCACGCTGCCCGCGGTCGTCGCGGCGGCCGACGCCGGGTACGAGCAGGTCGTGGTGCCCGAGTGCGCCGCCGCCGAGGCCTCGCTGGTGCCGGGCGTGTCTGTGCTGGGCGTCCGCAGCCTGCGCCAGCTGATCGCCTTCCTCACCGACGAGCCGGTGCCAGAGGAGGAACCAGCCCACCAGGGGCGGCCCGATCCGCTCCTCGCCGGACTGCGGATGCCCGGCACCGGCGCGGCCACCGGCATGCACAGCACCGGCGCGGCACAGTACGACACCGGCCACGACCTCGCGGACGTCGTCGGTCAACTCCCGGCGCGGACCGGGGTGGAGGTGGCGGCGGCCGGCGGACACCACCTTTTCCTCGAGGGGCCGCCAGGAGCGGGCAAGACCATGCTCGCGGAGCGGCTGCCCTCGCTCCTGCCCCCGCTCGACCGGCAGGATTCCCTGGAGGTCACCGCCGTGCACTCGGTGGCCGGCCTGCTGCCCCCGGACAAGCCCTTGATCGACACCGCCCCCTACTGTGCCCCGCACCACTCGGCCACCATGCAGGCGCTCGTCGGCGGCGGCCCCGGTATGGCCCGCCCCGGAGCCGTGTCGCTCGCGCACCGGGGTGTGCTCTTTCTGGACGAGACCCCCGAGTTCGGCAGCCACGCCCTGGATGCCCTGCGCCAGCCGCTGGAGGCCGGGCACGTCGTCATCGCACGCAGCTCGGGCGTGGTGCGCTTCCCAGCGAGGTTCCTCATGGTGCTCGCCGCCAACCCCTGTCCCTGCGGCCGCTTCTCGCCGAAGGACACCCTGTGCGAGTGCCCGCCCTCGTCGATCCGCCGTTACCAGTCCCGGCTGTCCGGCCCGCTGCTCGACCGGGTCGACCTGCGGGTCGAGGCCGAACGCGTCACCCGCGCCGAACTGACCGCCGACGGAGCCTGTGGCGAGTCCACCGCCACGGTCGCCGACCGGGTGCGCGCGGCCCGGGAACGTGCGGCGAGGCGGCTCGCGGGCACCCCGTGGCGCATCAACAGCGACATCCCCGGGCGGGAGCTGCGCAACCGCTGGCACGCGGCACCCGGCGCGATGGACGACGCCGAGCGGAGCCTGGAGCGAGGCGTGCTCAGCGCGCGCGGACTCGACCGGGTGCTGCGGGTCGCGTGGACGGTCGCCGACCTGGTCGGCCGCGACCGGCCCGACGCCAGGGACGTCGCCCTCGCACTGCACCTGCGCACCGGCGTCCCGCGCGGGGTGCCCATGGCGATCGGGGCACTGACATGAGCGGCGCCGCCGAGTCCGCCGCCGAGTCCGCCACCGGGCCCGTGGACGGCGAACTCCTTGCCCGGATCTTTCTCACGCGCGTCGTCGAACCAGGAGACGAGACCGCTGGGCGGTGGGTACGGGAGCTGGGCGCGCGGGAGGTGGCGGCACGGCTGCGGGCAGGGGGCGAGCCGTTGCCGGGGGCGAGCGGCCGGCGCTGGGCCGGGCTGCTGGCACGGGCCGAGCGGGCGGGCCCCGGCCGGGATCTCGCTGTCGCGCGGGGCGCCGGGGTGCGGTTCGTGTACCCCGGGACGGCCGAGTGGCCCCGGCAGCTCGACGACCTGGGGGACGGCCGGCCCCTCGGGCTGTGGGTGCGCGGCCCCGCCGATTTGCGGATGTGGGCGCTGCGCTCGGTCGCCGTCGTCGGCGCCCGCGCCTGCACCGAGTACGGCGCCCACATGGCGGCCACCCTCGCCGCCGAGCTCGCCGAGCGCGGCTGGGTCGTGGTCTCCGGCGGCGCCTACGGGGTCGACGGCGCCGCTCATCGCGGCGCGCTCGGCTCGGGCGGTGCCACCGTCGCCGTACTCGCCTGCGGCGTCGACCGGCCCTACCCGCGCGGACACACCGGACTCATCACCAGGATCGCGGAACAAGGTCTGGTCATCGGCGAGTTGCCGCCCGGCGATCACCCGACTCCGAGCAGGTTCATTCTCCGAAACCGGGTCATCGCCGCACTCACCCGGGGCACTGTGGTCGTCGAGGCCGCGCACCGCAGCGGCTCCCTGGTGACCGCCAGGGCGGCCGGGCACCTCGGACGTCACACGATGGGAGTACCGGGGCCGGCCACCAGCGGACGCTCGGCCGGGGTGCACGAACTGCTGAGGCAGGGGGCGGTACTGGTCACCGATGCCGCGGAGATCGTCGAACTGGTCGGGGACATGGGCGAACTGGCCCCGGAACGATGTGGGCCGGTGCTGCCCCGGGACCTGCTGCACCCCACCGCCCGCCAGGTCCTCGAGGCGCTGCCCGCGCGCGGCGCGGCCCTCGCCGACGGAATCGCGCGCGGCGCACGGACCACCCGGGACGACGCGATCGCGAGGCTGTACGAACTGCGAGCGCTTGGTTACGTCGAACGACACGGCGACGGTTGGAAGTTGACACGCCAGGCGGTGATCCCGGCCGACGATGGTTCCGGCGTGCCCTGACGGAGGGTGTTCGGCCGTCCGGGGGAACGGCTACATCCCTTGGAAAATACGTCAGTTGGAGCACCCAGGTGATCACACAGAGCGACGTGGTTCACCCGGTGGGGTGACGTGCGGGACGCCCTCGCACCCGACCCGACCCCACTTCCTCGCACACCGCGACCCCTTAGTCACGCTACGCTCACAAGCGTCCCGGCACGGAACGACGGCACGGAAGGGCGCCCGGCAGGCGATACCGCAGGCGATACGGACGGGCAGCGCAGACAGGCAGCTCGGCATCAGACAGACAGCTCACCCAGGCAGCACCAGTCCACTGCAGAACGGCACAAGGCGACGAATGCCCCAGCACACCTCCGGGTCCGACCGGGCGGCGATCCACCCAGCCGCCCGCGACGGTGGCAGCGTGCGGCCGCCCGCTCCCTCGACGCTCGACGAACTGTGGCGGTCGTACAAGGCGACGGGCGACGAGCGGCTGCGGGAGCAGCTGATCCTGCATTACTCGCCGTTGGTGAAGTACGTCGCGGGCCGGGTCAGCGTGGGGCTGCCGCCCAATGTCGACCAGGCGGACTTCGTCTCCTCCGGGGTGTTCGGGCTGATCGACGCGATCGAGAAGTTCGATGTCGACCGGGAGATCAAGTTCGAGACCTACGCGATCACCCGCATCAGGGGCGCGATGATCGACGAACTGCGGGCCCTGGACTGGATTCCGCGCTCGGTGAGGCAGAAGGCGCGCAAGGTCGAGCGGGCGTACGCGACGCTGGAGGCACGGCTCAGGCGTACGCCGACGGAGAGCGAGGTCGCCGGCGAGATGGGCATTGCCGTGGACGAGCTGCACGCGGTTTTCAGCCAGTTGTCGCTCGCCAACGTCGTCGCCCTGGAGGAGCTGCTGCACGCCGGGGGCGACGGCGGCGACCGGCTCAGCCTGATGGACACCCTGGAGGACACCGCCGCCGACAACCCGGTGGAAGTGGCCGAGGACCGGGAACTGCGACGGTTCCTGGCGCGGGCGATCAACACGCTCCCGGAACGGGAGAAGACCGTGGTCACGCTGTACTACTACGAGGGGCTCACCCTGGCCGAGATCGGCCATGTGCTGGGGGTCACCGAGAGCAGGGTCAGCCAGATCCACACCAAGTCCGTGCTCCAGCTCAGGGCGAAGCTGGCGAGCTTCCGGGGCTGAGCCGGCCGGCTCGACCTGCCGTCCGAGCCGGACGCCGGGCCCGTCGGTGAGATATGACCGTCCGACCTGCGGTTTCGTCCGGGGGACTCCCGCCTCGCGCGGCGCGTCCGTAAAGTGGTGGCGTGCCAAGGATTCGAGCGGCCTCCGTGGCCGAGCACCGGTCGATGCAACGCGCCGCCCTGCTGGACGCGGCACGCTCCCTGCTGTCCGAGGGCGGTACGGAGGCGCTGACCTTCCCCGCCCTCGCCGAGCGCACGGGCCTGGCGCGCTCGTCCGTCTACGAGTACTTCCGGTCCCGGGCGGCTGTCGTCGAGGAACTGTGCGAGGTCGACTTCCCGGTCTGGGCGGCCGAGGTGGAGACGGCGATGGCCGCGGCCGACGGAGCCGAGGCCAAGATCGAGGCGTACGTCCGCAAGCAGTTGGAACTGGTCGGGGACCGGCGTCACCGGGCCGTGGTGGCGATCTCCGCGAGTGAACTCGACGCGGGTGCCCGGGAGAAGATCCGCGCGGCACACGGCGGCCTCATCGCGATGATCGTCGAGGCCCTGGGCGAACTGGGTCACGACCAGCCCCGGCTCGCGGCGATGCTGCTCCAGGGTGTGGTCGAC
Source organism: Streptomyces chlorus (assembly GCF_042655885.1). NCBI lineage: Bacteria > Bacillati > Actinomycetota > Actinomycetes > Kitasatosporales > Streptomycetaceae > Streptomyces > Streptomyces chlorus. Next base: position 182,073 of record NZ_JBHSOA010000018.1, read on the forward strand.
GCGGCGGTGCGCCGCATCGAACTCGGCGCCGCCGAACACCCGGAGACGATCACGGAGGCAGCGGTCGCCATGACCCTGCGCGGCGTCCAGCCCTGACGGCCGCCGCCTCGCCGCCCCGGCCTCTCCCGTCACCCGCCCGGCCGGTCACTCGGGTACCGGCAGGCCGAGGACCGGGAGGAGCCTCGGCGGGCCGTTGCGCAGGAGCCAGGGCGGGAGCAGGGCGAGCGGGTCGAGATAGACGTCCGCTCTGAGCAGGCCCCAGTGAAGGCAGGGGGCCGCGCAGTGAGGGCTTCTCGCAGGGTCCGCCGCCGCCACTGCGCCGATCACCTCGCCCGGTGCCACCTCGGCCCCTTTCTCCACCGACGGGACGACCGGCTCGTAGGTCGTACGCAGCGGCGGCGTCCCCGTGCCCGACAGCTCCACCGAGACGACGCCCCGCCCGGCCACCTGCGCGGCGAAGGAGACCCGGCCCGCCGCCACCGCCCGCACCGGCGTCCCCGGCGCCGCCGCCAGGTCCACTCCCCGGTGCCCGCGCCCGTACACGGTCTCCGGTGGTTCCCAGCCCCGCAGCACCCGGGGCCGTACCCCCACGGGCCAGACCCGTCCGACGGCCGGTACTCCGGCATCGACGTCCGGCGCCCCGGCACCGGGGGCGGGGGCCCCAGCCCCGGCACCGGGGGCCCCAGCCGCGTCCCCAGCCCCAGCCGGGTTCCCGGCGCCGGCCGTGAGCAGCGGCGGCAGTGCTGCCGGCAGTGACGGCGGCGGCGACAGCAGGGTCGTCGGTGTCAGGATCAGCAGGACGATCAGGCGTGCCCATGCCCTCGGAAATCGGCTCACTCGCATGCCGGAGAGCCTCCCCGGAATCCGTGATCACGGCCCGGACCTGTGGACCACCACCCGGTTGTGGACAACGGCGTCACCCAGTACCCCGCGGGTCCCGTACACTTCTGGTGGCGACTCGGGTCACCGGGTCGACTTCGCACGCCCCGACATCAGGACTGGTCACGGCCGCTCCCGGTGTCAGCGCCCCTCGGTCCTTCGTGGCAACGGCGCGTCGTGGGCGTCAGGCGCGGGAGCCGCCGGTTCCCGCGGCACAACCGAGAAAATCAAGGAGATGCGGCCATGGCCGTCGTCACGATGCGGGAGCTGCTGGAGAGCGGCGTCCACTTCGGTCACCAGACCCGTCGTTGGAACCCGAAGATGAAGCGCTTCATCTTCACGGAGCGCAACGGCATCTACATCATCGACCTGCTCCAGTCGCTGTCGTACATCGACCGCGCCTACGAGTTCGTCAAGGAGACCGTCGCCCACGGCGGCACGGTCATGTTCGTCGGTACGAAGAAGCAGGCGCAGGAGGCCATCGCGGAGCAGGCCACCCGCGTCGGCATGCCTTACGTCAACCAGCGCTGGCTGGGCGGCATGCTCACCAACTTCTCGACCGTCTACAAGCGTCTGCAGCGCCTCAAGGAGCTCGAGCAGATCGACTTCGAGGACGTGGCCGCCTCCGGCCTCACCAAGAAGGAGCTGCTGGTCCTCTCCCGCGAGAAGGTCAAGCTGGAGAAGACCCTCGGCGGTATCCGCGAGATGCAGAAGGTGCCCAGCGCCGTCTGGATCGTGGACACCAAGAAGGAGCACATCGCGGTCGGCGAGGCCCGGAAGCTCAACATCCCGGTCGTCGCCATCCTCGACACCAACTGCGACCCCGACGAGGTCGACTACAAGATCCCGGGCAACGACGACGCGATCCGCTCCGTCACCCTGCTCACCCGCGTGATCGCCGACGCGGTCGCCGAGGGCCTCATCTCCCGCTCCGGTGTCGCCACCGAGGGCAAGGGCGAGAAGGCCGCCGGCGAGCCTCTCGCCGCGTGGGAGCGCGACCTGCTCGAGGGTGAGAAGAAGGCCGACGAGACCCCGGCCGCCGCCGAGGCCGAGAAGCCCGCCGAGGCTCCCGAGGCCGAGGCCCCCGCCGCCGAGGCTCCCGAGGCCGAGGCCCCCGCCGCCGACGCCCCGGCCGCCGCCGAGGCCGAGGCCGAGAAGCCGGTCGAGGAGGCCCCCGCGGCCGACGCCGCCCCGGCCGCCGAGGCCGACCAGGCCTGAACTGCCCGTCAGTGCTGATGACGGCGGGAGCGAGTGACATGATCCCCCATTGCCTGAAGGGCATGGGAGGTTCCCCCACCGCTCCCGCCGTTCACCCGTAGGCGCGCGGCGCGTCACGGTTCCCCAGCTGGGACAGCTCACTGTGGACCGCAGACCCCGCAGATCTCCGATTCTCCAGACTTCGAGAAAGATTCACAGACTCATGGCGAACTACACCGCCGCCGACGTCAAGAAGCTCCGGGAGCTCACCGGCGCCGGCATGATGGACTGCAAGAAGGCGCTGGACGAGGCCGAGGGCAACGTCGAGAAGGCCGTCGAGGCGCTCCGTATCAAGGGCCAGAAGGGCGTCGCCAAGCGCGAGGGCCGCTCCGCCGAGAACGGCGCCGTGGTCTCGATCATCGCCGACGACAACTCCTCCGGCGTCCTCGTCGAGCTGAAGTGCGAGACGGACTTCGTCGCCAAGGGCGAGAAGTTCCAGGCCGTGGCCAACGCCATCGCCGAGCACGTCGCCGCGACCTCCCCGGCCGACATCGAGGCCCTGCTCGCCTCCGAGATCGAGGCCGGCAAGACCGTCCAGGCGTACGTCGACGAGGCCAACGCCAACCTGGGCGAGAAGATCGTCCTGGACCGCTTCGCCCAGTACACCGACGGCTACGTGTCGGCGTACATGCACCGCACGATGCCCGACCTGCCCCCGCAGATCGGTGTTCTCGTCGAGCTCGACAAGCCGAACGCCGAGGTCGCCAAGGGCGTCGCCCAGCACATCGCCGCGTTCGCGCCGAAGTACCTCTCCAAGGAGGACGTGCCGGCCGAGGTCGTCGAGACCGAGCGCCGCGTCGCCGAGGAGACCACCCGCGCGGAGGGCAAGCCCGAGGCCGCCCTGCCGAAGATCGTCGAGGGGCGCCTGGGCGGCTTCTTCAAGGAAGCCACGCTGCTGGGCCAGCCCTATGCGCTGGACAACAAGAAGTCCGTCCAGAAGGTTCTGGACGAGGCCGGTGTCACCCTGAAGCGCTTCGCGCGCATCAAGGTCGGCATCTGAGTCGTACCGCGACGGGCGTGCGACCCCTATAGGGTCGTCAGCAGTCGTTCGGACACGCCGTCACGCACGCGCGCGTGCCGGACGACAGCAGATCTGACGAGGAGGCCATTGCCGCATGGGATGCGTACCACACCCCACCGGCAGTGGCCTCCTTCGTATGTGCAACAGGTGAAAGAGGCGGGATCCCCGATGACCAAGGCTGAGAAGAGCGACGGCGGCACAGTGCACGGACGGTTTCTGCTGAAGCTGTCCGGAGAGGCCTTCTCCGGTGGCGGAGGCCTGGGCGTCGATCCCGACGTGGTGCACGCCGTCGCACGCGAGATCGCGGCGGTCGTCCGTGACGGCGCCGAGATCGCCATCGTCATCGGCGGCGGCAACTTCTTCCGCGGTGCCGAACTGCAGCAGCGCGGCATGGACCGGGCCCGCTCGGACTACATGGGCATGCTCGGCACCGTGATGAACTGCCTCGCGCTCCAGGACTTCCTGGAGAAGGAGGGCGTGGACTCCAGGGTCCAGACCGCCATCACCATGGGCCAGGTCGCGGAGCCCTACATCCCGCTGCGGGCCGTACGGCACCTGGAGAAGGGCCGCGTGGTCATCTTCGGCGCCGGCATGGGCATGCCGTACTTCTCCACCGACACCACCGCCGCCCAGCGCGCCCTGGAGATCGACGCCGAGGCCCTGCTGATGGGCAAGAACGGAGTGGACGGGGTCTACGACTCCGACCCGAAGACCAACCCCGACGCGGTGAAGTTCGACCACCTCGGGTACGGCGAGGTCATCACGCGTGATCTGAAGGTCGCCGACGCCACGGCCGTCACCCTGTGCCGCGACAACAAGCTCCCCATCGTCGTCTTCGAACTGCTGACGGAGGGCAATATCGCGCGCGCCGTCAAGGGTGAGAAGATCGGCACACTGGTGGGTGACCCGGCGGACCGGAAGTGACCGGACCACAAGCACCCGTCCGAGGGGCGACACCCCCGGGGGACGGATGGGACGGACCGGACCGGGGGATGGACAATGTCCCACTGGTCGGGAACCGTGCAGGAACAAGACGCGACGCAGCCGGCCGCCGCCCCGACAGGGAACCGCGGCCGGGCCTACTCAAGACACGCAGGAGCAAGTGGTGATCGAAGAGACCCTCCTCGAGGCCGAGGAGAAAATGGAGAAGGCCGTCGTGGTCGCCAAGGAGGACTTCGCCGCGATCCGCACCGGTCGTGCGCACCCGGCGATGTTCAACAAGATCGTGGCCGACTACTACGGCGCGCTGACCCCGATCAACCAGCTGGCCTCGTTCTCCGTGCCCGAGCCGCGCATGGCCGTGGTGACGCCGTTCGACAAGAGCGCACTGCGCAACATCGAGCAGGCCATCCGCGACTCCGACCTGGGCGTCAACCCGAGCAACGACGGCAACATCATCCGCGTGGTGTTCCCGGAGCTGACCGAGGAGCGCCGTCGCGACTTCATCAAGGTCGCCAAGGCCAAGGGCGAGGACGCCAAGGTCTCCATCCGCGCCGTGCGCCGCAAGGCCAAGGACGGCATCGACAAGATGATCAAGGATGGCGAGGTCGGCGAGGACGAGGGCCGCCGTGCGGAGAAGGAGCTCGACGACACCACCGCGAAGTATGTCGCCCAGGTGGACGAGCTCCTGAAGCACAAGGAAGCGGAACTGCTCGAGGTCTGATGAACGAATCTTCCTGGGGGGCGCCCCCGCAGGCCGGGTACTGGGGGCCGCCCGACCAGGGGCCCGACCAGGTAGCTGTCCCGGCGGGTCCCCCGTACGACGCGCACCACGCGCAGCAGACTCGTCCCATGCCGGTCGTGTCCGGCGCACCCGAACACGGCGGTGGTCAGGAGAGGGACCAGGCGGCTGCTCGGCCGAGCGGCCCCCTGGTCCGAGACGAGCCGACACGGGCGCGTCCCCGTCCCGGGGAGATGCCGCAGAATCCGGAGTCCATGTCCGACGTCCCGCAGCCGGTGCCCCCGCCGCAGAAGAAGAGCGCGGGGCGTGATCTGCGTGCCGCGATAGGGGTCGGTGTCGGGCTCTGCGCGCTGGTCGCCGTGTCGCTGTTCGTCGTCAAGGCCGTCTTCGTCGGCGTCGTCGCCGTCGCCATAGTGGTGGGCCTGCGGGAGCTGACCAAGCGGCTGGAGGAGCGCAAGGGCATCAAGGCGCCGTTCGTGCCGCTCGCGGTCGGCGGTACGGCCATGATCGTCTCCGGATACGCCTGGGGCAGTGACGGCGCGTGGATCGCGATGGCGTTCACCGCGCTGGCGGTGCTGGTCTGGCGGATGGCCAGGCCGCCCGAGAACTACCTCAGGGACGTCACGGCGGGGGTCTTCGCCGCGTTCTACGTGCCGTTCCTGGCGACCTTCGTGTCGATGATGCTGGCCGCGGACGACGGGCCCTGGCGGGTGCTGACGTTCATAGTGATCACGGTCGTCGCCGACACCGGTGCGTACGCCGTCGGCTGGCGCTTCGGCACGCACAAGCTCGCCCCGCGCATCAGTCCCGGCAAGACCCGCGAGGGCTTGCTGGGCGCGGTCGCCTTCGCCATGGTGGCGGGCGCGCTGTGCATGCAGTTCCTGATCGACGACGGCACCTGGTGGCAGGGGCTGCTGCTCGGACTCGCGGTCTCGGTCAGCGCCACCCTCGGCGACCTGGGCGAGTCCATGATCAAGCGGGACCTCGGCATCAAGGACATGGGCACCCTGCTGCCCGGTCACGGCGGCATCATGGACCGCCTGGACTCCCTGCTGCCGACGGCTCCGGTGGTGTGGCTGCTGCTGGTCCTGTTCGTCGGCTCCGGCTGACCCCTGCCCACGTGGCCGGACCGGGCCCCCGTCCCACTGTCGGACGGGGGCCCGACCGCTGTCCCGGTGGGTAAGGTCGCTCCATGGCGCGGGCGAGGCGGGGGGACGACGGCGGGTACTACGGTGACCTGCCCTGTCAATGGTGCGATGCGCTCCTCGACCAGAAGGGCCGCCGCAGGCCGCGCCGCTACTGCGGCCCCTGGCACCGCACCAAGGCCTACGTCACCGGGTTCTTCGTCGCCATCGCCGGCCTGTTCTGAGCCGCTCGGGGCACCCGTGTGGATCTGCGACACTGGTAGGGCCATGCCTAAGCCCGGAGAACTGACCTTTGTCGCGCCGCGCGGTTCCAAGAAGCCGCCGCGGCACCTTGCCGACCTCACGCCCGCCGAGCGCAAGGAAGCGGTCGCGGCGACCGGTGAGAAGCCGTTCCGTGCCAAGCAGCTCTCGCAGCACTACTTCGCGCGGTACGCGCACGATCCGGAGCAGTGGACCGACATTCCCGCCGGGTCCCGGGCCAAGCTGCGGGAGGCGCTGCTTCCCGAGCTGATGACGGTGGTCCGGCATATGTCCACCGACCAGGGCACCACCCGCAAGACGCTGTGGAAGATGTTCGACGGGACCCTCGTCGAGTCGGTGCTCATGCGGTACCCGGACCGGGTGACGATGTGCATCAGCTCGCAGGCGGGCTGTGGCATGAACTGCCCGTTCTGTGCGACCGGGCAGGCCGGTCTCGACCGGAACCTGTCCACCGCGGAGATCGTGCACCAGATCGTGGACGGGATGCGGTCGCTGCGGGACGGGGAGGTTCCCGGCGGACCGGCGCGGCTGAGCAACATCGTCTTCATGGGAATGGGCGAGCCGCTCGCCAACTACAACCGGGTCGTGGGCGCCATCCGCCGCCTGACCGACCCCGAGCCGGACGGCCTCGGGTTGTCCCAGCGCGGGATCACCGTGTCGACGGTCGGGCTCGTGCCGGCGATCAACCGGTTCTCCGACGAGGGCTTCAAGTGCCGCCTCGCCATCTCCCTGCACGCGCCCGACGACGAACTGCGCGACACCCTCGTCCCCGTGAACACGCGGTGGAAGGTGCGCGAGGTCCTGGACTCCGGGTTCGAGTACGCGGCCAGGTCCGGGCGGCGGCTGTCCATCGAGTACGCGCTGATCAGGGACATCAACGACCAGGCGTGGCGCGGTGACCGGCTCGGGCGGCTGCTCAAGGGCAGGCCCGTGCACGTCAACCTCATCCCGCTCAACCCGACGCCCGGCTCCAAGTGGACCGCCTCGCGGCCCGAGGACCAGAAGGCGTTCGTGGACGCGATCGCCGCGCACGGGGTGCCGGTGACCGTCCGGGACACCCGGGGGCAGGAGATCGACGGGGCCTGCGGTCAGCTCGCCGCGAGCGAGAGGTAGTCTGGCCGGCACAGGAGCAACAACTGCATACCGGATAACCACACGTTCATTTTCCGACAGGGGAGCGCCACAGCGCTGAGAGTGCGGCATCGGCCGCAGACCCTCCGAACCTCGCCCAGGTCATTCTGGGTAGGGAGATCGGTCATCACTCGAGCTGTTACGCCCTGCCCGGGACACCTGCGAGGGGCCCCGGGCAGGGCCGCGTCTCTTCCTGGTCACCCCCAGGAGGAAAAAACCGGTGAACATCACCAAGAAGGTCACGATCCTGGCCGTCGGGCTGGGCCTGGTCACACTGTCCGCCTGCGGTTCGTCCGACGGCGGAGGCGACGGCGGGAGCGACGCCGGGTCGAAGACCGTGACTCTCGTCAGCCACAACTCGTGGGCCGCGTCCAAGGACGTCGTCGCCGCCTTCGAGAAGGAGTCCGGCTACAAGCTCAGGGTCCTGGAGGACGGCGACGCCGGGCAGGCCGCCAACAAGGCGATCCTGACCAAGGACAACCCCCAGGGCGACGTCTTCTTCGGCGTCGACAACACCCTCCTCTCCCGCGCCCTCGACAACGGGCTGTTCCAGCCGTACGAGGCGAAGGGCTCCGATCTCGTCCTGCCGGAGTACCGCGTCGACGAGGACAAGCACCGGGTCACACCCGTGGACACCGGTGATGTCTGCGTCAACTACGACAAGGCGTGGTTCGACGAGCGGGGTCTCACCCCGCCGCGGACCTTCGACGACCTGATCGAACCCGAGTACAAGGATCTCCTCGTCACGGAGAACGCCTCCACCTCCTCGCCCGGCCTCGGCTTCCTGCTCGGCACCGCCGCGAAGTACGGCGACGAGGGCTGGCCGGACTACTGGAAGAAGCTCAAGGCCAACGGCGTGAAGGTGGTCGGCGGCTGGGAGCAGGCCTACAACGAGGAGTTCTCCGGCTCGGCCGGCGGCAAGCAGGCCAAGGGCGACCGGCCGCTGGTGGTGTCCTACGCCTCCTCGCCGCCCGCCGAGGTGATCTACGCCGACCCGAAGCCCAGGACCGCGCCCACCGGTGTCGCCGACGGCACCTGCTTCCGCCAGGTGGAGTACGCGGGGCTGCTCAGCAACGCGAAGAACCCCGAGGGTGGCAAGGCGCTGCTCGACTTCCTGCTCACCAAGGAGTTCCAGGACGACATGCCGCTGAACATGTTCGTCTACCCGGTGCGCGAGGGCGCCCAGGTGCCCGAGGACTTCGCGCGGTACGGTCCTCAGGCCGAGAAGCCCGAGACCATGGCCCCGGCGAAGATCGCCGACCACCGTGACCAGTGGGTCAAGTCGTGGACCTCGCTCGTACTGAAGTGAACCGAGCCGCGGCGAGGCGGCGCAAGGCCGCGGCGCGGCTCGGTCTGATGGCCGTGCCCGCCGCGTTCTTCGCCGTCTTCTTCGCCTACCCCGTCACCGCGATCGTCGCGCGGGGACTGGAGGCCGACGGGGTCTGGCAGCTCGGGCGGATCGGGGAGGTGCTGGCGCAGTCCGACGTCCGGCAGGTGCTGTGGTTCACCACCTGGCAGGCGCTGGTCTCCACCGTCCTCACCCTCCTGATCGCCCTGCCCGGCGCGTACGTCTTCGCCCGCTTCGACTTTCCCGGCAAGCAGTTGCTGCGGGCCGTGGTCACCGTCCCGTTCGTGCTGCCGATGGTCGTCGTCGGTACGGCGTTCATGGCGCTCGTGGGCCGCGGCGGGCTGCTCGACGAGCTGTGGGGTCTGCGGCTGGACACCACCGTGTGGGCGATTCTGCTGGCGCACGTCTTCTTCAACTACGCCGTCGTCGTACGGACCGTCGGCGGACTGTGGGGGCAGCTCGACCCGCGGCAGGAGGAGGCCGCGCGCATGCTCGGCGCCTCCCGGTTCACGGCCTGGCGGACCGTCACGCTGCCCGCGCTGGCGCCCGCCGTGGCCGCCGCCGCGCTGATGGTCTTCCTGTTCACCTTCACCTCGTTCGGTGTGGTGCAGATCCTCGGCGGGCCCACCTTCGCCACCCTGGAAGTGGAGATCTACCGGCAGACGTCGGAGATCTTCGACCTGTCCACCGCCGCCGTCCTGACGATGATCCAGTTCGTCGCGGTGGGCGCGATCCTCGCCCTGCACGCCTGGACCGTACGGCGGCGGGAGACCGCGCTGCGGCTGGTGGACGCCTCCGGGACCGCGCGGCGGCCGTACGGCGCCGGGCAGTGGGCGCTGCTCACCGGGGTCGTCGCCACCGTCGCCGTCCTGCTGCTCCTGCCGCTCGCGGTGCTGGTGGAACGATCCTTCGGCGACGCGGGCCTCGGCCACTACCGGGCGCTGACCCGCGACGACGGGGGCGTGTTCCTGGTCGCGCCGATCGAGGCGGTCGGCAACTCCCTGCGGTACGCGGCCCTGGCCACCGTCATCGCCGTGGTGATCGGAACCCTGGCATCCGTCGCGCTCACCCGGCGGGACGCGGGACGGCTGGTGCGGGGCTTCGACGCCCTGCTGATGCTGCCGCTCGGGGTGTCCGCCGTGACCGTCGGCTTCGGGTTCCTGATCGCCCTCGACGAGCCGCCCCTGGACCTGCGTTCCTCCTGGATCCTGGTGCCGCTCGCGCAGGCGCTGGTCGGTGTCCCCTTCGTCGTACGGACCATGCTGCCCGTGCTGCGGGCCGTGGACGTGCGGCTTCGGGAGGCGGCGGCGGTGCTCGGGGCATCGCCGTGGCGGGTGTGGCGGGAGGTGGACCTGCCGATGGTGCGACGGGCCGTACTCGTCGCGGCGGGGTTCGCCTTCGCCGTGTCGTTGGGGGAGTTCGGGGCAACGGTGTTCATCGCACGGCCGGACAACCCGACACTGCCGGTGGCCGTGGCACGGCTGCTGGGCCGGCCGGGGGAGCTCAACTACGGGCAGGCGATGGCCCTGTCGACGATTCTGATGATCGTGTGTGCGGTGGCGCTGCTGGTCCTCGAGCGGCTGCGGACCGACAGATCCGGGGAGTTCTAGATGCTGTTGAGTCTCGAGAGTGCCACCGTCCGCTTCGGCGGGCGAGCGGTGCTGGACACCGTGGATCTTCAGGTCGCCGAGCACGAGATCGTGTGCGTGCTCGGCCCCAGCGGCAGCGGCAAGTCCACGCTGCTGCGGGCGGTGGCCGGACTGCAGTCCCTCGACGCGGGGCGGATCTCGCTCGCCGGGCGCGACCAGGCTGGCGTGCCCGCGCACCGGCGCGGGGTCGGGCTGATGTTCCAGGACCACCAGTTGTTCCCACAGCGGGACGTGGGCGGCAACGTGGCCTTCGGGCTGCGGATGCACGGGGCGTCCCGCACCGAACAGGCCAGCCGGGTAAGGGAGTTGCTGGACCTCGTCGGGCTGCCCGGGGCGAGGGGGCGGGCCGTGGCCGCACTGTCCGGCGGAGAGCAGCAACGCGTCGCGCTGGCCCGCGCGCTGGCGCCCAGCCCTCGGCTGCTGATGCTCGACGAGCCGCTCGGCCAGCTCGACCGGTCGCTCCGGGAGCGGCTCGTCGTCGAACTGCGCGAGTTGTTCGGCCGGTTGGGCACCACCGTGCTCGCCGTGACGCACGACCAGGGTGAGGCGTTCGCCCTGGCCGACCGGGTCGTGGTGATGCGGGACGGGCGGATCGCCCAGTCCGGTACGCCCCTCGAGGTGTGGCAGCGCCCGACCGACGCGTTCGTGGCGCGCTTCCTCGGTTTCGAGAACGTGGCCGAGGCGACGATCACCGCGGATGTCGCGGTGACGCCCTGGGGCAAGATCCCGGTGCCGGCGGACGCCCCGCAGGGCACGCGCACCCTGCTGGTCCGGCCCGCCGGCGTCCGTCTGGTCCCGGACGGGGCGGACCTGCGCTGCACCGTGGCCGCGCGCACCTTCCGCGGCACCCATGTCGCCGTCCGCCTCCAGCCGGGGGACGGCGACGGGCCCCGCCTGGAGGCCGCCTGCGCCCTCCGGGCGGCACCGGAGGTCGGGGACGAGGTCGGGGTGGAGTTCGACGCGGCCGAAATCGTCGTGCTCGGGTAAGGGGGCCTGCCTAGAGTGAGCGGCATGACCTCACTCGCGCACGACCGCTACTGTGACGAAATCGCCGACCAGGTAGGCCGGTTGCGGTCCGTGGTGACCTCGGGGGCCGACCTGGACGGCACGGTGCCCACCACCCCGAAGTGGTCGCTGGAGGAGCTCGTCCGGCATGTCGGCGGCGCTCTGCGCTGGGCGGCGCTGATGGTGCGCACCCGGGCCGAGAAGGAGATTCCCGAGGAGCGCGTGCCGGGATTCGACGGGCCCGACGCGTGGGGCGAACCGGCCGCGCTGGACGCGTGGCTGGCCGAATCCGGTGAACTGCTCGTCGAGGCGCTGCGGGAAGCCGGGCCGGACGCCGGGGTGTGGAGCTGGGCCGGAATCTGCAACGCCGGGTTCTGGGCCCGCCGTATGACGCACGAGCTGACCGTCCACCGCGCGGACGCGGCCCTTGCCGCCGGGCTGCCCTACGAGGTCGCGCCCGATGTCGCCGCCGACGCGATCGACGAGTGGCTGGAGATCGTGCAATGGGCGCAGCGGACACTGCCGGAGGACACCGCGCGGGAGCTGCGCGGCCCGCATCGGAGCATCCATCTGCACGCCACCGACACCGTCCCGGAGGTGAACGCGGAATGGAGCATCGAGCTGACCGAGGAGGGTGTCTCCTGGCGCCGCGGCCACGTGAAGGCCACGGTCGCCCTCCGTGGCCCGCTCACCTCCGTGCTCCTCGCCTTCTACCGTCGGCTGCCGCTCGACGCACCCGAGGTGGAGGTGCTGGGCGAACGGGAGTTGCTGGAGTTCTGGCTGGAACGGGCGACGTTCGGGTGAGGTGAACCGCCGGGACGGAGGACCCCCGCAGAGCGATGGCCCGCCCCACCGGGGACGGGCCATCACCTCATGTCTTTGAGACGTCAGCTGTCGCTGCTCGCCCCACGACGGCGCATGCCGAAGAAGACCGCACCGCCACCGACGGCGACCAGGGCCGCCGCGATACCGGCGATCAGGCCGGTGTTGGAGTCGGCGCCGGTCTCGGCGAGGTTCGACTCACCGACGGCGGGCGACGGAGCGTTGTCCGAGGTGTCCGCCGGAGCGCTGCCCTCGGGCGCCGGCTCCGACTCCGAGGGAGTCGGCGTGCCGGGCTCGTCCTCGTCCTCGGCCGGGGTCGAGGCGGAGTCCGACGGCGTCGGAGCGGGCTCCGACGGAGCCGGGGTCTCCTCGTCTTCCTTGCAGGCCGTGGCCGGGGTGGTCAGGTTCGGCTTGATGTCCTCGTCCACGTAGGGCTTGGCCTTGACGTGGATGCGGTACTCGGCGTTGGGCTGCCAGTCCTCCTCGAAGGTGATGGTGACACCCTCGCGGGAACCCTTGACGACCTGCTCGCCGATCTTCTTCTCGTCGGCACCGTTGTTCTCCAGGAACACGGTGACGGTGGCGGGAACGCCCGCCGGGTCGACGTCGGTGACGGTGATGACACCCTTGTCACCGACGCACTTCGCCTCGGCCGAGAACTCGTTGATGTTGCAGGCGGCCGCGCTGCCGGCGAGACCGATGGTGAGTGCGGCCGACGCGGAGACGACACCGAGGGCGCGTACGGTGCGTGCGACGGTACGGCGCGAGGCCGTACGGCGTGATACGGACAGAACTGCCACGTTTGTCCTTTACGTGATATGCAAATGCGGGGGGTTGAGGGAGTGTTGATGAGGCATCAGCACTCCCATGAAGCTCCCAGGTCTATAAGCGCCGCATAAGTAGTGTCAACGCATATGCCGATAGCAGGCCAACGCTTTACTGTTTTGTTAGCTTTCCAGGCGTTTCAACGCTCCCGCACGGTGCCGGCGGCGCCCGGCAGTGACGACCGCGCCCGCGTTCCGGCAGGCCGGCAGCCCGTCCTCGCGGGTGGCGTCAGCGACGTACTCGGCGGTGGGAGGCGACGCGTTCGGCGGCTCGTGCCCGTGGAGTCGGCGGTCGGACGCCGACCGAGGGTAGCCCTTTTGTCACCGCTCGCCCATCTCGAAGGCAGCGCGCGGCCAGTTGGTGACCGACGGGTCGAACGAGGGTGCCGGAGCGATGAGTTCGCAGGCCTCGACCGGCAGGGCGTCGTCGCGTCGAGGGCGTCGGACGTCGAGGCGTCGTGGGCGGCGCGCGGCCTCAGAGGGCCAGGGGCAGTGCCGACAGTTCGGCCACGATCACGGTCAGCGGGCCGAACAGGGCGAGGAGCGCGCCGGCCCTGAGTACAGCGGCCCGGCGCGGTGTCGAGGCGGGAGCCCCGAGACGCAGCAGCGCGGCCGTGGTGCCGGCGTGCGCCTGTTTGGCCTCGACAGCGGCCGTCAGCAGCGTCGCCACGGTGCAGCCGGTCACCAGGAGCACGCCGAGCAGGGCGAGCGGGCCGGCCGACAGGCCGTCGGCGTAGTACAGCGAGCCCATGGCGTACGCGCCCGACAGGACGGCGCAGACCACGCCCAGCGGACGGCCGATCCTGGTGGCCTCCGTCATGAGGACCCGCCCGGCCAGCAGGCGCAGGGCACCCGGGCGGACCGACTGAAGCAGCCGGCCGCACAGATGGGTGAGACCGGGACCGGCCAGGATCAGACCGATGGCGGCCAGCATCGGACCGGCCGGCGCGCCGGGCCGGTCGCCGGGCGCGGTGCCGGCGCCGGTACGGCTCGCGTAGGCCTCCACGGCCAGGCCCACGGCCAGTACCGCGATGCCCCAGGGGAGACCTGACGGTGCCGTGCCGGCGCCGGGCGCCGGGACCGCGGCAGCCGAAGCGGGGCTTCCCTCCGTGTCGTGCGGCCCGTGCGCCCGCTCGGGGTCCTCCCCCGGAAGATCCGCCCGCAGCCGATCCTGCTGTGCCTGTGCCTCCTCCGGCGTTCGCTGCTGGGCGGCGGGCGGCCGGCGGCCGTGGGTCGCCGTCTCCAGGTGTCTGCCGAAGCGTCCGTACGACCCGAACGTCTCCCGCACCGCCGTGGCACGGTACGCGCCGAAGCGGCCGTACGCCGTCCGCTCCGAACGGGACGGTCCCGCCGCCCCCTCGCGCGGGCGCAGCGCCACCGCCACCGCCACCGAGGCGCTCACCGGCACCAGCGTCAGCAGTGTCAGGGTCGCCGGGAGCGGCAGCGGCCGGCCGACAGCCAGGAAGTCGGTGCCGGCACCGTCGGAGGGCATGCCGGTGAGGTCGCCGCGCAGGTGGAGGAAGACGAGCAGCGCGATCATCGACCCCAGCGCGCAGGCCAGGGCCGTGGTCGTCGAGGAGATCGCCCTCAGCCGGGCCGGGCCGAGGCCGAGCGCGGAGAGCCCGGACCGGGGCCTGGTCCCCGGGTCGGTCCGGGCCACCGCGACCGCGAAGTACACCGTGGCTGCCAGCGGGGCCGCGCACCAGGCCAGCCGGAGCAGCGAGGCGGACGGCGTGCCCGGGTGGCCGATCGCGTGGCCGAGGGCGCACAGCAGCAGAAAGCCCGTGCCCGCCGAGGCCGCGGCTACCAGGAGGCGGCGCAGCTGGACGGCCGGACGGGCGCCTTGGGTCAGACGGAGAGCGAGCACGCGGCCCGGCCCTCCGTCTCGGCGGTCCCGGAGACCGGAGGCAGATGTACGGTGCGCACCCGGCGCCCGTCGAGCAGCGACACCGTGCGGTCGGCGAGGGCCGCGGTGTCCGCGTCGGCGGTGGCGAGGAGCACCGTGATGCCGTGCGAACGGGCCGCCGTGGTCAGCGTGCGCAGGACGTGCCGCCGGTCGGCGCGGTGCAGCGGGGCGGTCGGCTCGTCGGCGAACAGCACCGAGGGAGCCGGGGCGAGGGCGCGGGCGATGCAGACCCGCTGGCGCTCCGCGTGCACCAGGTCCGCGGGGTGCTTGCGGGCCTTGTCACCGATGTCGAGCCGCTCCAGCCACTCCAGGGCCGTCGCCCTGGCCGGGCGGCGGGCGGTGCCGCGCAGCATCAGGGGGAGGGCCGCGTTCTCCCAGACGTTCAGCTCGGGGACGAGCACCGGCGCCGGGTCGATCCAGCCGAAGCGCTCCCGGCGCAGCCGTTCGCGGGCGGCCGGGCGCATGGTGTGCACGGGCACGCTGTTGAACCAGACCTCGCCGCCCGCCACGGGCACCAGTCCGGACAGGCACCGCAGCAGGGTCGTCTTGCCACTGCCTCGCGGGCCGCCGACGGCGAGGATCTCGCCCTCCCCGACGCCGAGCGAGATCCCGCTCAGCCCGGGTGAGCCGTCGTTGTGCCGGAAGTGCAGGGCGCGTGCCCAGAGCACGTCGTTGTCCGGTGGGGCCACCATGGCGTACACCTCGGTTCGGATCAGAAATGCCGTGCGAGATTCGTGAATCCCCCATGCGGGGGAACGAAAGCAAAGCCGATCGGTCACTGGGCACGCTAGGCAGCACGCGACGGGACGCCGGACAGCACGCGGCCCCGGACCGCCGTTTCTCACTCGAACGGGCGGCACCGGGGCCGTATTCGATCATTCCAACCGAAGATCACAACCGAAGATCACAGCGGGAGAGCACGGCTGAAGAGCGCGGTGCGGGGTCACAGCTTCGTCCATGCCTCCGACAGGGTGGCGCGCAGGATCTGCTCGATCTCGTCGAACGTCTCCTGGTCGGAGATCAGCGGCGGGGCGAGCTGGATGACCGGGTCGCCGCGGTCGTCGGCACGGCAGTACAGGCCGTTCTCGTACAGCTTCTTGGACAGGAAGCCGTACAGGACGCGCTCGGTCTCGGCGTCGTCGAAGGTCTCCTTGGTGTGCTTGTCCTTGACCAGCTCGATGCCGTAGAAGAAGCCGTTGCCGCGGATGTCACCGACGATCGGCAGGTCGTACAGCTTTTCCAGCGTCGAGCGGAAGGCGTCCTCGTGGTCCAGCACATGCTGGTTGAGGCCCTCGCGCTCGAACAGGTCGAGGTTGGCGACGCCCACCGCGGCCGAGACGGGGTGGCCGCCGAAGGTGTAGCCGTGCAGGAAGACGTTGTCACCCTGGTAGAACGGCTCGGCGAGGCGGTCGGAGACGATGCAGGCGCCGATGGGGGAGTAGCCGGAGGTCATGCCCTTGGCGCAGGTGATCATGTCCGGGACGTAGCCGAACTTGTCGCAGGCGAACGTCGTGCCCAGGCGGCCGAAGGCGCAGATGACCTCGTCGGAGACGAGCAGGACGTCGTACTGGTCGCAGATCTCGCGGACCCGCTGGAAGTAGCCGGGCGGCGGCGGGAAGCAGCCGCCGGCGTTCTGCACCGGCTCGAGGAAGACCGCGGCGACCGTGTCCGGGCCCTCGAAGAGGATCTGCTGCTCGATCTGGTCGGCGGCCCAGCGGCCGAACGCCTCGGGGTCGTCGCCGTGGATCGGGGCCCGGTAGATGTTGGTGTTCGGCACCTTGCGGGCGCCCGGCACCAGCGGCTCGAACGGGGCCTTCAGGGCCGGCAGGCCGGTGATCGCCAGGGCCCCCTGCGGGGTGCCGTGATAGGCCACCGCGCGGGAGATGACTTTGTACTTGGTCGGCTTGCCGGTCAGCTTGAAGTACTGCTTGGCGAGCTTCCAGGCGGTCTCCACCGCCTCGCCGCCGCCGGTCGTGAAGAAGACCTTGTTCAGGTCGCCCGGCGCCTCGTGGGCCAGCCGCTCCGCCAGTTCCACGGCCTTGGGGTGGGCGTAGGACCACACCGGGAAGAAGGACAGTTCCTGCGCCTGCTTGAAGGCGGTCTCGGCGAGCTCGACCCTGCCGTGCCCCGCCTGGACGACAAACAGTCCGGCGAGACCGTCGAGGTACCGCTTGCCCCTGTCGTCGTAGATGTGGGTGCCCTCGCCGCGGACGATGGTGGGCACGGGGGAGTTCTCGTACGAGGACATGCGGGTGAAGTGCATCCACAGGTGGTCGTACGCGGCCTTGCTGAGGTCCTTGGGGCTGTCGGTGCTCACGCTTATCGGGTCCCCCACATGTAGGTCTGCTTCTTGAGCCTGAGGTAGACGAAACTCTCGGTGGAGCGCACGCCGGGCACGGCCCGGATGCGTCGGTTGATGACCTCCAGAAGGTGGTCGTCGTCCTCGCAGACGATCTCGACCATGAGGTCGAAGGAGCCCGCGGTCATCACCACGTACTCGCACTCGTCCATGGCGCTCAGCGCGTCGGCCACGGACTCCACGTCTCCCTCGACGTTGACGCCGACCATCGCCTGCCGGCGGAAGCCCACTGTGAGCGGGTCCGTGACGGCGACGATCTGCATCACGCCCTGGTCGAGCAGCTTCTGGACGCGCTGGCGCACGGCCGCCTCCGACAGGCCGACGGCCTTGCCGATGGCGGCGTAGGGCCTGCGGCCGTCCTCCTGGAGCTGCTCGATGATGGCGAGGGAGACGGCATCCAGGTGGGGACCGCCGCCGTTCCTGGACTCACGGGAGTCCTTGGGTTCTGCGCTTCGACTGGCCACACGGTCACTGTGCACGACGTCTCGACTGTTCCGCAAGGCACATTCGATGAAATCCGTTGTTGAGAGGGTTGATGTTTGCGGATTTCGCAGGCTTGGGGTGGGTGGGGGTGTTGAATGCGTCAGGGGTCCGTCTAGGGTGGGTGTCTCAGAGGTTGGACACCTGGGGCACCTACGAGGAAGATCGGGAGGACCTGCAGTGAGCACCGAGCTGCGACGTCTGCGCAACTACATCGGCGGTGCGTTCCGTGACGCCGCCGACGGACGGACCACTGAGGTGGTCAACCCCGTGACAGGTGAGGCGTACGCGACCGCGCCGCTGTCCGGGCAGGCCGATGTGGACGCCGCGATGGCGGCCGCCGCCGAGGCCTTCCCCGGCTGGCGCGACATCACGCCCGCCGAGCGGCAGAAGGCCCTGCTGAAGGTCGCGGACGCCATCGAGGAGCGCGCCGAGGAACTCATCGCGGCCGAGGTGGAGAACACGGGCAAGCCCATCGGGCTGACCCGCACCGAGGAGATCCCGCCGATGGTCGACCAGATCCGCTTCTTCGCGGGCGCGGCGCGGATGCTGGAGGGCCGCTCGGCCGGTGAGTACATGGAGGGCCTGACCTCCCTCGTTCGCCGTGAGCCGGTCGGAGTCTGCGCCCAGGTCGCCCCCTGGAACTACCCGATGATGATGGCCGTGTGGAAGTTCGCCCCGGCGATCGCGGCGGGCAACACGGTCGTCCTCAAGCCCTCGGACACCACCCCGGCCTCCACGGTCCTGCTCGCCGAGATCCTCGGCTCGGTCCTGCCGACGGGCGTCTTCAACGTCGTCTGCGGCGACCGCGACACCGGCCGCATGATGGCCGAGCACGAGACCCCGGCGATGGTGTCCATCACCGGTTCGGTGCGGGCCGGTATGCAGGTCGCCGAGTCCGCGTCCAAGGACCTCAAGCGCGTCCACCTGGAGCTGGGCGGCAAGGCGCCGGTCGTCGTCTTCGAGGACACCGACATCGCCAAGGCCGTGGAGGGCATCTCCGTCGCGGGTTTCTTCAACGCCGGCCAGGACTGTACGGCCGCCACGCGTGTCCTCGTCCACGAGTCGATCCACGACGAGTTCGTCACCGCCCTCGCCAAGGCCGCCGCCGACACGAAGACGGGCGCTCCCGACGACGAGGACGTCCTCTTCGGCCCGCTCAACAACGCCCACCAGCTGGCCCAGGTCGAGGGCTTCATCGACCGGTTGCCCGCGCACGCGCGCGTGGAGGCCGGCGGCAAGCGCGTCGGCGACAAGGGCTTCTTCTACGCGCCGACCGTGGTCTCGGGCCTGAAGCAGGACGACGAGATCATCCAGAAGGAGGTCTTCGGCCCGGTCATCACCGTCCAGACCTTCACCGACGAGGACCAGGCCGTCGCGTACGCCAACGGCGTCGAGTACGCGCTGGCCTCCTCGGTGTGGACCAAGGACCACTCCCGCGCGATGCGCATGTCCAAGAAGCTCGACTTCGGCTGTGTGTGGATCAACACCCACATCCCGCTCGTCGCCGAGATGCCGCACGGCGGCTTCAAGAAGTCCGGCTACGGCAAGGACCTCTCCGCGTACGGCTTCGACGACTACACGCGCATCAAGCACGTGATGACGTCGCTCGACGCGTAGGCGCTCCGCTGGGGGGAGCCGGACGAACAGCCTCCCGGACGCCGTTCGGGCCCCGCCGTCCAAAGGGCGCGGCCCGCTTTTGAACGCGTTCAACTCTGGGCGTACTCTGCCGCCATGAGCGACAGAGCCGCCCTGCTCAAGGGCATTCGCGTCTGGCTGGTCTTCTTCGTCGTCTGCCTGGTGCTCAGCGGCGCCACGGCCTTCCCCCTGGTGCACGAACTGCGCTGGACCGAGGAGGTGCTCCGCTCCCTGGGGACACCGGAGCACCTTCCCGCCCTCATGGAGTGGATCGAGCGGGTCCGGGACGGACTCGACGCCGCCGACGCCGAGTACCCGTTCCTCCTCTACGGCACCGACTGGCTGGCCTTCGCCCACCTCGTGATCGCCGTCGCCTTCTACGGCCCCTACCGCGACCCGGTCCGCAACATCTGGGTCATCGAGTTCGGCATGATCGCCTGCGCAGGCGTCATTCCGCTCGCCCTCGTCTGCGGCCCGGTCCGCGGCATCCCCTTCTGGTGGAGCGTCATCGACATGGCGTTCGGGGTGTTCGGCGTGATCCCGCTGTACGCCGTACGGAAGAAGATCAAGCGGCTGGAGGCACTCACCCCGTACGCCGTGCCGGCCCCCGCGTCCTTGGCATGATCCGCCGGACGGGCCCTACCGGGGGGCGCGCAGGGCGCACAGGACGTCGATGCGGTTGGTGGTGATCGAGTCGGCGCCCAGCGCCAGCAGGCGGCGTAGGGAACGGCGGGTGTCCGGGGTCCACACGGAGAGCAGACAACCGTCCGCGTGGACCCGGTCGGCGAGGGCCCGGTCGACCAGGCTGAAGCGGTAGTTCAGCCAGCGCGGCCGGATCGCCTCCAGGACACCGGCGCGCGGCGGGGCCAGCGACGTACGGGTGAGGGCGATCTCGGCGGACGGGTCCGCCGCGCGCACGGCGAGCATGGCGGCGGCGCCCGCGCAGTAGTAGACGCGGTCCCGGGCGCCGTGCTCCCGTACGGCGTCCACGATCCGGCGCACCGCACGAGGGGCGGGATCGCCCGGCAGGTCCAGCATGACCCTGCTGCCCTCGGTCGCCGACAGTGCGTCCGGGAGCGTGGGCACACCGCCGTCGGTCAGGCCGCGCACCTCCTCCCAGGACAGCGACGGCAGCGGGCGGTCGTGCCCCCAGAGCCGCTTCAGCGTCTCGTCGTGCAGCAGGACCGGTACGCCGTCCCGGGTGAGGCGTACGTCGAACTCGACCGCGTCCGCGCCCTTGTGGAGCGCGGAACGCAGCGAGGCGAGCGTGTTCTCGCGGACGTGGTACGGGTCGCCGCGGTGGGCCACGGCGGTCACGTTGTGCATGGCAGCCCTTCGCGGGGTCGGTTCACGGAACGACTGGTCCATCGTGGCGGAGGACGGATTCACCGCAGCGGTCGGGAGGCGGGCCAGGACGTGGTGTAGGCATCGATCTCGGCCGCCAGCCGTGCCTTGGCCGGCTCGTCCAGGAACGACGCCTCCACCGCGTTCTTCGCCAGCGCCGCCAGGCCCCGCTCGTCGAGGTCCAGCAGCCGTGCGGCGACCGCGTACTCGGTGTTGAGGTCGGTGCCGAACATCGGCGGGTCGTCGGAGTTGACGGTGACCAGCACACCGGCGCGGACGAACTCCTTGATCGGGTGCTCATCCAGGTCGACGACCGCGCGGGTGGCGATGTTGGAGGTGGGGCACACCTCCAGCGCGATGCGCCGCTCGGCGAGATGCGCGAGCAGCTCGGGGTCCTGGGCGGCGCTGGTGCCGTGCCCGATCCGCTCCGCGCGCAGGTCGACCAGGGCGTCCCACACCGTTCCGGGTCCGGTGGTCTCACCGGCGTGCGGCACCGAGTGCAGGCCCGCGGCGATGGCCCGGTCGAAGTACGGCTTGAACTGCGGCCGGGGCACCCCGATCTCGGGTCCGCCCAGGCCGAAGGAGACCAGGCCCTCCGGGCGCAGCCGGTCGTCGGTGGCGAGCCGGGTGGTCTCCTCGGCGGACTCCAGGCCGGCCTCGCCGGGTATGTCGAAGCACCAGCGGAGCACGGTCCCGAACTCGGACTCGGCCGCCTTGCGGGCGTCCTCGATCGCCTCCATGAACGCCCGCTCGTCGATCCCGCGGCGGGTCGACGAGAACGGGGTGATCGTCAGCTCGGCGTACCGCACCTGCTGTCGGGCCAGCTCACGCGCCACCTCGTAGGTGAGCAGCCGGACGTCCTCGGGCGTGCGGATCAGGTCGACGACGGACAGGTACACGTCGATGAAGTGGGCGAAGTCAGTGAAGGTGAAGTAGTCGGCGAGCGCCTCGGGGTCGGCGGGGACCCTGGAGTCGGGGTGGCGGGCGGCCAACTCCGAGACGATGCGGGGGGAGGCGGAACCGATGTGGTGCACATGCAGTTCGGCCTTGGGCAGTCCGGCGATGAAGTCGTGCGGGCCGCTGCCCGCCTCGGCGGACGCGGCGAGGCGTTCGGTCATGGTCCCTCCCCGGGAGCGGCGTCCCAGGCCGGGGTGCGGCGGGACGCGGGTGATCGGCTGATCGGTGGATCGGGGATCATCGTAGGCCGGGCACGCACGAGGTGGGGGCGGGCCGTACCATGACGGGACGTTCGACGGAGGGGGTCCGGCGTATGTCCGACGACGCGCAGGCGCCAAAAGCGCGGGGGAACTCGGCGGGCGGTACTCCGCCCCGGGACCCGCATGCTCATGACGATGTCTGGGCGGCGCCGGCCGACAGCAGGGCCGCGCAGGCCCAGCCGCCCCAGAGCCCGCCGCGGGACGTGGCGCCGCCCGAGCCGACCCAGGTGGACCTCGGCAGTCAGGGCGCGAGCGGCCCGTCGGGCTCCGCCGGAGTCACCGACCCGTTCGCTCTCCCGGAATTCGACCCGCCGGCCCCCGCCCCGGGTACGCCCGGCGCGGCCGGCACACCCCCGGCCTCCGGCATCCCGTCCGCTCCCTCGGCGCCCTCCGCGCACGACCAGCGGACGGTCACGTCCTTCCCCGCGACGGGCGCCCCGGCCGCCAACCAGGCCTCGCCGTTCACCCAGCCCTGGGCCGACCCCTCCACCCCGTCCGCCCCCGCAACGCCCGTCGGCCGTGGCGCCGCGGCCCCCAACCCCTTCGCGCCCCCGGCCGCCGAGCCGGTCCCGCCGCCGCCCGTCGCCCCTGGCGGCCCCGGCCAGGCGCCGTACGGCTACCCGGGCGGCCCCCAGGGCGGTTACGCCCACCCGGCCGCGCAGCCGCCCGGCTATGCCGGTGCCCCCGGTTACAGCGGTACGCCCGACCAGGGCTACTACGGCTGGACCGGCATGCCTCCGCAGCCCGCCAACGGCATGGGCGTCACCGGACTCGTGCTCGGGATCATCTCGGCCGTCATCTTCTGCTTCTGGCCGCTGGCCATCGGGCTCGGCCTCCTCGCCGTGATCTTCAGTGCCCTCGGCCGGGGCAAAGCGGCCCGCGGCGAAGCCACGAACCCCGGCCACGCCCTGGCCGGCCTCATCTGCGGCGGAGTCGGCATCGTCCTGGGCATGGGCTTGGGCATCTTCGACCTCACCACGCCCTACTGGTAGGGCCTGTCGTCCGGACCGCGCCGGGCTCGACGGCCTCGGCCCGCACCCGCACCCGCACCCGCACCGACGGCCGGACCCGGGCCGCTCATGCCTCCGTGCCGGCCCCGGCCTCCCGGAGGCGGATGCGGGCCTGCATCAGGGCGAAGCCCAGGAGGTTCGGGCCACGCCACTGGGCGGGGTCCGTCGCCCTCTCGTTGCCTGCCGAGAGCCCGATGCCCCAGACGCGGTCCCTGGGGCTCGCCTCGACCAGGACGCGGTCGCCCGTGTTCAGCAGGAAGGCGCGCAGGTCCGCGTGGGCGGCGAACTTGTGCGTGCTGCCCTCGACGACGACACGGAACCGCTCGCGCCGCCAGGTCGCCTCGTCGAAGTCCCGGACGAGCCGGCCCTCCTTCTTCGCGTCGGCCGGGTGCTCTGCGGCCAGGATCTTCCGTTCCGCCTCAGGGTCTGCGAATATCCGGGCCTTGGCCGCCATCATCCAGTGCTCGGCGGTCGCGTAGGTCACGCCGTCCACCGTGAACGGCGACGGCCACCACTGGCTCAGGCAGCTCGCCCCGATGCGGCCGTCGGGCAGTGGCTGGTGCCCCCAGAAGTGCAGGTACTTGATCCGCTCCCCGGCGCTCAGTGCCTCGATCAGGGCCTCCCGGGAATCGATCGCCCCGGCTCCCACCGCGGTCCCAGCCCTCGCCATGTCCTTCTCCGCCTCCGTGTTCATCCCCATGCGCGCGAGTTTCGCAGGCAGCACTGACAATCGGCCCGTCCTTTCCGTGCTCACGCGAGGCTCTGCCGACAGATTTCGTTGCGTAACCAAATGGAAACAACGGAATCACTTGTTGGTGTCGCATGCCTCTGTCAGGATCGGCACTCAAATCGAGCCGGCGCCACGCCGCCCCCTCGGGAAACGGAGGAGAGCGACATGCAACACCCGGGCAATGCCACCCCAAAACGATTTCCGGCCCAGGAACGATTCGCCGACGGGGCGCAGTTCGTCGCGGGACGGCTGACGAAGGGCACCTCGGGCCGTACGCACACGGTCGTCGACCCGGCCACCGGCGAGGACGCGTACACCTACGAACTCGCCGGCACCGACGACGTGGACGCGGCCGTCGCCGCCGCGCGGGAGGCGTTCGGGACGTGGGCCGGTGCCACCCCGGGCGAGCGGTCCGACGCGATGCACCGGTTCGCCGCCGTGGTCGCCGAGCGTGCCGAGGACTTCGCCCGCGCCGAGTCCCTGCAGTGCGGCAAGCCCCTGAAACTGAGCCGGGAGTTCGACGTCCCCGGGAGCATCGACAACATCGCCTTCTTCGCCGGTGCGGCCCGGCACCTGACGGGCCAGTCGGCCGGTGAGTACTCCGGCGACCACACCTCCTACGTGCGCCGCGAACCCATCGGCGTCGTCGGTTCCGTCGCACCCTGGAACTACCCCCTCCAGATGGCCGCGTGGAAGATCCTCCCGGCGATCGCCGCGGGCAACACGATCGTCCTCAAGCCCGCCGAGATCACCCCGCTGACCTCCCTCCTCTTCGCTCAGGCCGCCACCGACGCCGGCATCCCGGACGGCGTGATCAACATCGTCACCGGCACCGGCCGGGAGGCGGGCGAGCACCTCGTCGGCCATCCCGACGTGGCCATGACCTCCTTCACCGGCTCCACCGCCGTGGGCAAGCGGGTCGCCGCCGTCGCCACCGCCACCGTCAAGCGCATCCACCTCGAACTCGGCGGCAAGGCGCCCTTCGTCGTCTTCGACGACGCCGACCTCGACGCCGCCGTCAACGGAGCGGTCGCGGGCGCGCTCATCAACACCGGTCAGGACTGCACGGCCGCCACCCGCGCGTACGTGCAACGGCCCCTCTACGAGGCGTTCGTGGAGCGCACCGCCGCGCTCATGGAGACCGTGCGGCTCGGCGACCCCTTCGCCGCCGGGACCGACCTCGGCCCGCTGGTCTCGCACGCGCAGCGCGAGAGGGTGGCCGGCTTCGTCGACCGGGCCCGCGCCTACGCACGCGTGGTGACCGGCGGTCAGGCTCCGGGCGGGGAACTCGCCGCCGGCGCGTACTACCGGCCCACCCTGATCGCCGGTGCCCCGCAGGACAGCGAGGCCGTGCAGGCCGAGATCTTCGGACCGGTGCTGGTCGTTCTGCCCTTCGACACCGACGACGAGGGCATCGCGCTCGCCAACGACACGCCGTACGGACTCGCTGCCTCCGCCTGGAGCCGGGACGTGTACCGGACCGGCCGCGCCACGCGCGAGATCAGGGCCGGGTGCGTGTGGATCAACGACCACATCCCGATCATCAGCGAGATGCCGCACGGCGGCTACAAGGCGTCCGGCTCCGGCAAGGACATGTCCGCGTACTCGTTCGAGGAGTACACCCAGCTCAAGCACGTCATGTTCGACACCACCGCGGTGGTCCGCAAGGACTGGCACCGCACGATCTTCGGGGACCGATAGCAGCCGGGCCGTCCGACCCACGGCCCACTCCCGAAAGGCACCACGCGTATGAAGCAGTACGAGCCCGACCGCCTTTCCCCGGCCCAGGCGGCCGCCATGCGGCGCGGCTTCCGCAACGGCAGGGCGGCCCTGTCGCGCCGGTCCCTGCTGCGCGCCTCCGCGGGCGGCGCGCTCGCGTTCGGCGGAATCGGGGCGCTGAGCGCCTGCGGCATACCCCCGGCGGGAAACACCCAGGGCGGCGTATCGGCCGAGGACCACTCGGAGAAGGACAAGAGCATCGCCTTCTCCAACTGGACCGAGTACATGGACGTCGACGACAGCGGGCGCGAACACCCCACGCTGGACGCGTTCACCGAACGGACCGGCATCAAGGTCACGTACACCGAGGACATCAACGACAACACCGAGTTCTTCGGCAAGATCAAGCCGCAGCTCGCCGCCGGCCAGGACACCGGCCGCGACATCATCGTCCTCACCGACTGGCTGGCCGCCCGCCTGATCCGGCTCGGCTGGGTGCAGAAGCTGGACCCGTCCCACCTGCCGCACGCCTACGCCAACCTGTCGCCGCAGTTCCGCAGCCCCGACTGGGACCCGGGCCGTGCCTACTCCTACCCCTGGCAGGGCATAGCGGCCGTCATCGGCTACAACAAGAAGGCGCTCGACGGCGTCGAGGTGAAGACCCTCTCCGACCTGCTGGACAACCCGAAGCTCAAGGGGCGCGTCGGCCTCCTCACCGAGATGCGCGACACCATGGGCCTGGCCCTGCTCGACATGGACAAGGCCCCGGAGAAGTTCACCGCCGACGACTACGACGCGGGGATAGCCCGCCTCCAGAAGGCCGTCGACAAGGGCCAGGTCCGCCGCTTCACCGGCAACGACTACACCTCCGACCTCAGCAAGGGCGACTTCGCCGCGTGCGTCGCCTGGGCCGGTGACATCGTCCAGCTGAAGGCGGACAACCCGGACATCGACTTCCTGATCCCGGACAGCGGCTACATGATGTCCAGCGACAACCTGATGATCCCGAACAAGGCCCGGCACAAGGCCAACGCCGAGCGGCTCATCGACTACTACTTCGAGCCGCGGCCGGCCGCCGAGCTCGCCGCCTACATCAACTTCGTCTGTCCGGTCGACGGAGTGAAGGACGAGCTCGCGAAGATCGACGAGGACGCGGCGAACAACCCGCTGATCCTCCCCGACAGGGCCATGCAGACCAAGTCCCGTGCCTTCCGCTCCCTGAGCACCGAGGAAGAGACGGCATTCGAAGCGAAGTTCGCGAAGCTCACGGGGGCGTGACGAGATGAAGACGACGCACGACACGGCCGCCCACGGCGGGGACGTCCGCCTCACCGGTCTTGGCAAGACCTACGGCGCGTTCACCGCCGTCCACCCCCTCGACCTGACCGTGCCCGAGGGCTCCTTCTTCGCCCTGCTCGGCGCGTCCGGCTGCGGCAAGACCACCACCCTCAGGATGATCGCCGGCCTGGAGGAACCCACCGCCGGCACCGTCCACCTCGGCGACCAGGACGTCACCGCGCTCCCGCCGTACAAGCGGCCGGTGAACACCGTCTTCCAGTCCTACGCCCTCTTCCCGCACCTCGACATCTTCGAGAACGTCGCCTTCGGTCTGCGCCGGCGCGGCATCAAGAGCGTGAAGAAGCAGGTCGGGGAGATGCTGGAACTCGTCCAGCTCGGCGAGCAGGCCCGCAAGAAGCCGCACCAGCTCTCCGGCGGCCAGCAGCAGCGGGTCGCCGTGGCCCGCGCCCTGATCAACCACCCGAAGGTGCTGCTGCTCGACGAGCCGCTCGGCGCCCTCGACCTGAAACTGCGCCGCCAGATGCAGTTGGAGCTCAAACGCATCCAGACCGAGGTCGGCATCACCTTCGTGCACGTCACGCACGACCAGGAAGAGGCCATGACCATGGCCGACACGGTCGCCGTGATGAACGGGGGCCGCGTCGAGCAACTCGGCCCGCCCAGCGAGCTGTACGAGAACCCGCGCACCACGTTCGTCGCCAACTTCCTCGGCACGTCCAACTTCATCGAGGCCGACGTCGACACCAGGTCGGGCGACGACATCGTGCTGAAGGCGGGCGGCGGCAAGCTCGTCCTGCCCTCGACGCGCAACAGCGGCCCCACGGCGACCGGCGGCAAGGTGCTGCTCGGGGTGCGCCCGGAGAAGATCTCCCTCGTCCACGCCGACGACGCCGGACGCATACCCGAGGGCCGCAACCGGATCACCGGCCGGATCTCCGACTCCAGCTACCTCGGCGTCTCCACCCAGTTCGTCGTCGACAGCCCGGTCTGCACCGCGTTCGAGGTCTACGTCCAGAACATCGACCGCGACGACCGGCTGGCGCCCGGCGCCGAGGTCGTCCTGCACTGGAACCCGGCGCACACCTTCGGTCTCGACGCCGCTCAGTCCCTGCTTGCCGGGACAGTGGGCTCCGCCGGGGTGGAGACCGTCGAGGAGGAGGCCGCCTGATGGCCACCGTCACCCAGTTGCCGCCGCCCCTGGCGCCGGCCCCGCAGGCGAAGCCGCCGCGGAAGCGGGGCCGCCGGACGCCGTACCTGCTCCTGCTGCCCGGCCTGCTGTGGCTGTTCGTCTTCTTCGCGCTGCCGGTGATCTACCAGGCCTCCACCTCCGTCCAGACGGGTTCCCTGGAGGACGGCTACGAGGTCACCTGGCACTTCGCCACCTACTGGGACGCGCTGTCCGCTTACTGGCCGCAGTTCGTCCGCTCGGTGCTCTACGCGGCCTCCGCGACCGTGCTGTGCCTCGTGCTCGGCTACCCGCTGGCGTATCTGATCGCCTTCCGCGCGGGACGCTGGCGGAACCTGATCATGATTCTGGTGATCGCGCCCTTCTTCGCCAGCTTCCTGATCCGCACCCTCGCCTGGAAGACGATCCTGGCCGACAGCGGCCCCGTGGTCGAGATCCTCAACACGCTGCACATACTGGACGTCACCTCCTGGCTCGGCTGGACCGCCGGCGACCGGGTGCTGGCCACACCGCTCGCCGTCGTCTGCGGTCTGACGTACAACTTCCTTCCGTTCATGATCCTTCCGCTCTACACCTCCCTGGAGCGCATCGATCCCCGGCTGCACGAGGCGGCGAACGACCTGTACGCCAGGCCGGCGACCACCTTCCGCAGGGTCACCCTCCCGCTGTCGATGCCGGGCGTCGTCTCCGGCACGCTGCTGACCTTCATCCCGGCCACCGGGGACTACATCAACGCGGACCTGCTCGGCTCCACCGACACCCGCATGATCGGCAACGTGATCCAGACGCAGTTCCTGCGCGTCCTGGACTATCCGACGGCCGCGGCGCTCTCGTTCCTCCTGATGGCCGCGATCCTGTTCGCGGTCACGTTCTACATCCGCAAGTCCGGCACGGAGGATCTGGTGTGATGGCCTTCGTCAACCGGCTCAAGCGCCGTCTCGTCGTCATCGCGGGACTGCTGACGCTCGCGTATCTGCTGCTGCCGGTCGTGGTGGTGGCCGTGTTCTCGTTCAACAGGCCCAAGGGCCGCTTCAACTACGAGTGGCAGGAGTTCTCCACGGACGCCTGGAAGGACCCGTGCGGGGTCTCCGGTCTGTGCGGCTCGTTGTCGCTCAGCCTCCAGATCGCGCTGTGGGCCACTCTCGGCGCCACCGTGCTCGGCACCATGATCGCCTTCGCGCTGGTCCGCTACCGCTTCCGCGCCCGCGGCGTCGTGAACTCGCTGGTCTTCCTGCCGATGGCGATGCCCGAGGTGGTCATGGCGGCATCGCTGCTGACCCTGTTCCTCAACATGGGCGTCCAGCTCGGCTTCTGGACGATTCTCATCGCCCACGTCATGTTCTGCCTCAGCTTCGTCGTGGTCGCCGTCAAGGCGCGCGTGATGTCGATGGACCCGCGCCTGGAGCAGGCCGCCCAGGACCTGTACGCCGGTCCGGTCCAGACGTTCCTGAGGGTCACCCTGCCGATCGCCGCCCCCGGCATCGCGGCGGGCGCGCTCCTCGCCTTCGCCCTGTCCTTCGACGACTTCATCATCACCAACTTCACCTCGGGTTCCACCGTCACCTTCCCGATGTTCGTCTGGGGCTCCGCGCAGCGCGGAACTCCGGTACAGATCAACGTCGTCGGTACGGCCATGTTCGTCGTCGCCGTCCTGCTGGTGCTGGTCTCCATGGCCGTCGGCAACCGCCGCAAACGGCAGAAGGCGTAAAAGACCATGAGTCGTTGGACGACATCCCTCGCCGATGCCCGGCCGGCCGCCTACTGGCTGGACGATCCCGGCCGGCCGGACCCCGAGCCCGCTCTCACCGGCGCCGAGGCCTGCGACCTGCTGGTGGTGGGCGGCGGATACAGCGGCCTGTGGACGGCACTGATCGCCAAGGAACGCGACCCGGGAAGAGACGTCGTCCTGGTCGAGGGGCGTGAGGTGGGCTGGGCCGCATCGGGCCGCAACGGCGGATTCTGCGCCGCCTCCCTCACCCACGGCCTGGCCAACGGCCTGACCCGCTGGCCGGACGAGATCCACCGGCTGGAGCGGCTGGGCGCCCGCAACCTCGACGCCATCGAGGAGACGGTCGCCCGCCACGCCATCGACTGCGCATTCGAACGCACCGGTGAGCTGGACGTCGCCACCGAGCCCTACCAGGCACGCGAACTGCGCGACTGGTACCAGGAGATCGACCGCCGAGGCCTCGCCGACGGCGTCGACCTCCTCGACACCGACGCGGTCCGCGCCCAGGTCGACTCACCCACCTTCCTGGCCGGCCTCTGGGACCGCCGGGGCGTGGCCATGCTCCACCCGGCGAAACTCGCCTGGGGGCTCAAGCGGGCCTGCCTCGACCTCGGCGTCCGCGTGTACGAGCACACCCCCGCCCTCACTCTGCGCTCGTACGGCGCCGGGATGTCCGTCCGCACCCCCTACGGGCAGATCCGCGCCCGCACGGCCGCCCTCGGCACCAACATCTTCCCCAGCCTGGTCCGACGGGCCCGCGCCTACACCGTCCCGGTCTACGACTACGCCCTGATGACCGAACCGCTCACCGACGAACAACTGGCGTCCGTCGGCTGGAAGAACCGGCAGGGCCTTGCCGACAGCGCCAACCGGTTCCACTACTTCCGGCTGACCGCCGACCACCGCATCCTGTGGGGCGGCTACGACGCGGTCTACCCGTACGGCGGGCGGGTGCGGGCCGAGTACGACGACCGGCCACAGACGTACGCGAAGCTCGCCGACCACTTCTTCACCTGCTTCCCGCAGCTGGAGGGAGTCCGCTTCACCCACGCCTGGGGCGGCGCGATCGACACCTGCTCCCGCTTCTCGGCGTTCTACGGCACCGCCCACCGGGGCAGGGTCGCCTATGCGGCCGGCTTCACGGGGCTCGGCGTCGGCGCCACCCGCTTCGGCGCCGAGGTGATGCTGGACCTGCTGGCGGGGGAGCGCACCGAGCGCACGGAGCTGGAGATGGTGCGCAAAAAGCCGCTGCCGTTCCCGCCCGAGCCCTTCGCCTGGACCGGCATCGCGCTCACCAAGTGGTCGCTGGCACACGCCGACACCCACGACGGACGCCGGAACCTGTGGCTGCGGACCATGGACAGGCTGGGGCTGGGCTTCGACAGCTGAGAGCGGTTCTCGGCGACGT
Organism: Streptomyces chlorus; assembly: GCF_042655885.1. Taxonomy (NCBI): domain Bacteria; kingdom Bacillati; phylum Actinomycetota; class Actinomycetes; order Kitasatosporales; family Streptomycetaceae; genus Streptomyces; species Streptomyces chlorus. The sequence goes on from NZ_JBHSOA010000018.1 coordinate 213,121, forward strand.
GGCCGGTTTTCGATAGTGGTGACCGGATTTTGACGAGTGTGATCCAGTTCACTCCATCGGGTGCCGGAACCCGCGTAATGCCCGGCGGAAAGCTTCCTCTCCTCCTCGTGACGCGAATTTCCCGCGTCCACGACAGAGAGGCAGGCGTTTGTGATGACAGGGACGAAGTCGGCGGTCGAGTGGCTCTCCTCCGTCGCGCCCGATCCCGAGGCGTGCCGCTGGGAGTGGGAGCGCAACCCGCACGGGGTGGCGCTGCTGCCGGCCGGCAAGGCATGGGACGTGCTGATCCTGCCGGGCGAGCTCGGCTACCCCACGCTCGACGTGCTCACCCGCGTCCTCGACCGGCCCGGCCCGGTGCTGGTCGACTTCGGTGACGCGAGGATGGGCTTCCTCGTGCCGCCGGGCACCGCGGCCCGCTGGGTCGGCACCGGCATCCGTACGGCGGGGGACGGCACCTGGATCGTGGTGCCGTATCCGGGCCGCTCGTCGGCCGGCGGGACGCGCTGGCTGTTCCCGCCGGACGGTTCGGGCACGCTCACCGATCCGGTCCTGCTCGAACTGGCCATGCACGAGGCGGTGGCAGGACTCGCCGGGCGGGAGAAGGCGTAGCCGACAGGACGACGGATCAGTGGCAGAGGCTCTGACAACCCGAGTGGCCCGGATCGACTCGAAGGCGCTCCGCCCCCCAGCCTCCTCTCCCCGTTTCCCCCGTACCCGGAGGAAGTTGTGGATCGCCGCAGACCGTTTCAGCCATTCGGTCCTCTGGCCGTGCTCGCCACCGCGGCTCCCGCCGCGTCCGGTGTCCCGTCGGCCGCCCGTGCGGCCGACGCGGACCTCATCAGGAACGGCGGCTTCGCATCCGGCCTCGACGACTGGACCTGTACAGCCGGCAAAACCGTGAACCTGCCCGTCCGCAGGGGTGGTTCGGCGCTCAGGGCGACCCCGGCAGGCGGCGACAACGCCCGGTGTGCGCAGACCGTGACCGTGCGGCCGGCCCCCCCCCGTGCACGCTCTCCGCCCACGTCCGCGGCACCTGTGTCCACCTCGGCGCGAGCGGGACCGGCACCACCGACGTCTCGACCTGGACCCAGTCCGCCCCCCGACCGGCAGCAGTTCACCGCCACCCGGACTGCGGCTCGTACGCACCCCACGGCACCTGGTCCGACCTGCGCGGCCCGATGACCTGGTCGATCAACGGGGACCGGGGCTCGGAGGCCGGGAGTTCCAGCGGACCTTCGACGGCTACTTCCGCTGATCGGCCGGCTGCCGGTCAGCGGCCGGCCGAGGGCTGTTCCGGCCGACCAGCAGCCACAGGCAGATCAGCAGGACCGCCCCCAGGCACCAGCCGGCCGCCACGTCCAGCGGCCAGTGGTAGCCCCGGCGCACCAACCCGTAGGAGGCGCCGGCGACCAGGGCGGCGCAGAGCAGCAGGAGCGCGCGGCGGACCGCCGGTGAGCGCAGCAGCGGGACGAGGAGCAGGACCGCCGCACCGTACGCGACGACGGCGGTGGCGGTGTGGCCGGAGGGGTAGTAGCCGACCGCCGGGGGCACGGCCGGGGTGCCGGGGCGGTCGGTCCAGGCCTTCAGGGGCACGACGAGCACCGGCACCAGGACCATCGCCACGGCTCCGGCCGCGGGCGGCAGCCACCAGCGGTCCCGGCCCGCGGCACGCCCCTGCCACGCGACGTACGCCAGCGCGATCACCAGGACGGGCACGGCCACCTCGATGTTGCCGAGGCCGGCGAGCAGCTCGGAGGACCGGTCCGGGTGGATGAGCGCACTGCTCAGCCGCTCGTCCAGGCCCACCAGGGGGCCGTCGGCGACGACCTGCCAGGTGATCAGGGCGAAGAGGAGAAGGGGAGGTCCGAGCAGCAGCATGGTGCACAGCTTCGCAGGCGCGCGGCCGACCGCGGCGGCCAGGCGCGGGGCGTGGCACGCCGAAGGGCCAGTGCAAGGGGGGGGTGAGCACTGGCCCTTCGGGGAACGGCCTGCCGCGCGTGACGCGTGGGCAGCCATCCGGATCGGAACGCCGCGCGCCCCGGGGGGTTTGGGGCGGGCGGCCGTCCGATCGTGAGGAGACCCGAAACCTGGGGGCTCCCGTTGTGTGCGCGAGGGCACGACCAGGTCGAAGCTGGGGAGGCCTCGGCCCGTACCGCTCACAGTTCCCTGTGAGCGGGTGTATCTCTTGTCCCGGTAGAACCTACGGCAGGGGGTGGGCCCACGACAGGGTCAACAGGCTCCTGCCATCCACCCCGCACACGTTCTTCACACGCTCTGCCGCTCGCGCCCCGGTCGTGGATGCCGGGGCGGCTCACCCGCTCCGGCGGCAGCTCAGATGTGCACGAATACCTGTTCAGACGCGTGCGAACGCCTGCTCGAGGATGTCCAGGCCCTCGTTGAGCAGGTCCTCGCCGATGACCAGCGGCGGCAGGAAGCGCAGCACGTTGCCGTAGGTGCCACAGGTCAGGACCAGCAGGCCCTCCTGCTGGCAGGCCTTGGCCAACGCGGCCGTCGCCTCCGGGTTCGGCTCCTTGGTCGCGCGGTCCTTGACGAGTTCGATGGCGATCATGGCGCCGCGGCCGCGGATGTCGCCGATGAGGTCGAACTTCTCGGCCATCGCGGTCAGGCGGGTCTTCATGACCGTCTCGATCGCCTTCGCCCTGGCGTTGAGGTCCAGTTCCTTCATCGTCTCGATGGCGCCGAGCGCGCCCGCGCAGGCCACCGGGTTGCCGCCGTAGGTGCCGCCGAGGCCGCCGGAGTGGGCCGCGTCCATGATCTCGGCGCGTCCGGTCACGGCGGAGAGCGGGAGTCCGCCGGCCATGCCCTTCGCGGTCGTGATCAGGTCCGGGACGATGCCCTCGTCCTCGCAGGCGAACCACTGACCGGTGCGGCAGAAGCCCGACTGGATCTCGTCGGCGACGAACACGATGCCGTTGTCCGCGGCGAACTTGCTGATCGCGGGCAGGAAGCCCTTGGCCGGCTCGATGAAGCCGCCCTCGCCGAGGACCGGCTCGATGACGATCGCGGCCACGTTCTGAGCGCCGACCTGCTTGGAGATCTGGTCGATGGCCTGGGCGGCGGCCTCCGGGCCCGCGTTCTCGGCGCCGGTCGGCCAGCGGTAGCCGTAGGCGACCGGTACGCGGTACACCTCGGGCGCGAACGGCCCGAAGCCCTGCTTGTACGGCATGTTCTTCGCGGTCAGCGCCATGGTGAGGTTGGTGCGGCCGTGGTAGCCGTGGTCGAACACCACGACCGCCTGCCGCTTGGTGTACACCCGTGCGATCTTGACGGCGTTCTCGACGGCCTCGGCGCCGCTGTTGAACAGGGCCGACTTCTTGGCGTGGTCGCCCGGGGTCAGCTCGGCGAGCGCCTCGGCCACGGCCACGTACCCCTCGTACGGCGTGACCATGAAACAGGTGTGCGTGAAGTCGGCGAGCTGGGCGGCGGCACGGCGGACGACGGCCTCGGCGGAGGCGCCGACCGAGGTCACCGCGATGCCCGAGCCGAAGTCGATCAGCCGGTTGCCGTCGACGTCCTCGATGATCCCGCCGCCCGCGCGCGCGGTGAACACGGGCAGTACGGAGCCCACGCCCTGGGCGACCGCGGCGGTACGGCGGGCCTGCAGCTCCTGCGACTTCGGGCCCGGGATGGCGGTGACGACGCGGCGCTCCTGCGGAAGTGCGGTCATGAGGGGCTCCTGGGGGGTGTAACGGACACGTGCCTTCTTTTCTCGCAGGCTAGGGCGGGGAGGGGAGACTGGGCATGCTCCATGTGGGCGTTGTCCGGGGGGCCGGGTTGTCCGGTGTGGACATAGCGGGGGGCCGGGGGGCAGGAGAAAAGGCGGCGGATGCGACGGCGGCCCGGGGCGTGGCGGGCAGGCGGCGCGCGGTGACGGCCGGAAACCGCGAGGGATTCGGCGCGGGATTCGGCGTGGACCCGGCACCGCGCGGAGTGCCGCCGTGGCCCGACCCGGCCGGGTGAACGGTGAACTCGCCCTGCCGGGGCGTTAGATTGGCTCGCTGATGGTGAACGGCGCGGCTGCTCAGGGGGCAAGGGCGATGGACGGCGACGGGACGCAGGACGCACGGGGTACGCATGCGAGCCCGGTGCCGCGCCCTGCCGGGCCACCGGAGGTGCCCCCGGTGCCCCCGAGGCCGGCCAGGGCACCGGGCATGCCGCCCCTGCCGGACGGGTCGGCGTTCCTGACCTGGCTGCGCACCCCCCGCCCGGAGGCACTGCCCGGCGTGTGGCGGTTCGGCCACCGGCCGCGCCCGGAGGAGGAACCGGAGCGCATTCCGGGACGGCAGCTGTTCAGCGGGGCCCTGATCGCGTTCCTGGTGGGCTGGCTGATCTGGTCGCTGCTGTGGAACGGCTACCTCGGCGGCTGGTGGCTGCTGCCGCTGTACGCGATGATCCCCGACTCGTGGGTCGAACCCCACAGCTTCGCCGCCGTCGTGGTGGTCTACGCCTATTACGTGCTGATCGCGGGTCTCCTCATGGTCGGTGTGGGCCGGCTCGGCCGATGGGGCGAGATCTGGCGGCGCTACGGGCCGCCCGCCTGGCGTCGCACCCCCCGGGCCGCCGAGCGCCCGCCGGCCCCCGAGGACGACCCCGCCACCTGGCCCGCGCTGCGTGCCGCCGGCGCCACCGACGCGGCGGACCGGCTCGCCGCCGACGCGCGCGCCGGGCTGATGCGGGACGTCGACCACGCCCGGATCACCCGCGCCTGGCAGGGCGTACACAGCGGCCGACACCCTCTCGAGACCTTCACCGGCACGGTGCTCAGTCATGGCGCCGCCGCCTGCCCGCACCCGTCCGGCGCCCGAGACCTGCCCGCCCGGCAGGCCCGGCACGACCTGGTCACCGGGCAGGTGCGGCTCGGCACCGCCGCCGACGACGCCCGCAACCCGTACGCCTACCGGGGCGCCGGCCTCGCCCTCGGTCCCGAACTGCTGGGCACCTCCCTGGTCGCGGTCGGACCGGCCGGCTCCGGCAAGACCGGCGCCGTCGTCCGGCCGCTCGCCGAGTCGCTGTGCCTGCACGCGCTCGCCGGACGCGCCGCCGTGGTCGTCGTCGGCGCCGCCGGCGTGGGAGCGGGTCCGGCCGACGCGTACGACGTCGTGGTACGGATCGGCAACCCCGACTCCGTGTACGACCTCGACCTGTACGGCGGGACCACCGACCCCGACGAGGCCGCCGCCGTCCTCGCCGAGGCACTGGTCGGCGACCTGGCCGATCCGCACCCCGGCAACGACAGCCGGCGCGCCACCACCGTCCTCGCCCAGCTGCTCGGCCCCTTCCGCGCGGTGCACGGCCGCTTCCCCTCCGTCCCCGAGCTGCGCGGTCTGCTCGACGGCTCACCCGGCCCGCTCGCCGAGCTGCGCCGGGGTCTGACGGAGACGGGACAGGAGTCGCTGCTGCGCGAACTCGACGCCCGGGAACGGCAGCTGGCACATCCCGGTGACGTCGGCGGGGTCCTCGCCGACCGGGTGGCGCTGCTCGACCGGCCGGCCTTCGCGACGTTCTTCAAGAGCGAGGGCTTCGACACTTCCGGGCAGTCCCGGCCCTTCACCCTCAAGGCGCTGGACCACCCCGTACGGGTCCGGGTCGACCTGCCCGCGCGGGGCCACGCCGACGCGTCGCGGGTGCTGGCGCGGCTCGTTCTCGCCCAGTTCACGGCGAGCGTGACGGAGCGCGAGGACCGCTCCCTGTTCGCCTGCCTGCTGCTGGACGACGCGACCGGCGTCATCACCCCCGAGGCCGTACGCGGCATCCAGCGGCTGCGGTCGGCCAACGCCGGGGCCGTGCTCACCCTGCGCACCCTGGACGACGTGGCGAGGCCACTGCGCGGACCTCTGCTCGGGACCGTCGGATGCAGGATGGCGCTGGCCGGGCTCACCCCGTGGGACGGGCAGGACTTCGCCGAGGTCTGGGGCAAGGAGTGGACCGAGGCACGGGACGTCACCGACCGGCAGATCATCGCGGAGAGCCCGGCGGGCAAGGCCTGGCACGCGGTGCGGCGGGCCATCACCGGCAAGGCGCCGACCGCGCGGGCGGTCACCGTACGGCAGGTCGAGCGGGAGCGGTGGTCCGCGTCCGAACTCGCGCACGCGATGCCGGCCGGGCACGCGGTGCTGTCCCTGACCGACGTCCGGGGCGAGCACGCGCCGCCGCTGCTGGTCGACCTGCGGGGCTGAGGGGCGCGCCGGGCGGGGTGGCGCGGGTCCGGGCGGGTCGGTTCGCAGCGGGTGGGTGAGCGCCGGGAGCGGAGCGTATGGGGCGACGCAGTGTGCATACGGTGAGGCAGAATTGATAAGGGTCGTTCATACGTGACGGCCAAAACGTCATACCGCTCACCGACTCGGACACCCGACCGACCGTTCCGCCGCCGACCTGAAGGCGCCATGCCTCTGACGCTCGCTTCGCTCGCACACCATTCCGCGCTCAGGCTGACCGTGCGCGCGGGCGAGGACGGCCTCGATGTGCCGGTCCGCTGGGCGCATGCCAGTGAGCTGGCCGACCCCGTGCCGTACATGGAGGGCGGCGAGCTGCTGCTCATCACCGCGCTCAAGCTGGACGCGGAGGATGCGGCGGCGATGCGCCGCTATGTGAAGCGGCTGGTGGAGGCGGGGGTGGTCGGCCTCGGCTTCGCCGTCGGTGTCCACTACGAGGACATCCCCGAGGCACTGGTCGACGCCGCGCGCGAGGAGGGGCTGCCGCTCCTGGAGGTGCCGCGCCGCACGCCCTTCCTGGCGATCAGCAAGGCCGTCTCCGCCGCCGTCGCAGCCGACCAGTACCGCGCGGTGACCGCGGGCTTCGCGGCCCAGCGGGAGCTGACCCGGCAGGCGCTGGCCGGCGGGCCCGAGGGCCTGCTGGCCGCGCTCGCCACCCAGGTCGACGGATGGGCCGCGCTGTACGACGCCTCGGGCGCCGTCGTCGCCACGGCACCGGAGTGGGCGGGCCGGCGCGCCGCACGGCTCACGGCCGACGTGCGGCGGCTGCGGGAGCGGGCCGCACCCGCCTCGTCGGTCGTCGCCGGGCCGGAGGACGACGACCGGGTCGAACTGCACACCCTCGGCACCGGCCGGCGCCCCCGGGCCGCGCTCGCCGTCGGCACCGCCGCGGCGCTCGGCACCGCCGCGCGGTACGCCGTCCACTCCGCCGTCGCGCTGCTCACCCTGACCACGGAACGCTCCCGCTCCCTGCACGCCGCCGAACAGCGGATCGGGGCCGCCGTCCTGCGCATGCTGCTCGCCGGTGAGCCGGACCACGCCCGCGCGGTGGCCGGACACCTGTACGGCGGTCTCCTGGACGCGCCCTTCCGGATCGTCGTGGCCGAGACGGGCACGGCGCCCGCCGCCCGCGCCCAGGGCGACCCGAACGGGGACGCCCTCGGCGCGCTCGAGGAGGTCGTGGAGTCCGCCGCCGCCCGCTCCGGCGAGGCGGTCCTGGTGGTGCCGGACGGAGAGCGGCTGGTGGTACTGGCCGCCGACGGCGGCGCGGCCGTGGCCGCGTGCTGCGACCACGCGGCCACCCTGGAGGCCGCGCGGGGCGCCGGGGGCGCCCACGAACCCCTCATGGGCGCCGACGAGGACGAACTGGTCGTGGGACTCTCCGCACCGGCCGGTCCCATCGCCGCCTCCGCCGCCTACAAGCAGGCCGGACAGGCGCTGTCGGTGGCCAGGAGGCGGGGGCGGGTGCTGGTGGAGCACGAGCAGATGGCCGCCGGATCCGTGGTGCCGCTGCTCGCGGACGACGCCGTCCGCGCCTTCGCCGACGGGCTGCTGCGGCCGCTGAACGAACACGACGCGACCGGGCGCGGCGACCTCGTCGCCTCGCTGCGCGCCTGGCTCTCCCGGCACGGGCAGTGGGACGCCGCGGCGGCCGACCTCGGCGTGCACCGCCACACCCTGCGCTACCGCATGCGCCGGGTCGAGGAGATCCTCGGCCGCTCCCTGGACGACCCGGACGTCCGCATGGAGCTGTGGCTGGCGCTGAAGGCGACGTCGTCCGACTGACGGGGCTCTTGGCCGACAGGCTCCGGCTGACGTGCCGCAGGCCGCAGGCGGCCGGCTTCCGGTTGGCGTCCGCCGACTGGCAGGTCCAGGCCGGCGACCGCCCAGGACGTGCCGCCGTTCGATGGCTTCCGGCTGGTGACTGCAGGCCGGCGACCACCGAGTGATGCGCCGCCGGCTGACCGGCTTCTGGCCGGCGTACCGCCGAGTGACGTGCCGCCGGCCGGCGACCGCCGGCTGACAGGCTTCCGGTCGACGGCTTCCGCCTGACGGTCGTCGGCTCACGGCCGCCGTCAGTCGCGAGCCCGGGTGGTCAGCCACCGGGGAGGCCTGCCGCGCAGGACGGGTCAGCGACCGATCTGCCAAAGCGGCGCGAGCCGCGGACCGACTGCTACGACTCGGACAAACGCCACGTCATCCGCGGGCCCCTACCGTGGACGCGACAGGCCAAGCACCCACCCCAACGCGGAAGGGCCGGGATTCCTATGACTTCCACCCACGCCTTCTGGCTCGCCGGCCGCCAGGCCACCGGCGAGGCCTCCTTCGACGTCACCTCCCCGTGGGACGGCCGGGTCGTCGGCACGGTGAGCGTGCCCACCGACGCCCAGGTCGAGGAGGCCGTGGCCGCCGCGTACGCCGTACGGGACGAGTTCGCGGCCACCCCCGCCCATGTCCGCGCCGCCGCTCTCGACCACGTCAGCCGGCGGCTCGTCGAGCGCACCGAGGACATCGCCCGGCTGATCTCCGCCGAGAACGGCAAGCCGATCAAGTGGGCGCGCGGCGAGGTCGGCCGGGCCGTGTCCGTGTTCCGGTTCGCCGCCGAGGAGGCCCGCCGGTTCAACGGCGGAGAGGGCCAGCGGCTCGACACCGACGCCGGCGGCCAGGGACGGCTCGCCCTCACCCGGCGGTTCCCGAAGGGCGTCGTCCTGGGCATCGCGCCGTTCAACTTCCCGCTGAACCTGTGCGCCCACAAGATCGCCCCGGCCATCGCCGCCGGTGTCCCCATCGTCCTCAAGCCCGCCCCGGCGACCCCGCTGTCCGGGCTGCTCATCGGCGAACTGCTCGCCGGGACCGAACTGCCTGCCGGCTCCTGGAGCATCCTCCCGGTCCCGAACGACCGCATGCCCGCCCTGGTGCAGGACGAGCGGCTGCCGGTGATCTCCTTCACCGGTTCCGAGAAGGTCGGCTACGCGATCATGGACTCGGTGCCGCGCAAGCACTGCACCCTGGAGCTCGGCGGCAACGGCGCGGCCGTCGTCCTCGCCGACTGGGCGAGCGACGAGGACCTGGACCGGGCCGCGCAGCGCATCGCCGCCTTCTCCAACTACCAGGGCGGCCAGTCCTGCATCTCCGTGCAGCGGGTCATCGCCGACGCCGCCGTGTACGACAGGCTGCTGCCGCGCATCGTCGCCGCCGTGGAGGCCCAGGTCACGGGTGACCCGGCCGACGACGCGACCGACGTCGGCCCGCTGGTCAGCCAGGACGCCGCCGAGCGTGTCGAGGCGTGGGTGCAGGAGGCCGTCGACGCCGGTGCCACCCTGCTCACCGGCGGCAAGCGGGACGGCGCCTCCTACGCCCCGACCGTGCTCGCCGGTGTACCGGCCGACGTGACGATTTCCTGCGAGGAGGTCTTCGGCCCCGTCCTCACGGTGACGAAGGCGGACGGCGAGGCAGCAGCCTTCGCCGCCGTCAACGACTCCAAGTACGGCCTCCAGGCAGGGGTGTTCACCCACGACCTGCAGGCCGCCTTCCGGGCCCACCGCGCCCTGGAGGTCGGCGGCGTCGTCATCGGCGACGTGCCGTCCTACCGCGCCGACCAGATGCCGTACGGCGGTACCAAGCAGTCCGGCGTGGGCCGCGAGGGCGTGCGGTTCGCGATGGACGACTACACCTATGAGCGGGTGATGGTCCTGACCGGCCTCGCTCTCTGAGGCAGGCGGCTGGTTCCCGGTTCTCGGGAACTGTTTTCGGGTGGCCTCGCGGGTGACGCGAGAGCGTCGCCCGCGAGGGGCCCGGCACCGATGCCTTCCGGCTGCTGCTGGTCGATTCGGTCTGGCGTTCCGGGCTCCGCGAGTCCGTACCGCCGGAGCCGGGTACTCCGGCCGCGACCGTGACACATTCCCGGAAAGTGTCACGGTCGGCGGACTCATGCCCCGGGTCCGCCGGATGCGCCAACAGCGTCCGGTGCCTTCCGGTGCCGGAACCCCCTTCGTTTCCGTGCCTGTGGGTGCCTCTTCGTGCTTCTTCGTGTCCTCAGCCGGAGAAGCCGACCCGCGCGAGCCGCAGCGCGCCGCGCAGCCGCAGGCGCACATCGTGCACGCCGGCGGTGGCCGCCGGGACCTCGGTGGAAGCGAGGGGCGCGCCGAGCGTGACGTAGTCGTACGGGCCCGACGTCGGGGCCGACGGGGACAGTCCGGCGAGCACGGGGCCGCCGTCGAGGGAGAGTTCGACGGTGCCCTCGCCGGACACCTCGACGGTCACCTCCCTCGCCCCGTTCCCGAAGTCGCAGCGCCGGAAGACCAGTTCGCCTTCCTGTCCGGCCACTGGCGTCACCGCGTCGCCCGACTCCTTGCTCCGGTCGACGATCACGGTGCCGTTCTGCTCGTCGAAGTCCGCCGCGTCCAGGCCGTGTTCGAGGGCCGCGCGGGCGGCGGCGGGTTCGCCGTCGAGTGTGACGGTGGACCACTGCCGGATGTCCGCGCTGGACGCGCCGGCCAGCAGCTCGTACCGGCCCGGTTCCACCCGCCACCGGGCCACCGCCACGTCCCAGAACGCGAAGGCGGACAGGGGGAGTTCGAAGGCGACCTCGGCCGTCTCGCCGGGCGCGAGGGCCAGCCGCCGGTGGGCCACCAGCTCGCGCAGCGGACGCGGCACCGAGGGGTCCACGGCCCGCGTGTAGAGCTGGGCGACCTCGTCGGCCGTGACGGCACCGGTGTTGGTGACCGTGAACGAGACGCGTACCGCCTGCTCCTCGGCCCGCGCCGTCAGGTCGCCGTAGGCGAAGGCCGCGTACGACAGGCCGTGACCGAAGGGGAACAGCGGAGTGCCCCCGAAGTACAGGTAGGTCTGGCGGGAGCCGATCACGTCGTAGTCGAGCAGGCCGGGGAGATCGGCGTCGTCGGCGTACCAGGTCTGCGGAAGCCGGCCGGCGGGGGAGACGTCACCGGCGAGCACCCGGGCCAGCGCGGTGCCCGCGGCCTGCCCGCCGTGCGCGGTCCAGAGCACCGCCGGCAGGTCCGTCGGATCGACCGCGTACGGGTAGGCGGAGACCAGCGCCAGCACGGTGCTGGGGTTGGCGGCGCGGGCCGCGCGCAGCAGCAGCTCCTGCTGGGCGGGCAGCCGGAGCGTCGTCCGGTCCTCGGTCTCCCGGCCGTTGATGTGCGGGTCGTTGCCGGCGACCACCACGACCACGTCGGCCCGTGCGGCGGCCCGCACCACGGCCTCCTCGCCGTACTCGGTGACGATCAGCTCGAACACCTCGGGGCCGGCTCCGGCCGCCGCGTCCTGCCCGGCAGCCGCGCTCTCCTCGGCAGTGGGGTTCTGCGGGGCAACCTTCACGCCGTCGGCGGCGACCTGCACAGGGAGTCCTGTTCCCAGGTGCCTGAGGAGGTGACCGCCACCGTGCGGTTCCAGCCGGAACGTCTCCTGCACGACCCAGCCGCCGGGCTGGTCGGCGGAGGCGCGGAGGTAGCCGTCCTCGGCGACCGACAGATACCGGCCGTCCGGGGCACGCAGGGTCAGCACGCCCTCGCCCCAGTCGACCAGGGCGAGGTCGGTGCCCTTTGGCCCGGTGGTGAGCGGGGCCAGGTCGGTACGGCCCGCGAGCAGCGCCGGATCCAGCGCGCCCTCGGCGCCGCGCGCCGCGTCAGGGGTGTCGGGCGCCGGCGGGACGTGCAGGAAGGCGCCGGCGGAGGTCTTCAGCAGGACGCGGTCCACGCCCTCCGTGAACTCCACCCGCTCGGCGCCGAACCGCTCGTAGAGCCCTTCCAGGGGAGTGGAGCGGTGGATCAGGGTGCCGCTGTACCAGTCGAGCTTGCATTCGTCGGCCAGCAGGCCGACCACGGCGACACGGGTGGGCGCCGGGGCCAGGGGCAGCAGGCCGTCGTTCTTCAGCAGGACGACTGCCTGCTCGGCGGCCTCCTGCGCCAGCGCCCGGTGCTCCGGGGTGTCGAAGGCGTGCTCGTCGGCGCCCCCCTCCGCCTGCGGGACACGGCTGCCCCCGCCGTCCCCGCCGTCCCCGCCGCCCCCGTACGGGTCCGCGCCCGGGTCGAACTCGCCGAGCCCAAAGCGCACCGAGAGCTGCCGGCGGACCGCGCCGTCGATCTCGGCCTCCGTCAACAGCCCCTGCCGCAGCGCCGCTTCGAGGCGCCCCACGATGACCGAGCTGTCCGTGCCGTGGTCCGTGAAACTGTCCACCCCGGCCCGCAGCGAGGCGGCGACGGCCTCCTCGTGGGTGTCGAAGTAGTGCTCGGAATCGACCAGGTTGGACGGCGCGCCGGCGTCCGAGCAGACCAGCAGCTCCTCCTCGGTCCAGGTGCGCAACTGCTCGCGCAGATACGGCGAGACATGGTTCGGGCGGCCGTTGACCAGGTTGTACGCGGGCATCACGCCGGCCACCGCACCCGCCTCGACGGCGTCCCGGAAGGCGCGCAGATCGTACTCGTGCAGCACCCGCGGGCGGACCGAGCCGGACGTGGTGTCCCGGGCCGTCTCGTTGTTGTGCGCGAGCCAGTGCTTGAGCACCGGCGCCGTCCGCCAGTACGTCGGATGATCACCGCGCAGGCCGCGGGTGTAGGCGGTGGCGATCGCCGAGGTGAGCCGGGGATCCTCCGAGTAGCCCTCCTCGTTGCGGCCCCACAGGGGGTGGCGCAGCAGATTGACGGTCGGCGCCCAGACGTTGAGACCGACCCGCTCGTCCCGGGCACGCATCGCACGGGTCTCCCTGGACACCGCCTCGCCGACCCGGCGTACCAGCTCCGGGTTCCAGGTCGCCCCCAGCCCGACGGCCTGCGGGAACACCGTCGCCGGACCCATCCAGGCCACGCCGTGCAGTGCCTCCTGGCCGGTGCGGAAGGCGGCGATGCCGAGCCGCTCGACGGCGGGTGTGAACTGGTGCAGAGCTCCGATCCTCTCCTCGAGGGTCAGCCGCGACAGAAGGTCGTCGATGCGCTTCGCGAACGGCAGGCGCGGATCGCGGAAAGGCGGAGTGGGCGGTGTTGGTGCGGTCACGTGGACATCCCCTTGCGGTGGAACGACGAAGCGCTTTCGAAGCGCTTCGATGCTGATTCCGGGAAGGGTGGGTGTCAAGGACATGGGCGCGAGCGATCGGACGGCCGGCGGAATCTCGCGGACATTTCCTTGAAGAGTGCGCGTGCATTGTGCGCATGGTGCTCTTGCAGTTCCTCGGTGCACCTCCGAGGAATCTTGTAAGCAACTCTTGTGCGTCCCTGGGTGTTCACTTAACCTCGCAGCAACATCGAAGCGCTTCGACTGCGAGGCCGCCTCCCCGGCACGTTCCCTCCGAACGACCGCTTCGGCTCAGCCAGTTCCAGTGAAGACACCGCAGCCGACGGCCTACCGCCGGGTGTCCTGGTGCGCCATGAAGGGTTGACGCAATGACGCCGAACGCCTCCACCTCCTCCGGGCCCAGCCGGAGAAGTTTCCTCGCCTCCACGGCGGTCGCCACCGCGGCGGTGGCGGGGGGAATGCCGTTGCTCGCCGCGTGCGGTGGTGCGGACAGCGGCTCGCGGGAGGGCACCACCTCGGGCAAGGACGCGAAGGACATCCTCCCGGCCTTCGTGGCCGGCAGCGTGGTGACCCCGGACATCGCGTCGAAGAACGGCTCCGCGGTCGGCTTCACCGGCAAGCTCGACCTCGCCGGCCTGAAGACCTCGGTGCCGAAGAAGCTCGGCAAGGGCGGCAAGGTCACCATCATGGCGCCGTTCTGGGGTTCGCCGCCCAAGGGCGACAACGCCTACTACACGGCCATGAACGACCTGATCGGCGTCGACGTCGCCTGGCAGAACCAGGACGGCAACACCTACGACCAGAAGCTCGGCGCGGTCCTCGCCTCCAGCGACGTCCCGGACGTCGTGGTGATCCCCGGCTGGAACATGGGCGGCAAGATACCGAGCGCCATCACGAGCAAGTTCGCCGACCTCGGCCCCTACCTGTCCGGGGACAAGGTCAAGGAGTACCCGAACCTCGCGGCGATCCCGACGGACGCCTGGCAGCGCTCCATCTTCGGCGGCAAACTGCGCGGCCTGCCGATGCCCGCCTCCTACGTCACCAACATCGTGCCGTACTACCGCAAGGACATCTTCGACGAGGAGGGTTACGACCTCCCCACCTCCGCCGACGAGTTCGTGGCGCTGGCCAAGGACGCCACCAACGCGAAGGCGAAGCGGTGGGCCTGCGGCGACATGAAGTGGACCGCGTTCAACACGTTCGGTGTGCCCTCCGGCCAGGAGAAGCCGCTCGGCTGGATCGAGGAGGGGGGCAAGCTGGTCTACCGGGCCGAGCTGGAGCAGTACCTCGAGGCCCTGGAATGGACCCGCAAGCTGTTCGCCGCCGGTGTGGTGCACCCCGACTTCAAGCTCGGCAAGAGCCAGGCCACCGACCCCAGCACCAAGTTCGCCGCCGGCGAGTTCCTGATCTACAACAACGACATCTCCAGCTGGTACGGCCTGACCGCGGCCCAGGCCACCCAGAACCCGGACTTCGAGATCTGGGGCATGGACATCTTCGGCCACGGCGGCGGCGATCCCACGCTGTACGCGACGCAGCCGGCCAACATCTTCGCCTTCGTCAACAAGAAGGCATCCGAGGCCGTCATCCGCGACACCTTGGCGGTCGCCAACGTCACCGCGGCGCCGTACGGCACCAAGGAGTTCATGCTGACCAACTACGGCGTCGAGGGCACCCACTACAGCGTCGAGGACGGCGTCCCGGTCAAGAACGACACCGGCAACAACCACGTCGTCAACGCCTATGTGATGGTGGCGAGCCCCGCCCCGACCATCGCCCACCCCGACTTCGCGAACGTCGCCAAGGGGCAGGTCGAGTGGCAGCAGCGGATGGGAGCCTTCACCAGGAAGACCCCCTTCTACGGGATGCAGATCACCGAGCCCTCCCGTCTGACCAGCCTCTCCAACGACTTCGAGCAGCTCGAGGACGACATCGTCCGCGGCCACAAGAAGATCGGCGACATGCAGCAGGCCGTGTCCGACTGGAAGAGCAAGGGCGGGGACAAGCTGCGCGACTGGTATCAGAAGATCCTCGACGAGAACGGCCCGGCGGCCGGCTGACCCGGGACCGAGGCAAGGAGAACCGCCGTGTCGCACAGCACGGTGCCTCGGAGCAAGGCCGAGGCCGCGAAGCCGGCCGGGGGGCCGGCGGCGTCCGGTGACGCCGCCGGCCCCCCGGACGCACCACCCCGGGAGAAGCGGGGCAGACTGAGCCTGCGGCTCAGATACCGGCGCGACCGCGTCCTGCTGCTGATGACCCTGCCCGCCCTGGCACTGGTCCTGGTCTTCAACTACCTGCCGATCCTCGGCAACGTCGTCGCCTTCCAGGACTACGACCCCTACATCAGCGACAACGGCGTCGTCTCGATGCTGAACAGCCCCATGGTGGGACTGGAGAACTTCCAGCGGATCATGGAGGACTCGGCGTTCTGGAACGCCCTGAAGAACACCCTGGTGCTTTTCTTCCTCCAGCTCGTGCTGTTCTTCCCGATCCCGATCCTGCTCGCGCTGCTCATCAACAGCGTGATCAGGCCCCGGGTGCGGGCGGTCGCGCAGGCCATCCTGTACCTGCCGCACTTCTTCTCCTGGGTCCTGGTCATCGCCGTCTTCCAGCAGCTGTTCGGCGGCGCGGGAATCTTCTCGCAGCTCCTGCGCCAGAACGGCCACGACGGCCTGGAGGTCATGACCAACCCCGACACCTTCATGTTCCTGCTCACCGCGCAGAGCGTGTGGAAGGACGCCGGGTGGGGGGTCATCGTCTTCCTCGCCGCGCTGGCCTCCGTCAGCCCCGACCTGTACGAGGCCGCCGCCATGGACGGCGCCGGACGCCGGCGCCGGATGTGGCACGTCACCCTGCCCGCGCTGCGGCCCGTGATCGCGCTGCTGCTCGTCCTGCGGGTGGGCGACGCGCTCACCGTCGGCTTCGAACAGATCCTGCTGCAACGCGACGCCGTCGGACCAGGGGCGTCGGAGGTCCTCGACACCTTCGTCTGGTGGAACGGCGTGCGCAACCAGGACTTCGGCTACGCGGCTGCCGCCGGCCTCATCAAGGGCGTGGTCAGCCTCGGTCTGGTCCTCGCCGCGAACAAGGTGGCCCATCTCATGGGCGAGCAGGGGGTGTACAAGAAGTGACCGCCGTGATCGACGAACCCACGACGCACAAGGTCCGGGGCTGGGCCGCCCCGCCCCGCCCGGTGTGGGAGGAAGCGCCCACCAGGGCCGGGCTCGCGGGCAAGGGCATCATCCTGGCCCTCGCCTGCCTGGCGGTCGTCTTCCCGCTGTGGATCGTGATCGTCACCAGCCTGTCCACCCGCAGGACCATCGACGAGGCCGGCGGCCTGGTGATGGTGCCCAAGGACATCACCTTCATCGCCTACCAGGAACTGCTCAGCGGCGGACAGGTCACCCGGGCCGCACTGGTCAGTATCGGCGTCACCCTGGTCGGCACCCTGTTCTCGATGACCGTGTCCGTGCTCTGCGCCTACGGCCTGTCGCGCACCGACTCGCTCGGGCACCGCTGGATCCTGATGACGCTGCTGGCGACCATGTTCTTCAGCGCCGGCCTCATCCCGACGTACCTGCTGGTGCAGACCCTCGGCCTGACCGACACCTACCTCGCACTGATCCTGCCCAGCGCGATCAGCGTCTTCAACATCCTGGTCCTGCGCGGCTTCTTCATGAACATCTCGCAGGAACTCATCGACAGCGCCCGCATCGACGGCGCGGGCGACTTCCGCATCCTGTGGCAGATCGTCATGCCGCTGTCCCGCGCGGTGATCGCGGTCATCACGCTCTTCTACGCCGTGGGCTACTGGAGCGCCTGGTTCAACGCCTCCCTGTACCTCAACGACCAGAACATGCTGCCCCTGCAGAACGTCATGATCCAGCTCGTCCAGAAACAGGAGGCCCCCGTCGGCCTCGGCCAGGCCATCAGGACCGGGCAGCTGTCGGGACTGGCCGTCCAGATGGCCGTCATGGTCATGGCTCTGCTCCCGGTCGCCGTGCTGTCCCCCTTCGTCCAGAAGCACTTCAAGAAGGGCATGCTCACCGGCGCCGTGAAGGGCTGACGGAGGGGGAGCCCCGGCCAACCACCGCGGCTCCCCACCGGCCGTCCCGCTCCCCACGGGCCGTCCCGCCCTCCGACCCCCGCAGAACGAGGTAGGTCATGCACGCGTCCCGCACACCCCGTACGTCCCTCACCCACCGGGAGCGGACCTGATGCCCGGACTGAGCGACGCCACCCGCGGGCGCATCCTCTACGGCGGCGACTACAACCCCGAGCAGTGGCCCGAGGAGACCTGGCACGAGGACGTCCGCCTGATGAAGCAGGCCGGCGTCAACACCGTCACACTGGGCGTGTTCTCGTGGGCGAAGCTCGAACCCCGGCCGGGGGAGCGGGACTTCGCCTGGCTGGACCGGATCATGGACCTGATGCACGAGGCCGGCATCGGCGTCGTCCTTGCCACCCCGACCGCCTCGCCGCCGCCCTGGATGGGGCACCTCCACCCGGACACCCTGCCCAGCGACGAGGAGGGCCGCACCGAGTGGTGGGGAGGCAGACAGCACTTCTCCCACTCCAGCGCCACCTACCGCCGCTACGCCGCCGCCCTCACCGAGGACCTGGCCGCCCACTACGCCGGCCACCCGGCCCTCACCATGTGGCACATCAACAACGAGTACTGCACCTACGACTGGGGCGACGAGGCCGCCGCCCGCTTCCGGGACTGGCTCCGCGAGCGCCACGGCACCCTCGACGCCCTCAACACCGTCTGGGGCACCGCCTTCTGGAGCCAGGGCTACGGCGACTGGGCCGAGGTCATGCCGCCCCGCCACCCGCACTACCTGAAGAACCCCACCCAGGTGCTGGACTTCAAGCGGTTCACGTCCGACATGCTCCTGGAGTGCTACGCCGCCGAACGCGACATCGTCCGCCGGCACACCCCGCACCTCCCGGTCACCACCAACTTCATGCCGCTGTGGGCGGGGCAGGACGCCTGGCGCTGGGCCGAGGAGGAGGACGCCGTCTCCGTCGACCTCTACCCCGACCCGCGCGATCCCTTCGGCGCCCAGGAGGGCGCCCTGGTCCAGGACATGACGCGCTCCCAGGCCCGGGGCCCCTGGATGCTCATGGAACAGGCGGCCGGAGCGGTCAACTGGCGCGGGGTGAACCACCCCAAACCCCGCGGCCTCAACCGCCTGTGGTCCCTGCAGGCAGTGGCGCGCGGCGCGGACGCCGTCTGCTACTTCCAGTGGCGCCAGTCCCGGCAGGGCGCGGAGAAGTTCCACTCCGGAATGGTGAGCCACGCGGGCGAGCAGGGCCGTACGTACCAGGAGGTCACGCGGCTCGGCGCCGACCTGGCGCGGATCGCCCCGCACGTCACCGGCACGCACAGCACCGCCCGCATCGCCGTACTGCACGACTGGCACTCCTGGTGGGCCGGCGACCAGGACGCCCGGCCGTCCCGCGAGGTCGACCACCCCGGCATGCTGCGCGCCTGGCACCGCGCCCTGTGGCAGGCCCACCTCACCACCGACTTCGCCCACCCCGAACACGACCTGTCCGCCTACCCGTTGATCGTCGCCCCCCAGCTCTACCTGCTCACGGACACGGCCGTCGACAACCTCCTCGCCCACGTACGCGGCGGCGGCACCCTCGTCTGCGGCTTCCTGACCGGCGTCGCCGACGAGGACGACCGGGTGCGGCCCGGCGGCATGGACGCCCGGCTGCGGGACCTCTTCGGCATCCGTACCCTGCACGAGTGGTGGCCGCTGGCCGCGGGGGAGACCGTCGCCTGCGAGGGCTTCCGCGGCACCCTGTGGTCCGAGGAACTGGAGGCCGACGGCACCGCCGACGCCACGACCGCCTACAAGGGCGGCGAACTCGACGGACTGCCCGCCGTCCTGCGCAAGGGCCGCGCCTGGTACGTCTCGACGCTCCCCGAACCCGAGGCGCTGCGCGATCTGCTCACCCGGATCGCCGCCGGCGCGGGCGTGCGGCCGGTGCTCGACGGGCTCCCCGACCAGGTCGAGGCGGTACGCCGGGGCGACCTGCTGTTCCTGCTCAACCACGGCCGCGAACCGGTCGCCGTCGACCTGCCGGGCACCCACCACGACCTGCTCACCGGCACGGACGTCACCGACCGGGTCACCCTCGGCCGCCACGGCGCGGCGGTGCTGCGCCCATGAACGCACCCCGGAACGCGTTCATGAACGCGCCCATGAAGGACACCGCACCCGTCCACGGGACCTGGGAACCACGGCCCGCCGCCCGCTGGGAGGACGCCTTCCTGAGCGGGAACGGCCACCACGGCGCCCTTGTGTTCGGTGACCCGGACGACGAACGGGTCATCGTCACCCACCACACCCTGGTCCGTCCGGTCGGCGCCGACGAGGACCGGCTGCCGCCCCGGCTGGCCGGCGAACTGCCCGCGCTCCAGGACCGGTTGCTCGCCGGGGACACGAGCGCCGCCGAGACCTTCACCGACGGTCGTCCGCTCCAGTGGGTACGGCCCTTCCACCCGGCCTTCCAGGTACGCCTGCGCCGACCCGACGGCGCCCAGGACGGCCCCGCGGACCGCACTACGGGCCGGGCCGAGGACGACACCGAGGCCCCGCCGTTCCGCCGCCGCGCCGTCGACTTCCGTACCGGAGTGGCGGAGGCCACCCGCGCCGGCCGGACCGGCCGCGTCTTCGTCTCCCGCGCCGACGACGTGATCGTCCAGTACGTCACCGGGCCGGACCTCACCCTCGACATCCGCCTGGACCACCGCCTCGACGGTGCCCCCACCGGGCTCGGCGTCGGACACGGTGCCGTCCTCACCGCCGAGGGCGCCCTGCTGAGCCTGCGCGCCCGCTACCCGGGCAGCGACCTGGCGTACACCGGCGTCACCCTGGTCGCCGCCACCGGCGGCGCGACGACGCTCGCCCCGCCGGGCGTGCGGGTCGAGGGCGCGCGGTCCGTGCTCCTGCTCACCCGGGTACGGCGGCACACCGGGGAGACGGACGTGATCGCCGAGGGACGCGCCCTGCGGGACCTGGTCGACCACGGCGAGCGCGAGAACGAAGCGGGGGCGGGGCCGGGGTCCCCCGCCCAGGGGTACGACGCCCTCCTCGCCCGCCACCTGTCCCTCCACCGCACCGCCTACGAGCGCGTCACCCTCGACCTGGCCGCCGACCCGGCCGAACGCGCCCTGCCGGGATCGGAGTTGCTGGCCCGACCGCGCAGCGCGGCCGGGCTCGAACGCCTCTTCGCGGCCGGCCGCTACCACCTGCTGTCCTCCGGCGGCCTGTTCCCGCCCCGCCTCACCGGCCTGTGGACCGGCGACTGGGACACCGCCTGGTCCGGCGCCTTCACCAACGACGCCAACCTCAACCTCCAGACCGCCTCCGCCGCCGCGGCCGCCCTTCCCGAGGTCACCGAGGCACTGGCATCACTCGTCCAACGCCAGCTGCCCGACTGGCGGGACAACGCCCGTGAGGTCTTCGGCGCCCGGGGCGTGGTCGCGCCCGCGCACTCCGACGGCGAGTCCGGGCACGCGTACCACTTCAACCGCGAGTACCCGCTGCACCTGTGGACAGCGGGCGCCGACTGGCTCCTCGGACCGCTCGTCGACCACGACGACACCCGCGGCGAGCACGATTCCCGCACCACCGCCGTCCTCGCCGAAGTCGCCCTGTTCTACGAGGACTTCCTCACCCGCACCGACGGCGAGGGCCATCTGGTCGTCGTCCCCTCCTACTCGCCCGAGAACCGTCCCGCGAACGCCGGTTGGGGCACGGTCAACGCGGCC
The DNA here is from genome assembly GCF_042655885.1 of Streptomyces chlorus. Classification (NCBI taxonomy): domain Bacteria; kingdom Bacillati; phylum Actinomycetota; class Actinomycetes; order Kitasatosporales; family Streptomycetaceae; genus Streptomyces; species Streptomyces chlorus. The sequence continues at coordinate 234,172 of NZ_JBHSOA010000018.1, forward strand.
ATGGACCTCTCCGCCGCCCGGCACGCGCTGCGCACCGCCGCCGACCGCCACCCCGAGCACGCCGACCGCTGGCGGGCCCTCGCCGACCGGCTCCCGCCGCACCGGATCAACGCGGACGGGGCACTGGCCGAATGGGCCCGGCCCGACCTCACCGACGCCTACGACCACCGCCACCTCAGCCACCTCTACGCCGTCTGGCCGCTGCACGAGATCACTCCCTACGACACCCCGGACCTGGCCGCCGCCGCCCACCGCGCCCTCGAACTGCGCGGCCCCGAGAACGACTCGGCCCACGGCCACCTGCACCACGCCCTGATCGCCGCTCGCCTCCGCGACGCCGAACGGGTCGCGAGTGCCCTCGGCAGGGTCCTCGACGGCGACTTCTTCCACGCCTCCCTGATGAGCGCGCACTACCCCCACCGCGACGTCTACAACGCCGATGCCGCCCACACTCTCCCGGCCGTGCTGATCGAGGCGCTCGTGCAGTCCGCCCCCGACCGGCTGGTCCTGCTGCCCGCCCCGCCCGCCCAGTACCCGCGCGGGGCGCTGCACGGCGTACGGACCCGCTTCGGCGCCGTCCTCGACCTCACCTGGACGCAGGACGGCGCCACCGCCGTCCTGCGTCCCACCCGCACCGTCCGCATCGAACTGAGGACTTCCGACGGCGTCGAGCCGCTCGACCTCGTCGCCCACGAAGACCGCGTCCTCACCCTGAAGGCGCGGTGACATCGGCGCTCTCCCCCCACCCATGGAAGGAACCCCATGGCACCAAACATCCTGAGCAGGATCGGCACGGTTCTGGCGGCCCCCGCCCTCGCCCTCGGCATCACCGTGGGCGTGGCCTCCGCCCCCGCCCACGCCGCGATCTGGAGCTCCTGCGACCAGTGGGGCAACACCACGCTGAACGGCTACATCCTCTACAACAACATCTGGGGCTCCGGCGCCGGCAGCCAGTGCGTCTGGGCCAACTCCGGCACCAACTGGGGCGCGTGGGCCAACCACCCGGGCACCGGGGGCATCAAGTCGTATCCGAACGCCAAGAAGGTGGTCAACAAGCCCATCGACTCGCTCCGTTCGCTGACCAGCAGCTACAACGTCACCGTCCCGTCCGCGGGCGCGTACAACACGTCGTACGACATCTGGGACACGGACTACGACTACGAGATCATGCTCTGGGTCAACCAGTACGGCCCCGTCGGCCCGCTCGGCGGCCCGCAGGGCACGGTCAGCCTCGGCGGGCACACCTGGAACGTCTACAAGGGCGACAACGGCGCCAACGAGGTCTTCTCGTTCCTGCGCACGTCCCACTCCACTTCCGGGACCGTCAACATCCTGCCGATCCTCGACTGGATCAAGGACACCAAGGGCTGGATGGGCAACGAGACCATCGGCGACGTGCAGTTCGGCTACGAGATCACCTCGTCGCCCGGCGGCCTGGACTTCCGCACCAACAACCTGACGGTCAGCAACAGTTGACCCCGGTCTCCGGGGGTGGGCGGCCGGCCGCCCACCCCCGGAGGAGCGACGGCGGGGCGGGGCGGGTTACGCCCGGGTGGGGGCCGGGCCCGAACTCGCCCGGACCGTCAGCGCGGGCGCGATCAGTACGACCTCGTCCCCGCCCCGCCCGTCGAGCTTGGCGACCAGGTGCTCCACGGCGTACCGGCCCATCTCCTGCGCGGGAATGGCGACCGACGTCAGCCGCACCGAGGCCTGGACGGCGACCTGTTCGGGGCAGACGGCGACCACCGAGACGTCCTCCGGCACGGCCCGCCCCTGCTGCCGCAGCAGGGCGAGCAGGGGTTCGACCGCCGACTCGTTCTGTACGACGAACCCGGTGGTGCCCGGACGCTCGTCGAGGATCCGGGCGAGCGTCAAGGCCATCGCGTCGTAGCCGCCCTCGCACGGCCGGTGCAGCAGCCGCACCCCCAATTCCCGTGCCTCGGAGCGCAGTCCCTCCAGGGTGCGCTCGGCGAAGCCGGTGTGCCGTTCGTACACCGCGGGGGCCTCGCCGATGACGGCGATGTCGCGGTGCCCCAGCTTCGCCAGATGCTCCACACAGAGCGCCCCGGTGGCCCGGAAGTCGAGGTCGACGCAGGTCAGGCCGGAGGTGTCGGCGGGCAGTCCGATCAGCACCGCCGGCTGGTCGGCCCGTACGCCCGGCAGCGCTCCACCGGGGGCGTCCCCGCCGCGCAGCAACGGCAGCCGTTCGTCCTCGAGTTCGACGTCCATCAGGATCATCCCGTCGGCGAGTCCGCTGCCCGCGACGCGGCGCACCGCGTCGGGGCCCTCCTCGCCGGTGAGCAGCAGGACGTCGTACCCGTGGGCGCGGGCCGTGGTGGCCACGGCGATGGCGATCTCCATCATCACGGGCACGTACATGTCCGTGCGCAGCGGGACCATCAGCGCGATGATGTTGGACCTGCTGCTGGCCAGGGCGCGGGCCCCGGCGTTCGGGTGGTACCCGAGCTTGCGGATGCTCTCCTCGACCCGCTGCCGGGTGTTCGCGGAGATGGACCTCTTGCCGCTGAGGACGTAACTCACCGTGCTCGCCGAGACTCCGGCGTGCTGGGCGACCTCGGCGAGGGTGACCATCCAGCTCTCCAATTGTTGTGAAGCGCTTCGACAGTGCGCCAGGACGATGGGACGGGTGAGGGTGGCTCGAACGATGACTCGACCCTAATACCAGCACGGGTGCGTGTCCATACATCTATCGAAGCGCTTCGACAATTGAGGTGTGCCGACCTGTCCGTCACTTGTGGCCGAGGGGTGGGCCGGACCCCCGGGCCACCCAGGTTGCCACGAACGCGCCGCCGTCACCCCAAGGGGGTCCGGCCCGGCCGGGATACCACGACGGGTCGGCCGAACGGGTGCACGAAGGGTGGCGGGGTCGCTACGAATCGGGTAGATACGTACGGGTGGCACCAATCGGTAACGTAAACCCCAAGATCGCATGAAACGATCCTCGGGGCCGGTGCCGAGCCGAACCCCCTACATTCCGCATACCTTCCGATACGCGGCGAGGTGAGCCTCATGTCCGCAACACCCGAGTCTCCGTCCCGACCCACCGTCACCGAACGTGAGGCCCGTCAGGTCGCGGAGGCGGCCCGGGAGCAGAACTGGCGCAAGCCCAGCTTCGCCAAGGAACTGTTCCTCGGCCGCTTCCGGCTCGACCTCATCCACCCCCACCCCCTCCCGGCCGACGAGGACGCCGAGCGCGGCGAGGAGTTCCTGGCCAAGCTCCGCGACTTCTGCGAGACACGGATCGACGGAGCCCTGATCGACCGTGAGGCGCGCATCCCCGACGAGGTGGTCACCGGCCTCAAGGAAATCGGCGCCTTCGGCATGAAGATCGACACCAAGTACGGCGGCCTGGGCCTGACGCAGGTCTACTACAACAAGGCCCTCGCCCTGGTCGGCTCCGCCAGCCCCGCGATCGGTGCCCTGCTCTCCGCCCACCAGTCGATCGGCGTCCCGCAGCCGCTGAAGATGTTCGGCACCCAGGAGCAGAAGGACACCTTCCTGCCGCGCTGCGCCCGCACCGACATCTCGGCCTTCCTGCTCACCGAGCCCGACGTCGGCTCCGACCCGGCACGGCTCGCCACCACCGCCGTCCCGGACGATGGGGGCACCTCCGGCTCGAGCGGAGCCGGGAGTGGGGGATCCTACGTCCTCGACGGTGTGAAGCTGTGGACGACCAACGGCGTGGTCGCCGACCTCCTCGTCGTCATGGCCCGCGTGCCGAAGTCCGAGGGCCACCGGGGCGGCATCACCGCGTTCGTCGTGGAAGCGGACTCCGAGGGCATCACCGTCGAGAACCGCAACGCCTTCATGGGCCTGCGCGGCCTGGAGAACGGCGTCACCCGCTTCCACCGCGTCCGGGTCCCCGCCGCCCACCGCATCGGCGAGGAGGGGCAGGGCCTGAAGATCGCGCTCACCACGCTGAACACCGGACGGCTGTCCCTGCCCGCGATGTGCGTCGGCGCCGGAAAATGGTGCCTGAAGATCGCCCGCGAATGGTCGGCGGCCCGCGAGCAGTGGGGCAAACCGGTGGCACTGCACGAAGCGGTCGGCTCGAAGATCGCGTTCATCGCGGCGACCACCTTCGCCCTGGAGGCCGTAGTCGACCTGTCCTCGCAGATGGCCGACGAGAACCGCAACGACATCCGCATCGAGGCCGCGCTCGCCAAGCTGTACGGCTCGGAGATGGCCTGGCTGATGGCCGACGAACTGGTCCAGATCCGCGGCGGACGCGGCTTCGAGACCGCCGACTCCCTCCGGGAGCGCGGGGAGCGGGCGGTCCCCGCCGAGCAGATCCTGCGCGACCTGCGCATCAACCGCATCTTCGAGGGTTCCACCGAGATCATGCACCTGCTGATCGCGCGGGAGGCCGTCGACGCCCACCTGTCGGTCGCCGGTGACCTCATCGACCCCGAGAAGAGCCTGGGCGACAAGGCGAGGGCGGGGGCGAACGCCGGCCTCTTCTACGCGAAGTGGCTGCCCAAGCTCGTCGCGGGGCCTGGGCAACTCCCTGGCACCTACGGTGAATTCAAGCACGGCATCGACCTGTCGCCGCATCTGCGGTACGTCGAGCGCGCGGCCCGCAGGCTGGCACGCTCCACCTTCTACGCCATGTCCCGCTGGCAGGGCCGGATGGAGACCAAGCAGGGCTTCCTGGGCCGGATCGTCGACATCGGCGCCGAACTGTTCGCGATGAGCGCCGCCTGCGTCCGCGCCGAGCTCCTGCGCACCCGCGGCGAGAACGGCCGCGAGGCCTACCAGCTCGCCGACGCCTTCTGCCGTCAGTCCCGCGTCCGCGTCGAGGAGCTCTTCGACCGGCTGTGGACCAACACCGACGACATCGACCGCAGGGTCGTCAAGGGCGTGCTCTCCGGCACGTACACCTGGCTGGAGCAGGGCGTCATCGACCCCTCGGGCGACGGCCCCTGGATCGCGGACGCCGCGCCCGGCCCGAGCACCCGGAAGAACCAGCACCGGCCGATCCGCTGAGGCGGCCGGCCACGGTGGCCCGGGGCCGGCCGGCGCAGGCGATGCCGGGAGGGAGCCGGGAGGAAGAAGGGATGGAGCAGGGACGGGGCAGGGACGGAGCAGGGACGGAGCGGGGACGGAGCAGGCAGACCCGGTGACGGAACGCCGGCGCAGACCATGACGCACGAGCTGCCGGGGCGGGGCCCCGGCAGTACCCGCGACCGGACACAATGGGGTCCATGACCGACGCTCCAGCTCCGCTCGCCGACCCGCACCTGGTGTACGACCCCGTGGCGGGGGACGGCCCCAAGGACGTGGTGATCCTCGGCTCCACCGGGTCGATCGGCACCCAGGCCATCGATCTCGTACTGCGCAACCCCGACCGCTTCCGCGTCACCGGCCTGTCCGCCAACGGCGGCCGCGTCGCGCTCCTCGCCGACCAGGCCCACCGGCTGCGGGTGCGCACGGTCGCCGTCGCCCGCGAGGACGTCGTCGGCGCGCTGCGCGACGCGCTGGCCGCGCGGTACGGCGCGGGGGAGCCGCTGCCCGAGATCCTGGCCGGAGCGGACGCGGCCACGCAGCTCGCCGCCTCCGACTGTCACACCGTCCTCAACGGCATCACCGGCTCCATCGGACTGGCCCCGACCCTCGCCGCCCTGGAGGCGGGCCGCACCCTCGCGCTCGCCAACAAGGAGTCGCTGATCGTCGGCGGCCCGCTGGTCAAGGCGCTGGCCGCGCCGGGACAGATCATCCCCGTCGACTCCGAGCACGCCGCGCTGTTCCAGGCGCTGGCCGCCGGAACCCGCGCGGATGTCCGAAAGCTCGTCGTCACCGCGTCCGGCGGCCCCTTCCGCGGCCGTACCAGGGACGAACTGGCGAACGTCACCGTCGAGGACGCCCTGGCGCACCCCACCTGGGCCATGGGCCCGGTGATCACGATCAACTCCGCGACCCTCGTCAACAAGGGCCTCGAAGTCATCGAGGCACACCTCCTGTACGACATTCCCTTCGATCGCATTGAGGTCGTCGTACACCCGCAGTCGTATGTCCACTCGATGGTTGAGTTCACGGACGGATCGACACTGGCCCAGGCGACGCCCCCCGACATGCGCGGGCCCATCGCCATCGGCCTCGGCTGGCCCGAAAGGGTCCCCGACGCCGCCCCGGTCTTCGACTGGAGCAAGGCGTCCACCTGGGAGTTCCACCCCCTCGACAACGAGGCCTTCCCCTCGGTGAACCTGGCCCGGCACGTGGGCGGGCTCGCGGGAACCGCCCCGGCGGTGTTCAATGCGGCGAACGAGGAGTGTGTGGAGGCGTTCCGCTCCGGCGCGCTGCCGTTCAACGGGATCATCGATACGGTCACCCGGGTGGTCGAGGAGCACGGCACCCCCCGGCCGGGAACCTCTTTGACGGTCCCGGACGTCCTCGAAGCGGAGACCTGGGCGCGAGCGAGGACCCGGGAACTGACAGCCCGTACGGCGAGCGCGGAGGCGCGTGCATGACGACCCTGATGTTCATCCTCGGCATAGTCGTCTTCGCGGTCGGCCTGCTGTTCTCCATCGCCTGGCACGAGCTGGGACACCTTTCCACCGCCAAGATGTTCGGCATCCGGGTGCCCCAGTACATGGTCGGCTTCGGCCCGACCCTCTGGTCCCGGCACAAGGGCGAGACCGAGTACGGCGTCAAGGCGATCCCGTTCGGCGGCTACATCCGCATGATCGGCATGTTCCCGCCCGGCGCCGACGGACGCATCGAGGCCCGCTCCACCTCACCGTGGCGCGGCATGATCGAGGACGCCCGCTCCGCCGCCTTCGAGGAACTGCAGCCCGGCGACGAGAAGCGCCTGTTCTACACACGGAAACCCTGGAAACGGGTGATCGTGATGTTCGCGGGCCCGTTCATGAACCTGATCCTCGCGGTCGTGCTGTTCCTCACCGTGCTGATGGGCTTCGGCATCCAGCAGCAGACCACCACCGTCAGCTCGGTCTCCCCCTGCGTCATCTCGCAGAGCGAGAACCGCGACGAGTGCAAACAGTCCGACCCCCGGTCCCCGGCCGCCGCGGCCGGCATGGAGGCGGGCGACAGGATCGTCGCGTTCAACAGCGTCAGGACCGACGACTGGGCCACGCTGTCCGACCTCATCCGCGACAGCGCCGGCAAGGCCGTGCCGGTCGTCGTCGACCGCGACGGCCGGGAAGTCACCCTCCAGGCGAAGATCGCCACCAACCTGGTCGCCAAGAAGGACTCCCACGGGCTCTATGTCGAGGGCGAGTACGTCAAGGCGGGCTTCCTCGGCTTCAGCGCGGCCACCGGCGTCGTGAAGCAGGACTTCGGCGACTCCGTGGTCTGGATGACCGACCGGGTCGGCGACGCGGTCGATTCCCTCACCGCCCTGCCGTCCAAGGTGCCCGCCCTGTGGGACGCCGCCTTCGGCGACGGCCCGCGCGAGCAGGACTCCCCGATGGGCGTCGTCGGAGCGGCCCGGGTCGGCGGCGAGATCGCCACGCTCGACATCCCGGCCTCGCAGCAGATGGCCATGTTCGTGATGCTGCTCGCGGGCTTCAACCTCTCCCTGTTCCTGTTCAACATGCTCCCGCTGCTGCCCCTCGACGGCGGGCACATCGCGGGCGCCCTGTGGGAGTCGCTGCGCCGCAACCTCGCCAGGGTGCTGCGCCGCCCCGACCCGGGCCCGTTCGACGTGGCGAAACTGATGCCGGTGGCCTATGTGGTGGCCGGTGTCTTCGTCTGCTTCACCCTCCTCGTCCTCGTCGCGGACGTGGTGAACCCGATACGGATCTCGTAGGACCGTCCGGTGCGCATCCGCCGGACACCCGCCGTTCACGATGGCCTGGAACCCTTTCGTTCCGGGCCATCGCCCTTTGGATGGGTTTACGGCCGGGATGTGCCGGGGCCGATGGCGGTGCCGTAATCTCGGAGCGCGGAGCCCGCTGCTCACCGGGAGCCGGACCTTGATCCACGACTTGGGGTTGCACAGCAGATGACTGCGATTTCTCTCGGCATGCCGTCCGTTCCGACCACGCTGGCTCCGCGCCGCAGGAGCCGGAAGATCCAGGTCGGGTCGGTGGCGGTGGGCGGGGATGCGCCGGTGTCGGTGCAGTCGATGACGACGACGCGGACCTCGGACATCGGGGCGACGTTGCAGCAGATCGCGGAGCTGACGGCGTCGGGCTGTCAGATCGTG